>CABSDO010000046.1 GCA_902476475.1 uncultured Collinsella sp. | reverse complement strand
GACGAAAAGATGCTCAAAAACTGCAAGTACGACGGTCTCGCGCGCCTTGGGCGCATCAGCGACATCGAGCTGATAAAACTTGTTGCCCTCGCCAAGCTCGGCCACAGCGGCCTCGCCCTTAGCAGCGTTCCTTGCGATGAGCGCGACATGTCCGCCGCCCGCGACGATGCCCTTGGCGATCTCGAGGCCAATGCCCTGAGTGCCGCCCGTGACAATCGCGGTCTTGCCCGTGAAGTCAAATGCCATGACTCCATCCCCCTTTATATAAGGTGTCTCCTCGCGGGAAGTTGGAGCATCGCACGTGGCGATTATATGAGTCCCAGTCGTCATGGTGGTGACAACCCCTCGCCTAACCGCGTGCATGATAGTTCTTTGAAACGCTGCAATTCTTGAATGATTTTAATTCTTTATGCGTTCTTTATATTGCCTAGCAACCAGGTAGTTTTTGGGACATGCCCAGAGATCTGCCCTTAACTTTGCTGGCACCGACGGTGTACGGAGATCGCCTAAAGGCAGTTTTCTAGGCATGTCCCAAAAATCTTCCGTATAGGGCGCGCGTGCAGGGGTATCATCTTCCACCGAAAATAGTTTCTAGTGTTAGGGGTTTTCGGTGGAAGATACCGATTTCCATGAGCTTGGACGCCAACTCCTTACCGAGTTTGGCAGCATGCATCAGCGCGTTTCGCGCTTTGCGGACAAAGCTCTCGGCGGCGAGATGGCCGTCATGCGCGCCCTCATGCTCGCTGGCGGTTCGCTCACGCCGAGCGAACTCGCAGATCGCGCCTGGGTCTCGAGTGCCCGCATCGCCAATATCCTACGCGCTCTCGAAGCCAAGGGCTGGGTCGAGCGCGAGCACTCAAAGACCGACCGTCGTCGCGTACACGTCACGGTGACCGACAAGGGATTCCATGATCTCGAAATCAAGCGTCGGGAATTCGAGGACCGCACCGCGGCCTTCCTCGAGCAGTTCGGCGAAACAGATACCCAAGAGATGGTGCGTCTTCTAAGACGTGCCAACGAAATTATCGACCGCAACCAAGAAAGGAGAGATGCCGAGTGAGGATTCTCAAGCTCTTTAAAAAGCATGTCCTGGCACTGTTCGCAGCTATCGTACTTATCGTAATCAGCTGCAACGCCGATCTGGCGCTGCCTACCTATATGAGCGACATCGTCGACGTGGGCGTGCAGCAAGGCGGCATCGCCTCGCCCGTGCCCGACACCATTCGCGCCGAATCGCTCGACGACCTCGAACTCTTCATGAGCTCCAAGGACGCCAAGGCTGTGGAGGCCGTGTTTAGCAAGGCGGACAATAACGGCATTCGAACGTACAAGGGCACCGAGGAGGAGCGTGCCGACGGCGGCAAGATTGCCGACATCATGAGCCTGCCCGAGACTGTCGTCCTTTCGTTCAACCAGGGTATTGACGCCAACTCCATGGGTGACATGATGGGCACGTCCGGTGAGAAAGACAACAGCGGCGCCCAGGCCATGCCCACGCCCGAGCAGATGGCGGCGATGACGCCCGAGCAACTCGCCGAGATGCAGCAGAAGGCCGCTGCGGCGCAGAACATGCAAAAACAGATTGATGCCGACGGTGGCAAGATCACCATGAAGAGCCTGCGTCTAGGCGTTGAAGGCGGCCTAATCGACCAGGGCAAGCTCGTCGAGGGCGCCAACCAAATGGCGGACAAAATGGGCTCCATGTCGGGCTCCATCGTCACCCAGCGCGCCGTGAGCTATGTACAGGACGAGTACAAGGCGCAGGGCATCGACCCCGCCGACGTGCAGAACGCCTACCTGAGCCGCATGGCGACCACGATGTTTGGACTGTGCCTCGTGTCGCTCGTCGCCACCATCCTGACCGGTGCCGTGGCTTCGCGCACCGCCTGCTCCATCGCCCGCGACCTGCGCCGCGAGACCTTCAACAAGGTTATGCACTTCTCGCCGGCCGAGGTGGGCAAGTTTAGCCAGGCCTCGCTCATCACCCGCTGCACCAACGACATTCAGCAAATCCAGATGGCCGCAACTCTGTTTATCCGCATGTGTCTGATGGCCCCCGTCATGGGCATCGTCGCCGTCATGCGCGTCCTGGCCAACCATACCGGCCTGGAGTGGACCATCGCCGTTGCCATCATCGCGGTCTCGGCCGTCGTCGGCGTGCTTATGGGCCTCACCATGCCCAAGTTCAAAAAGATGCAAAGCTTTGTTGACCGCGTGAACCTTACCGCCCGCGAGCTGCTCGACGGCCTTATGCCCATCCGCTCGTTCAACCGCGAGGAGCATGAGCTCGAGCGTTTTGACAAGGCTTCGCTCGACCTGATGACCACGCAGCTCTACACCAACCGCGCCATGAGCTTTATGATGCCGCTCATGATGCTCGTCATGAACTGCATCACCGTGCTTATCGTCTGGTTTGGCGCGCAGGGCGTGTCCGACGGCGTGATGCAGGTCGGCAACATGATGGCGTTTATCTCCTATACCATGCAGATCGTCATGGCGTTTATGATCCTCACCATGGTTTCGGTCATCCTGCCCCGCGCCGAGGTCGCAGCCGAGCGCGTGGAAGAGGTCGTCACCTGCCCTACGAGTATCAACGACCCTGTCTCGCCCAAACTGCCTGCTGCCAGCGCGCCGCGCGGCGAGCTCACCTTCCGCGACGTGAGCTTCCAGTATCCCGATGCCCGCGCCGACGTCATCAGCGGCGTGAACTTCACCACGCATGCCGGTCAGATGCTCGGCATTATTGGCTCCACGGGCTCGGGCAAGTCCACGCTCGTGCAGCTGATTCCGCGCCTGTACGACGTCACGGGCGGCAGCATTTCGCTCGACGGTATCGACGTGCGCGACATGACCCTTTCCGAGCTGCGCCGCCGCATCGGTTATATTCCGCAGCAGGGTCGTCTGTTCTCGGGTACCGTTGAGAGCAACCTCAAGTTTGCGGGCGACATGGTGAGTGACGAGGATATGCGCCAGGCAGCACGCGTCGCCCAGGCGGAGGACTTTATCGCCGAGCGCGAGGACGGGTACGACTCCCCTATCAGCCAGGGCGGCTCCAATGTTTCGGGTGGTCAGCGCCAGCGTCTGGCCATCGCCCGCGCGTTGGCCAAAAAGCCCGAGATCGTGGTGTTCGATGACTCGTTTAGTGCCCTCGACTACAAGACCGACGCGCGCCTACGCGAGGAGCTGGCCAAAAACGTTACCGACGCCGCGCTCGTGGTCGTAGCCCAGCGCATCGCGACCATCATGCACGCCGACCAGATCATCGTGCTCGACGACGGCCACGTAGTGGGCACCGGCACGCACGAGGAGCTGCTGCGCAGCTGCCCGGCGTATCTGGAGATCGCACAGTCGCAGCTTTCCGCCGAGGAGCTGGGGCTTACCCAAGAAGAAATTGCAGCCGTCATGGAAGGAGGCGAGCGCTAATGGCAGACGAGACCAAGACTCAGATTCCCAAGCCCACCCGCCAACGTGGTCCCATGGGCCGCATGGGCGGCATGCGTCGCGGCGAAAAGGCCAAGGACTTTAAGGGCACCATGAGGCAGCTGCTCGGCTATATCGGCCAACACAAGATTGCCGTGTTTGCCGCCGTCGCCTTTGCCGTGTGCTCGGTCATCTTTAACATTGTGGGACCCAAGGTGCTCGGCCAGGTTACGACCAAGCTGTTCGAAGGCCTGGTCGCCAAGGTCAACGGCACCGGCGACGTTGACTTTGACTGGATCGCCAAGACGCTCGGCTTTTTGCTCTGCCTGTATCTGGCGAGCTCTGTCTGCAGCCTGGTCCAGGGCTGGCTCATGACCGGCGTCACGCAAAAGATCTGCTACCGCATGCGCAAGGAAATCGCCGCCAAGGTTGCCGTCGTGCCGATGAGTTACTTCAACGGCCACAGCAAGGGAGACGTACTCAGCCGCATCACCAACGACGTCGATACGCTGGGTCAGTCGCTCAACCAGAGCGTGACGCAGCTCATCACGTCGGTGACGCAGATTATCGGCGTGCTCGTCATGATGCTTTCGATCAGCCTGCCGCTTACCGGCGTCACCGTGCTCACGCTGCCGGCCGCCGCGATTATCTTGACCGTGATGATTCACTTCTCGCAGCCGTACTTCCGCGAGCAACAGCAGGTTCTGGGCGCCGTCAACGGCATTATCGAGGAGGACTTTGCCGGCCAAAACGTCATTCAGGTGTTCGACCGCGCCGAGGCCTCAATCGAGGAGTTCGACCGTCAAAACGACCGCCTCTTTATTAGCGGCTGGCGCTCGCAGTTCCTGTCGGGCCTGATGATGCCGCTTATGAGTCTGGTGGGCAACATGGGCTACGTGGGCGTCGTCGTGGTAGGCGCGCAGCTCGCGCTGACCGGCAATGCCACGCCCGGCGACATCCAGAGCTTTATCCAGTACGTTCGCACCTTTACGCAGCCGGTGCAGCAGCTGGGCAACGTGAGCAACACGATGCAGTCGATGGCCGCCGCTACCGAGCGCGTGTTTGAGTTCCTGGCCGCGCCCGAGGAGGAGCAGAAGGCCGACGCGCAGATTCCCGAGAAGCGCCCCGGCCACGTGGAGTTCGACCATGTCAAGTTTGGCTACACGCCCGACAAGACCATCATCCACGACTTTAGCTGCGAGGCGCAGCCCGGCCAAACCATTGCCATCGTCGGCCCCACCGGCGCCGGCAAGACCACGCTCATTAAGCTGCTGCAGCGCTTTTACGACGTGGACGGCGGTTCGCTGCGCGTCGAAGGCGTCGACGTGCGCGACTGGGACCGCGCGGCGCTGCGCGGCGAGTTTGCCATGGTGCTGCAGGACACCTGGCTGTTTAACGGCACCATCCGCGAGAACATCCGCTACGGACGCCCCGATGCGACCGACGCCGAGGTCGAGGCCGCCGCACGCGCCGCACGCTGCGACCACTTTATCCATACGCTCGCCGGCGGGTACGATTTTATGATCAACGAGGAGGGCACTAACCTGTCGCAGGGTCAGCGCCAACTCGTGACCATCGCCCGCGCCATTTTGGCCGACCGTCCGGCGCTGATTTTGGACGAGGCGACCTCCAACGTCGATACCCGCACCGAGGAGCTTATTCAGCGCGCCATGGATGCGCTAATGCAGGGCCGCACCAGCTTTGTCATCGCGCATCGCCTGTCCACGATCCGAAACGCCGACGTGATCTTGGTGATCCGCGACGGCGACATCGTCGAGAAGGGCACACACGACGAGTTACTCGCCCAAGGCGGCTTCTACGCCGACCTGTATAACTCGCAGTTCGACGAGGCGGCGTAAATTCTGCCGCAGGAAACGAATAACGCCCGAGAACGGGGGCGCAGAATGAACTGCGCCCCCGTTTTGTGTCCTTCGAGCCTCGAAACGCGCTCCCCGAGACCTCATTGACGGCGCTTTCCAGACCCCGTGGGCAAAAAAGGGCAAATATGAGTACTGTTACCTTTTTAGTAACAGCCAAAAACGCCTCAAACGACCTCTTTGCGGCCTCTATACGCCTTCAAATTAATCAAAACGCCCGTTAGCAGGCTTCTGCGTGCCAACGTTAATGAACATATTTATCACTTTGTCTATTATATCGCCAGACGAATATGTTACTAGGTTAGCAACAGTACTCATATTTGGCATTTTTTGCCCACGGAGTGTTTCCTGGGGAACCGACAACAGCCTTAGGGTCCCGCGTGGCGCCACTCCCTCCCGACATCCTCCGACGTTTCCCCAGATAAAACCTACCAAAATAAACCTGTCCCTTTTTGGAAGGTTTCAGGGTGACAAGGACTTGCACTTTAGCGTGCGACAGCGGATAATGCCGAACACTCAACAATACGCTTATTGCTCTTTCTATAGATTGTGGAGGCCCCTATGGCCATGGAATTTAAACGCAAGCTGCCGATCCCCATGGAGATCCGCGAGGAAATGCCGCTTTCTGCCGAGCTTACCGCCAAAAAGCAGGCATTTGACGCCGAGGTCGCCAAAGTCTTTACCGGCGAGGACGCACGCAAGGTGCTCATCATCGGCCCGTGCTCTGCCGACCGCGAGGATTCGGTACTTGAGTACATGAACCGACTGGCCAAGGTCGCCGAAGAGGTCAAGGACAAACTCATCATCATTCCGCGCGTCTACACCAACAAGCCGCGCACCAAGGGCACTGGCTACAAAGGCCTGCTGCACAACCCCGACCCCGAGGCGCCCGATGACCTGCTCGAAGGCGTCAAGGCCATCCGCCACATGCACCTGCGCGTCATCGAGGAGACCAGTTTCTTTACCGCCGACGAGATGCTCTACCCGTCCAACTACCAGTACCTCGTCGACCTGCTGAGCTACGTCGCCGTGGGCGCGCGCTCGGTCGAGAATCAGGAGCATCGTCTGGTGTCGAGCGGCATTTCGGTGCCTGTGGGCAGAAAAACCCCCCCCGCCGGTTCCACCACCGTTATGCTCAACTCCATCTACGCCGCCCAGGCACATCAGAGCTTTATCTTCCGCAACTGGGAGGTCGAGTGCGACGGCAACCCGCTCGCACACGCCGTCATGCGTGGCTACATCGGTCTCGACGGTCGCACCTACCCCAACTACCACTACGAGCACCTGGAGCGCCTGGCCGAGCGCTATACCGAGCATGCCGGCTACGCCAACCCGGCGGCGGTCATCGACTGCAACCACGACAACTCGGGCAAGCGCCCGCTGGAGCAGTACCGCATTTGCAAAGAGGTGCTCGACAGCTGCCGCCGCAACGAGTCCATCTCCAAGCTGGTCAAGGGCTTTATGATCGAGTCCTACCTGGAGGATGGCAATCAGCCAGTCGATGGCGGCGTCTTTGGCAAGTCGATCACCGACCCGTGCCTGGGCTGGGAAAAGACCGACTACCTCATCCACGAGATCGCGGAGCGGGTGTAGGTTACGGCGTTTTACCAAACGCCGTAACCGGCCGGGGCTGCAAACCCGCCAGAGCGAGCAATCTGCCTTTCAGCTTCGACGGCATGACCAAAAGGTCAATGCCGCCTCGCTTCAAGGCACCTTGCTCGCTCTGACGGGTTTTCGCTGACGTTTTTATACCAGCATCGTTACCAAAGCTGGCACTTGGGGACGCTCCTTTTGGGGTAGTCGTTGGGGACGTTCTTTAATGACTGGTCGTTTAAGAACGTCCCCAACGACTACCCAGAATGAGAGTGGATAATCTCCCGTTTTTGGCCTATACCAGCGCTAAAAGTGGGAGATTATCCACTCTCATCGAGCAAGTGTCCGAAAATCCGCCCTCATTCCTTCTTAGGACCCTCCGTCCCCGAGGATTCGAGGCTCGCCTGCCGAATGGTCGATGCGGCCGTCCTGCGGCCATGTCACACTCAGAGGTGGCCTGACCCAACTTGGAAGGAGCCTCCATGAGCCTTGACAACGTAACCCTGCGCGCCGCCACGCTCGATGACCTGGCCGGCATCGCCGCCATCTACAACCAGCTGTGGTGCAACACGCTGCGCAACCGCGGCGACGTCGAAGCTGCCGATTTCTGCGCGCGCTTTAACATCGCCATGCAGCTGCAGCGCTCCCCCATCGCACTCGTCGCCGAGACCGAGGGCCGCATTATCGCCGCCTGCTGCATCGGCATCTTCGAGGACGGCAAGCCGCGCACCAATCCCACGTGGGAGCCCTGCTATAACGAGATGTTCGCCCAGGCAACCGAGATGGCAAAGACCGCCGATGCCAAGCTCGAGGGCTCGCTCTTTGGAGACAGCCGCGAAAAGGCCACAGCGGATCGCTTTGCCGCCACAGGCAACGAATATGCCCAGGGTCAGCTCAACTTGATTATCATTGTGCCTGAATGGCAGGGCAAGGGACTCGGCCGCGAGCTCATCGACCTTGCGCGCGCCGAGCTCGCCAAGGCAGGCTGCACCAAATTCTTCCTGATGAGCGACTGCAACTCCGACTGGCAGTTTTACGAGCACCTCAACATGAAGCGCATCCTAGAGGACCACAGCCAAGACACCGGTGACGGATTTATCGTCTATATGTACGGAGGCACGCTCTAAGTACCCCTTCAATCAAGGTGCGCCGGGCACCCGGCCCTTGGCCTCTGCCCAGGAATAACCCAGGGGGCCGGACCGCCCGTCCCTAAACCTGCCCGACAGCGCGATATCTCGTCGCCCGAGCGCGCCCCTCTTTAACGAGTGCGCCTTCCTCAAGCAAACCGTTGATAACCCGCAGCGTCACGTCGCGCCCAGTTCCCAGAGCGTCCGAAGCATCCTGGCGCGTAAAACCGCGGGGCCGCTCAAGGGCAAAGCGAATCAAGGCGCGAGCGTATCCACCACGTCGCTCGTCCGAGACATCCTGTAGCATCGCGGACGCCTTGCACGCAACATCAAAGCCAAGCTCCTCCACGAGCTTGGCACGCACCTCGTGGCCGCAGTCGCCATTCATCGACACGTGCCCCTCTCGCTGCGCTCGCACGGATGCAAACGCCTGCGAAACATCGGGCGGCAGCGCCCCTTCCCGCTCGAGCTGCTCATAATCGCTGTAATCTCCACGCAAGTTGGGACCGCTATTGCCACGAGGCGTCAGATAGGAATTGCGCACGGCGTTGACGTTGGGCAGCGACAACCTAAACATTGCAGGGTAGGCGCAGACTTCGGGTTCCAACCCTTCCGCCTCATAGAGCGCACGGATCCCCTTGAGGCCCGTTCCAAACGCCTCAACCATCCCCAGACGCAAAAAGAGCAGTTGCAGCTTTGGATTCCGAGCGTCCGAGCCGCCCGCAAGCGCCTCCTCGACGCTGATGTGCTGCGGCCCTCCCGCATTGGTAAATTCAAGCGCCGTACGGCTCATCTTGATAAGAGACGCCACCGAAGATTCGTAGTCGCGATGGATAAACAGGTTCAGAATTCCCTCTCGAACAGCCTCGCGGGGATAGTCGTCCTTATCTATGCGATCGAGCCTTCCCGGCACAAAGTACATACGCGTTGCGTTCGATATATTGAGGAACCGTTCGATATCCTCTATCTGCCTGAAGATCGAGCCCTCGCCATCCTGACGGTCGATAAACTCGGTATACGCATCGTCGTTGAAGAGGCCAGCGCGGACTGCAAAGGGGTTTTGGTCAGAGACCAGCAGTGCCAAATTGGTGTAAAAGCCCAGCTCATCGATAAGGCCGAGATTCTTTTGAGAGGTTTGGTCAAACGTAATCTCCGCGCGCCTAAAGGCCCGCTCGGCTTCAAAAAACGTCAAGCTCTGTTCATGAGAGCGCGCGGTCTCAAAATAATCGCCGTCGGTGCGCTTGATCATCGAGCGGATCTGGGCCATCTCGATGGGCACGTTGGCAGGACCTAGGCGCCGATATACCCCGGCGGGAACAAATCCCTTCGAGCACAGGCAGTACGGCTTGTGAGGACCCGCTTCCACCTCGATTTTCACCAACGCTGCGCCATCGATGTCCAATGCGGAGACCGTCGTGATTTCAGAAACGTCGGGATACACGCCATCGGTTATTGCATTAGAGCATTGAAGCATGGTGGCATCGATATCGTCCACTCCGACGATGCTGCCAAAATCGTCGATTCCGATATACAAGGTACCACCATTCGAATTGGCAAACGCCACCACAGCTTTGAGCAGCTTAGGGGTAAATGTGCACTTGAACTCCACGGTTTCACTTTCAACAAGCTGCATGCTACCCCCTATCATCGACTATCGACGATTCTAGACCAACTATCGACGATAAGCAAGGCCCCTGGTACCCTCGCTTAGACCCGAGTGCCCGCGTGCAACGCTGCCCGCCGCACGCAAAAGGGCCCGCCAGCGTGTGCGCCAGCGGGCCCCAGGTCATATCGACACTACCCCGTGTGCCTGCAACCGCCTCTACTTGCAGCGCGCCTTGGGCTGCTGTTGGGTGATGCAGTGGATGTTGCCGCCGCCGTAGATAACCTCGCGAGTCATGATACCGATGACTTCACGGTCCGGATAAGCAGCCTGGATATCCTTGAGCGCCTGGGCATCGTTGGGGTCGCCAAACTGTGGCACCAGCACCGCCCCGTTGATGGGCAGGAAGTTGAGGTAGCTCGGCTCGAAAGCGTCCTCGGGAGTACGCGGCAGCACACCCTCGACCGGATCGATGGTCGATGCCTCCTCCTCGGTCATATATACCGAGGTCGCAGGCATAATCACCTTGTGGATCTTAAGCTTGCGGCCACGGGCATCCGTCGTCTCGGAAAGCGTCTTATACGCCTCTTGGCACTCCTTGTAGAACTTATGGTTGGGATCATCGGTCCACATGCAGCAGACCTCGCCGGGCGCACTAAAGCATGCGACGTCGTCCACATGACCGTTCGTTTCGTACGGATCGATACCGTCCTTGATCCAGATAACCTTCTCGATACCGAGATACTCAGAGAGCTTCTCCTCAATCTGCTCCTTGGTGTACTGCGGGTTGCGGTCCTCGTTGAGCAGACACATCTCGGTGGTCACGACGGTGCCTTGACCATCACAGTTGAACGAGCCGCCCTCGAGGATATAATCCTCGGGACGATAGCGGTTAACCTGCTCGAGCTGTGCCACCTGCAGGCCAATGGAAGCGTCCTTGTCCCACGGGAAATACAGGCCGTCAATGAAACCGCCGTAAGCATTAAAGTGGAAGTGCGAAAGAGCAACCTCACCATTGTCATTAACGAGGAACGCCGGGCCGGGGTCGCGAATCCAGCTGTCGTTGTACTCCATGTGGATAACGCGCACGTTTTCAACGCCGTCGAAGATCTCACACACCGCGGGGAAGTCTTCGGTGTTGACGCCCACAGTGATGGGCTGAAAACGTGCAATGGTCTTGATGATCTCGGTGAAGACCTTCTGCGCCGGCTTGGCGCCGCAGCGCCACACGTCGGAGCGGTGCGGCCACAGAATCCAGGTGCGCTCCTGCTCCTCATACTCGCCGGGCATATAGAACCCGTCCTTCTTAGGCGTGGATTCACTCTCGTAGATGGTCTTCATTTCAAGCTCCTAAATCTCGGTGCTTTTGCTTGACGAGACCATAATGCAGCCGTACCCAGATGTCCTCAATGGTCCCTCGAGCCCCTTTCAGCGACCGACGGTATACCATTCGCTGACCTAAAGTTCTATTCAGGCCGAGAACATGACATACTGGGTTCCACAATGGAAAGGACGCCCTATGCCCCCATGCAATAAACAGCAGACTATTGAGTTGGACAGTACGACCTGGACTGCTCTCAACGAGCTCGCGCTTGCAATCCACGCATCACACGGTGTCGATAAGCTGCAAAAGGAGACCCTCGAGGGAACGACAGGGCTCGTGCCCCATCGGATCGCCATGTTCGACCTGATCGAGGCGGCGGGCAGTGATGCCCCACGTTACGTCCACCCCGCAAGCAGCGGAATGGACGACCGCGCACTGAGCGACTACTACAACCGCTACGCCGCGATGGACTATACAACATGGAGCTTTGACTTACATAAGGTCGGCGTCTACCGCGACCTCGACCTCGTCGACGTCGAGCGACGCGATGCCACGCCCATCTATCGCAAATGGATGGAACCGCAGGGCGTCTACTTTGGCTGTACGGCCACGCTCGCGCACAACGACAGGCCGCTAGGAAGCATCACCCTGTTTCGCGAACGCACAGCCGGAGACTTCACCGACACCGAGCTCGCAATCCTGCTCGAAATCGCTCGGCACGCGAGCCTCGCGCTCGCCAACCTCTATCCTCGGGGCATTAAACTCACCCAGACAGAAGACACAAACCAGCTGAATGCTTTCATTACAGAGCACAATATCCAACCGCGCGAAGCCGAAGTCATGCGGCTCATGCTCGACGGCAAAACGAACAAACAGATGGCAAACGAGCTATTCATAAGCGAGTCAACCGTCAAGAAGCATGTCAACGCCATCTATCGCAAGCTCGGCGTCAGCAACCGCCTGGGCCTCATGACTGCCACGCGAAACATCCCGCGATAAAAAGGGCGCCTTCCATACGGAGAACGCCCTTTGATTTCGCCATTTGAATTATTGTCGGCTCTGGCTCAAAGAGTAGACAGGTTTATTTTGGCAGGTTTTATCTGGGCAAATGTCTGCCGCCACGAGGGAGCTGCCTTCCATCGCGGCGGTCTTCTAGCAGAAAAACCAAGTGAGCAGGCTTTTTGTAGGAGACCAAGCACGCCCCAAAACGCCACAGCTCTGACCTGCGGTTTTATTGAGTATTTGTCGCGGTGTGCTCGGCATATCCAAATAAGTCTACTCACTTGCATCTGCCCATCCCCTTTGTGGTGGTTTGGAGCTCTCCTCGGCGGAATGCTAGACTGGCGGCGTATACATTCGCGCCAAAACACGGGTCGCATGCAAGAAAGGAGATGCCATGGCGCCTATCGCACCGCTCAAGATGCTCGTCGCTCCTGCCGCCAAGACCATCGCCCGCCTGAGCGACTCACTCACCTACGAAGATATCCCCTGCGTTGTCGACGAGCGTACGGACAGTTGCCCTTACCTGGGCCACGTCCCCTACTTTGCGCCTAAGCTCGCTTCTGATTCCGAGCACCGCGAACAGTAATCCAAGATGCAGCCAGCGCCGCACAACTCGCGGCGCTACTGTTTTGGTGCGAAGCGACCGGTCCCCCTTGCGCCAACGCCGGGATTATCGACACTGCGGCCGCGGCGCGATATGAGGCGCGAAACCTCGCCCAGCAACACGCCGATCACCACACCCATGAGGATCGGCAACTTTGACATCTCGGCGGGCGAGCTGTTAAGCGGCACGATTGTCGCAACAATGGAAAGCACGAGCTCTACCACCGGCACCGCAAGCGCCACCGCAAGCACCTTGCCCTCGAAGGGCGCGCGGAACACACGTGAGCGGTCGTCGTATTTACGCAGGCGCCAAAACGCCGGGAACATCGGGATATAGCTCATGAGCAGAAAGACGACGTTCATCGAGAAGAAGACCCAAAAGACGTCGGAACCTTCGCCCAGCGGAATCTGAAGTAGCAGCACCAAGCTGGCAAAACAACCGTTAATGAGTGCTGAGCCGTTGGGCATGCCGGTCTTCTTGGACACCAGCGCAAAGGGGCGCGGCATGTTGCCGTGGCGCGCGGCATAGCTCGCCACGTTGTTGACGCCAAAACTCCAGCAGATCATGTTGGCGAACAGCGTCACCAAAAAGGCCACGCCCACGACCATCGTCAGCGGGTGAGCGCGCCCCACCATGGCGGCAACCGCGTCCACAATGCCCGAATCGAGTGAAAGCTGCTCGGTGGGAACCGCGGCTCCAATACCGATGCCACAGATAATGTAGATCGCCGCGATGGCAACGCCACCGGCGATAACCGCCTTGGGGATATCGCGCGATGGGTTCTTCATCGTGCTGGCAAAGGTCGCGACCACCTCAAAGCCCATAAAGTTGAATAGGATGATTGAAAGATACGTCAGTGAGTTAGTGTCTCCCAGATCGGGGACAAAGGTCTTAAACGACATATCGTTGGCAAAGCCGTTATTGCAGGCAAACCAGATGCCGACGATTCCCACCACGGCGGTAATGAGCACCTTGATGACGGCGCCGCCATCCATGACCCAATCGGCCTCGGCCACCGGCTGCATTGCCATGACCGTGACGCCCCACACAAAGGCAAGCTCGATGGCAATTCGGACCCCAAGCGAAAATTCGATGCCCCATACCGCATTGATGACACTGGGGAACATGCAGGCGATACTTGCCACCCACAGTGGAAAGTTGACCCAATAGCACCAGGAGCAGCGGGCGCCCCAACGGTCGCCCAAGCCCAGGCGAACCCAATCGTACAGACCGCCCTCGGAATCGAACGCCGTACCGAGCTCGGCCACCACCAGGCCATAGGGAAGCAAAAACGTAATGATGAGGAAGATCCACCAGAAGAACTGCACGTTACCCATGGCAGATGCCGGAGCGGCCGCCTCGATGGTAAAGACAACGCAGATAACCGAGAGGATGACCTCGAACAGGGAGAACTTTTTACCTGCCACGACACGCTCCCCCTACAGCAAAAAGGATGGCATCTGTACCGAAGGCGCAGCCCAAGGTAGGGTTGCAGGCCGCGTCACCGGTGCAGGTGCCATCCCAAAGAGAAGAGAGGATGCAATTGTTGGACCAACGCTCGCGGAACAGGCGCGTGTAGATAACGATACGCTGGTACATAGATACTCCGATCAAAACGGCCGCGATTGCGACCGGAATCTTTTGGCAATTGAAGACGCGTCTGACCTGGGATATTCAAGCGAACAATTGGCCTAACCCGCAATAAATCCCAGATCAGACGCGTACTCAATCAAAGAGGCGGGCACTCCGAAGTGGAGGCAACGGAGTGCCCAAAGAAAAACCCAGCCGACCAAGACATCGAATAAACCGACCATCAATGCCCCGAGATGGTCACGGTGCGATTCATCGACTGTCCGATTGATCGGCTGGGTTTCCGAGGTGCGGCAGATTGCCCTGAAAGAGGAGGGCATAGACCTTAAGGGTCATGCCCGACGATTGAAGGGCAAGGTGCCGTGCCTCGGGAAGCCAGACAATTACGCGGACGGCTCCTGCTGCGTAATGCAGTGGATGTTGCCGCCGCCGAAGACGACCTGCTCGGACTGGACGCCGACGCACTTGTAGACGCCCTCGCCCCAGACCTCGTCATAGATCTTCTGGAGCGTGTCGACGGCCAGCTGGTCGTTCTCGTCGCCGTACTGCGGGACGATGACGCCGTGGTTGGTGACCAGGTAGTTCATGTAGGACGCGATCAGCGGCTCGTCGGGGACGCGCGGCTCGGCGTTCTCGTCGGCGTCGATGGTGTCGCAGGAGGCCTGGTCCATGAACAGCGGGGTCACGGGCATGCAGAGCTTGTAGACCTTCATCTTGCGGCCCTTGGCGTCAACGGCGTTGGAGAGGGTCTCGTAGGCAGCGTGGCACTGCTCGTAGAACGGATACTCGGGATCGTCGGTCCAGATGCAGGCCATGACGCCCGGGGCGATGAACGTGGCGACGTCGTCGATGTGGCCGTTGGTCTCCTCGGGGTCGATGCCCTCCTTGACCCAGATGACCTTCTCGACACCCAGGTAATCCTTGAGGTGCTCATCCATGTAGGCGCGGAGTTCCTCGCTCCAGGGCTCAAACTTCTTGTGGTACTTGGGCCAGATGGACTCGGGATCCTCTTCCTCCTCGAGCACCGCAGAGCAGGTGCGGCCCGGGGAAAGCAGGCACTGGTCGGTCACGACAAGGGTGCCCTCGCCGTCGACGGTGATGGAGCCGCCCTCGAGGATCATGTCATCGGGACGATAGCGGCGGCAGCCGGAAAGCTCAGCCATCTTAAGGGCGATCTGCTCGTCCTTGTCCCACGGGAAATAGAGGCCGTCGACGAGACCGCCGTAGGCGTTGAAGTGCCAGTGGTTGGCGCGCTTCTCACCCTTGCCGTTGATGACGTAGGTGGCGGCGGTGTCGCGGAACCAGGCGTCGTCGGTGGTCATCTCGATGACGGTGACGTTCTCGTCCTCCTCGAAGACGGCCTTGCAGTTGGCATAGTCGACCTGGTTGGCGCACATATAGACCGGGGTGAACTCGGCGATGGCGCGGGCGATGGCGGCATACTGCTTCTGAGCCGGCTTGGCGCCGTGGGCCCAGGTGTCGGTGCGGTGGGGCCAGCCCATCCACACGCGATCCTGCGGGGCGAACTCAGCGGGCATAAAGAAGCCGTCG
>CABSDO010000045.1 GCA_902476475.1 uncultured Collinsella sp. | reverse complement strand
GCGAATGCGCGCGAGCAGTTCCTCGACCGAAAACGGCTTGGTCAGATAGTCGTCGGCACCGGCATCGAGCGCGCGGATTTTGTCCGCATCCTCGCTGCGCGCCGAGACCACGATAATCGGCATGCCCGACCATGCGCGCACCGACTCCACCACCTTGACGCCGTCCATATCGGGCAGGCCCAGATCGAGCAGCACAATGCTCGGCGCCTGCGATGAGGCGGCGGCGATGGCGGCATGGGCGGTCTCCACAGCCATATGGCGCAAGCCGTGCGCCTCGAGCGCGGCAACAATAAGATTGCGAACGGCGGGGTCGTCCTCAACGACCAAGATGAGCGGTTTTACGGCAGAGTTCGGCACAGCGCTACTCCTTATCAAACGAAACGTCGGCGGCGGGAAGTTCAATCGTAAAGACCGAACCGTGCGGGTCCGCCGCGGCAACCTCTATGCTACCGCCATGCGCCAACGCAATGGAACGGCAGAGCGAAAGACCCAGGCCAACGCTGCGGTGGCTGTCAGCCAGACCATGGTTGGCGGTATAGAACGACTCAAAGATCCGCTCGCGGTCCTCGGATGCGATGCCCGGACCATCGTCGGCCACCGAGCACGCCACGCGTCCATCGTCGACGCTAATCGAAATCATGATATGCGAGCCCGCGGGCGTATAGGTGATGGCGTTGTTCACCAGATTGACCACCAGCTGCACCATCAGGCGCGCATCGACGTTGACGAGCGCCGGCTCATCGCACGCCACCACCTTAAGGTCGTGCTCGCGCACGGCAGGGTTCACGTGGCGCAGCGCCTCCTCGACGATATCGTCCATGAGCTCGAGCGTAGTCGACAGACGCATACCGCCACCCTCGAGCTTGGTGATGGCGAGCAGATTCTCGACGGTGGCGTTGAGCCACAGCGCATCCGAGCGAATGGATAGAAGCAGGCCGCGGCGCGTCTGGGCATCGAGCACGGCGGTGCCGGTCGAGCCCTGGTCGAGCAGCACGTCGGCATTACCCGAAATACTGGTAAGCGGTGTGCGCAGGTCGTGCGAGATGGAGCGCAGCAGGTTGGCGCGCAGCTGCTCATTTTTGGCAAGCACCGCCGCCTCCTCACGGGCCTCCATGGCGCGGGCGCGATCGAGTGCCAGCTCACCTTCGCTCACGATGGCATCGGCAAGCGTCCGCTCCTCGTGCGTCAGCACGTCGGGCTCGGCAACGATAGCCAGCACGCCCACCACCGAGGCGGGGTCGCCCGAGCGGACGAAGCCGTCGCCCGTGCGAACCGTCAGGTAGATGCCGTAAAACGCCGAGCCACCATAGGTGGCATCGAGCGGCGTTCCCACATAGGCGGACGCCGAGAGCCGCGGCGGCATCTGCGGCGCCAGTTCGTGCACCGGCGCGGCATCGCCCACGGCCGTGTATGTCGCACGCGGCAGCAGGTCATCGCCCTCGGCGTCGGCGCTGTACCACACGACCGGACAACCCGAAAGACGCGCCAGCTGCGTTGCCATGGCATGCACAATCTGCTGCTGATCGGCACACCGCTGCAGCATGCGGTTGGTCTCGAGCACCATATGCGTGCGACGGTCGCTGGCGGCAGCCTGCGCCAAGGCCCGGCGCAGGGCCAACGCAATCGAGCTCGACACAAGCGAAACCACAAACATGATGAAGAACATGCCGGGATAGACACGGTCGATAAACGACAGCGAGCAGCGCGGGTCGACAAACAAGAAGTTGTAGAGCGCCACGGCGGCAGCCGAGCTCAGCAAGCAATACAGGCGACTGCAGGTAAAGAATGCGCACAGCTGAACGGCGAACACATAGACAATCATGATGCTCGGCGCGAGACCCGGATGGTCGAGCAGCGCGCCCACAATCGTCGCCGCGACCAGCAGCCCCACCGACACGCAGGCGTCATACAGAGGAGTGCGGCGCGTCAGCGTTGTGCGCCGCCACCAAAAGCTATCGGCAATATCACCGTCCGTACGGACGTCCATCAGTGCCCCGCCCCTCTCTCAAAAACAAAAACCACCACAAAGGAACAGGCACCTTTGTGGTGGTTTCCCTTGTGGTGGTTCCAAGTGTAAAGCCTTCTACGACCGGCGGTCACTAGACAAACAGCACGCGCGCGAGCAGCGCGCAAACGCACGCCGCGACAAGCACCGTCACCACGATCGAGATCACGCGGTCGGCCATATCCATGTTGGCACGATTCGTAAAGAACCGATCTTCGGCGGCATCGACGCGCGCCTCACGCACCAGCTCGGTCGCAAAATCGCAACCGTCAAGCACCTTTGCATCCATGGTTTCCTCCCAGGACTCAATCACTGTCATTGCAAGCCTGCCCGTTCGCAGCCAAACCTCAAGCGTCGACTACGGGCGCTCGTTGGGAGCCAGGCGCTGCATCTTGTTCACGGCCTTGAACTTGGTGAACAGCGGCACGTACTCAAAGCTCACGTTGGAGTTCTCCAGGCCGTACCAGCGTGCAGGCGTGCCGGCGGCGCGACGAATGATGTACTTGAGCGTGATGGCCGTACGCTCGCTCGGCTCCACGTCGCTTTCGGGCGCCAGAAGCTTACGGATCAGGACGAACTTGAACGTACCGATGTTACCCGGATCCTTGTAGACCGAGTAGTCATGCGTCTGCGGCGGCAGCTCGCCGGTGGCAGCCAGGTCCTGAACGACCTGACGCAGATAGGCATTAACGCGCTGGTTGATCTTGTAGCCCAGGTACAGATGCACGCGGAACACGTAGTCGGTGCCGAACGTCTCGACCGAATAGGCAAAAGTGTGCGGTTCGTCCATGGTCTCGACATTCACAAACCACCAGGCGCGAGCGCGCTTGGGATGCTTGTCCAGAATCGAGTAGACGATGTCGCGGTCGATGTAGTCGGTATGGGTGTCCTTGGTCAGGTACACGATGTTGTCGCTCAGGCGCTCGTAGCGATCGTCATCGCGCAGGCGCTTGAGCTGCGGCAGGTAGCTGCGCAGCGGCAGCAGCGTAAACTGGCGCTGCTCAACAGCCGTACCGTTGTACCAGCACACCATGATACCCATGATGAGCGCGGCCATGAGGATGGTGAAATAGCCGCCGTGGAAGAACTTGGTGAGCGAGCTCACGAAGAAGAAGCCTTCGAGCAAAAGGAAGAAGGCCGCGAAGATCCACGGCGCGACCTTGAGCTTGCGCTCCTCGTGCAGGTAGAAGAAGAGCAGCAGCGTGGTGCACATCATAGTCAGCGTAATGGCAAGGCCGTAGGCGGCTTCCATATGCGCCGAGTTCTGGAACAGCAGCACCACGATGACGCAGCCGACAAGCATGACGTTGTTGACCATGGGAATATAGAGCTGGCCCTTGGTCTCGGCAGGGTAGAAGACCTGCATGTGCGGCATGAGGTCCAGACGGCTGGCCTCGGACACCAGCGAGAATGCGCCGGTGATGAGCGCCTGCGAGGCAATGATGGCCGCGACGGTGGAAAGGCCGACGGCAAACGGGCGCAGGCCCGGGGCGAGCATCTGGTAGAACGGGTTGAGATCGGCAATGCCCATGAGCTCGGGGTTGGCAGCGTTGTTCATAAGCCAAGCGCCCTGGCCCATATAGGACAGCAGCAGGCAGCACTTAACGAACGGCCAGGTAGCGTAGATGTTGCCGCGGCCGACGTGGCCCATGTCGGAGTAGAGCGCCTCGGCACCGGTGGTGGCGAGGAAGCAGCTGCCCAGAATCATGATGCCCGCGTGGTTGTTGGGGCTCAACAAAAAGGCGATGCCGCGGAGCGGGTTGAGGCACAGCAGCACGGCGGGGTGCTGTAAGACAAAGAACAGACCCGTGCCGCCCAGGAATAGGAACCACAGCGTCATGATGGGGCCAAAGGCGTGACCGATCTTGGCCGTACCGATGCGCTGTACCAAGAAGAGCACGATGATGATGGCGAGCGTAATGGCGACGACGCGGCCCTGATCATCGCCCAGCACGGCATGGACCGCCGGGATAGTGCGCAGGCCCTCGATGGCCGTGGTAACGGTAACGGCCGGCGTCAGGATGCCGTCGGCGAGCAACGCGGCGCCACCCAGCATGGCGGGGATGATAAGCCACTTGCCGCAACGCTTGACCAGGCTGTACAGGGCAAAGATGCCGCCCTCGCCATGGTTATCGGCGCGCAGCGAGATGAGCACATACTTGATGGTGGTCAGCAGCGTGACCGTCCACACGACAAGGGAGAGCGCGCCGAGCACGAACTCCTCCGTGACGCTTCCGATGCCGCCGTTGCCGGCAACGAGCGCCTTGGTTACATACATAGGGCTGGTGCCGATATCGCCGTACACCACGCCCAGCGTGACGAGCATCGCCGAGATGCTCACAGGAATCGCAGCGTGCGAGGCTGCCTCCTTGGCCTTTTGTTCCATAAGCCGGTTTCCTCCCAACTTTAATGTTCGAAGGGATTATAGGTAATCGGCCCATGTTTTAATGCACTGTTTTCCCAGCTAGATAAAGATTTATACAGTCTTTAGGCTACCGCGGCGATATGGAATGTGACAAAGGGACTATCCCCTTGTCACATTCGTCATTTTCCGAGCCAGTTTTTGAACCACCACTCCATGGAGCGGCTCATCTCGGCCATAAAGGGACTGGTGTGTTTGCGGGTGTAGATATCCACCACGCGCTCGCCCACCTCGCGGGCGTGCGGGCGAAACATCGCATCCATCTCGGCCACCTGCGCATCCATAGTCGCGTCGTCCGCACGGCAGTAGCGCTCCTCGTGCACCAGGTTCACCACGGGATGTGCAATGGCCGGGCGCTCCTTACGGGGCGTACCGATGATGAGCATCGACAGCGGCATGGTATAGGGCGGCAGATCGAGCAGCTCGGCAACTTCCTCGGCGTTCTCCACGATGTCGCCAATGTAGCAGCTCCCCAGGCCCAGGGCCTCGGCGGCAACCACGGCGTTTTGCGCAGCGATCACGGCATCCTGCGCCGCGATGGCAAAGTCGCCCAGACCCGGTGCGCGGCGGGGCGACTTGCCCGTGCGCTCGACAAACTCAGGCTCAAAGCAGCCCACGTGCTCAAACAGATCGATCCACTTGGCATAGTCGACCACAAATATTAGTGCCCAGGGCGCCTTGGCGATCATAGGCTGGTGGTCGCACAGGTCGGCCAGACGGTCCAGCGTAGCCTGCTCGCGAATGCTCACGATGGAATACATCATCATGGCGCCCGCCGACGGTGCGCGGCTCGCCGCATGCAAGATCGCCGCCCGCTGCTCGTCGGTCACCGCTACGGGACGGTCGTCGTCATCACGCGCGAAAGCACGCGTGGACGAGCGGTGTTCCAAGATGTCCAGCGCCGCGTTGCCCGTAGTCTCGACCGGATAGCCGCCCGCGTCCACGCCCACAGCTCCGCCGCAGTACTCGGCGCCCGTCATACAAACCTGCTCGCCCATAGCTCTATCCTCGCCATTTCTTTAAGAAGCCTTTACGTTTCCGTGTAATTCCCGTCCATTATCGCGCAGGTCGCCACTACATTGCGTCACACCGCCACACGTGCGCGTTAATATGGCTGGTTGTTGTGCGCAGCCACCAATTGCAGCGCATATCTTGGTAACAATCGGGTAAACCCCCGCTTTCGTAGGTTTTAAGTTTGTGAGGAGTCTCAGCATGTTCGCAGCCGCCATCTCGCTCGTCGGTCTTGCGGCGACCGTCTACCTTGTTTTGCGCGAGGCCAAGGTCATTCGCGCTCAGTCGGGCACCGTTGCCAAAAGCGCTCTTGGGTGGAGCGTCGCCTTCGGCCTGTTCCAGCTCTTTTTGACCATTTGGGGCGCCATTGGCCTCGTCGCCCAAAACGAGCCGCTCGCCTTTGTGATGCTCATCCTGACCAATGCCATTCTCACCGGCTGCGCCTGGGCCAGCATCGCCCGCGATCGCATCGCCCCGCGCGTCTTTGCGTTCGCCAAGCCCGACGCCCCCGCCCCCACGGGCAAGCTCGCCCGCCTGCGCGGCGCCTTTGTGGGCAAACCACTCGTCGCCGCCGTCCTGTGCCTGCTGCTCGCCGGCGTCTTTGCGCTGCTGGGCATGGAGGTCTCGTCCAACCACGACTTTACCTGGGTCTACCCCCTGTGCATCCTGCTCGAGTGGGCCATCATCACCGTGCTCATGATCGGCTTGTTCTTCCTGTTCCAGCGCCACGGCGCAGCTCCCGCGGTCCTGGCCTTTGCCCTCTTTGTCCTGGGCATTGCCGAGTTCTTCGTCATCACGTTTAAATCCATGCCCATCCAGCCGGGCGACCTTTCGGCCATCTCCACCGCCGCCGCGGTCGCCGGCACCGGCTACACCTTCTCCATCTCGCTGTTCTGTGTGCTGTCCATGGGCTTTACCGCCATCGCCATGCTGCTGTGCGAGTACGCCGGCCTGGTGGCACCGCACCGTCAGAAGGGTGCCGCCAACGCCAAGCGCATGCTGCTCACCAACCTGCTCGTGGCAGTGCTGTGCCTGGGCGGCGTAACCGCGCATGTCACGCTCATCGACTACTACAACACCCTCGGCATCACCGTCTACACCTGGCGCCCGCTCGAGAGCTACTGGCGCGAGGGCTACCTGCCCGCCTTTATTAGTGCGGCGCAGTCCATCAAGCCGCCCAAACCCGCCGACTACTCCGTCGACGATGCCAAGGCCACGCTCAAAAAGTACGCCAAGGCCTACGACAAGTCCGACGCGGCCAAGAGCGACGAGCGCGCCGCCGCAAAGGAGCAGTTCGACAGCGAGAAGCCCACGGTCATCGCCATCATGAACGAGACCTTCTCAGACCTTTCGATCTACCAGAACATGCGCGCCGGCTACGAGGGCCCGCAGTACTTTAAGAACCTGTCCAACTGCCTCAGCCGCGGCAAGCTCTATGTGAGCGCCTACGGCGGCGGTACCGCCAATACCGAGTTTGAGTTTATGACCGGCAACTCTATGGCCAACCTGGGCTCGGGCGTGTACCCCTACACCATCTACAACATGGAGACGACCGGGAACCTGGCAGAGCAGTTCAAATCGCTCGGATATTCCACCACGGCCATGCACCCCAACCACGCGACCAATTGGAACCGCGAGAACGTCTACAAGGACTTTGGCTTTGACCAGTTCCTGTCCATCAACGATTTCCAGGGAGCCGACACCCTGCGCGGTATGGTGACCGACCAGGCTACCTACGACAAGATTCTTGAGCTGCTCGACCAGAACGCCGATCCGCAGTTTATCTTCGACGTGACCATGCAGAACCACTCGGGCTACGATACGGGCCTGCTGCCGGTCGACAAGCAGATGCACCTGAACATCGACACGACCGATCTGGACACCAAGACCGTCGAGGATGGCACGCTGTCCGATGTCGACGAGTATGTCTCGTGCATCGAGCAGTCCGACCAGGCGCTGCGTTACTTCCTCAACGCCCTGAGCAAGCTCGACCGTAAGGTGGTCGTGGTGTTCTGGGGCGACCATCAGCCGTTCTTCCCGTCCAAGTTCAACGACAAGTGGTTTATCGGCGAAGACGATGCTACGCATCAGGAACGTCTGTGGCAGACCGACTACATCATCTGGGCCAACTACGACGTTGCCGGCTGCGACCAGACGAGCGAGGTCGACGACCTGTCCACCAACTACCTGTCCACGCAGCTCATGCAGTTGATCGGCGCACCGCTGACCGACTACCAGAAAGCGCACATGACGCTGCGCGAGTCGCTGCCCGCTATCAACTCGGTGGGCTACGAGGACGCCAGCCTGCGCTGGGCGCTCTCCTCCAACGTCACCGGCGACGACGCCGCTGCCGCAGCTGCCACCAAGGCGCGCGAGGATTTCGCAAAGATGCAGTACTACGAGATGTTCCGCGACGGCAAGAACGTCTACACCGAGCACTTCCAGACCGAGGCCAACGAGACCGACCCCAACCTGGCGCCGGGTACGACCAAGATCAAGTAGCGGGTCACTCATAACTGGTTCGTCTGCCCGGCGGCGCGGAACGTAAGGTTCCCTGCTCGGACAGTCCTGCTCGCACGGAGAGCACATTAAGTGCTCTCCGGCTCGTGCGGAACTCGCGATGAACCTTACATTCCGCGTCGCCGGGCAGACGCCTCGGTGTTGAAGCGCGGCTTGTCATGGGGACACCTGCTGAACATATATAAGTTGAAGGCCACGCCATGTGGCCTTTTTGCATCCGGAAACCGTGTCCCAGAATTCACGTCCGGAGTGGGATGCGGTTTCCGCTTACGGCCCCGTTGGGAAACTGCGTCCCACTCCAAAGGCAAATTCTGGGACGGGCTTTCCGAAACCCCATCCATCCGGAAAGCCCGTCCCACTCTGAATACATCCAGCGAACATATGCGAGCGCGTCATCCAGGACGGCCTCGTCATCGGGGTGATGGAAAATGTCGCCCCAAACGCTTGCAGCGGTTGCGCCCACAAGTGTCAAGAAAAAAGCCTCGAGAATTTCGAGGCTTTCACATTTGTATTGTTTTGCACGAAGCACCGCGAACAGCGAAGTTACTCGCCCAGCACGGCCTTCTTGGCCACCGTCGCCATGTTGTCCAGATCTTCCTTGGTGGGATGGTCCTTCGCGGCAACCCAGTTGTCGAGCAGCATCTTATAGCGAGCGTTGTCGGGATCTTGCTCGAGCATGGCCTCGTAGCGCTGCTTGGCCGCGGGGCCCATCTTGCCCTGGCACATCGCCCAGCCCGCAAGCTCGGCATCCCCAGCCAAATTGGAAGTTACGCGGTCGATAATCTGCTGATAGTAGCTCTGGTCGGCCCCAAAGCCGCAGGTGCCAAACAGGAACACGCGCTTACCGTGCAAGGCGGAGAGCAACGCCGCGACCGAAGGCGTGCACGCGCCCTTGTCGCACCAAAAACCGACGAGCACCGTGTCGGCCGCGCAGGCGCCCTGCGCCTCGAGCGCAACCTGATCTGCATCCGCATCGTCGCTCAACGCCGCGGCATGGACAAACTCAACACCCGCAGCCTGCAGAGCGCGCTTGATCGCACCCGAAACCATCCTGGTATTACCGCTCTTGCTGTTAACCACCAAAGAGCACGTCATAGTCACGTTGCCTCGTATCCTCCAAAACTAAAGCCACTAATGCAATTTATTAGATGAATATCTTAGTACTAACGTGACAGATGTAAACCACCGTCTGTCGATTGATTAATTTGCCCCACGGGCTTGCTCACTGGGCAAACTGGCTGCGATAGAGCTCGGCGTAGAAGCCGCCTGCCGCTAGCAGCTCGTCGTGCGTGCCACGCTCGATAATCTGCCCGTCGCGCATGACCAGGATGCAATCGGCGTTACGGATCGTCGATAGGCGGTGCGCCACGACAAAGCTCGTGCGACCGGCCATGAGCTCGTCAAATGCCGCCTGCACCTGCAGCTCGGTGCGCGTATCGATGCTCGAGGTCGCCTCGTCCAGCAGCAGAATCGCCGGGTCGGTGAGCATGACGCGCGCGATGCACAGCAGCTGCTTTTGGCCCTGGCTAAACGTGCCGCCGTCCTCGCCGATCACCGTGTCGTAGCCGCCTGGCAGCTGCACGATAAACTTGTGCGCATGCGCGCGCTTGGCCGCCTCGATAATCTGCTCGCGTGTGGCATCGGGACAACCGTAAGCGATGTTCTGGGCCACCGTGCCTTCGAACAGCCAAGTGTCCTGCAGCACCATACCAAAGGCACGGCGCAGGCTTGCGCGCGTGTAGTCGCGCGAGGAATGCCCGTCGACCACGATGCGCCCGGCATCGATGTCGTAAAAGCGCAGCAGCAGGTTGATGAGCGTCGTCTTACCGCAGCCCGTGGGGCCAACGAGGGCAAACCGCATACCGGGCTTGGCGTCGATGCAGATGTCCTGCAGCAGCTTGCGGTCGGGCACGTAGCTAAAGTCCACATGCTCAAAGGCGACCTCACCCTGCGGGGCTGTGAGTTCAACGGCATCCGCGGCATCGGGCTCCTGCTCGCGTGCATCGAGCAGCGCAAACATGCGGCGCGCCGAGGCATAGGCCGTCTGGATCTGCGTGATGACGTTGGTGACCTCGTTGAACGGCTTGGTGTACTGGTTGGCGTAAGACAGGAAGATCTGCACACCGCCCACCGTGAGCGCCGCGGGCACGCCCGTAATCACGCCAACGCAGCCGATCACGGCCACCACGGCATAGATGATGTTGTTGATAAAGCGCGTGCCGGGGTTAGAGAGCGAACCCATAAACTGCGCGCGCTCACCCGCGGTGTAGAGCTCGGCGTTGAGGGCGTCGAAACGCTGCTGCGCGTTCGGTCCATAGGCGAAGGCGTCCACGAGCTTTTGCTCACCCACATACTCCTCGATATGGCCGCCCAGCTGGCCCTGAATGCGCTGCCGCGCTGTAAAGCTCTTGTTGGAGAGCTTGGCGATGGCGCCCGCCGCAAAGATGGAAAGAGGTGTGACAAGCACCACCACGAGCGTCATGGTCAGGTTGATGGAGAGCATAAACGCGAGCGTGCCCACGATAGTGATGACTCCAGTAAAGAGTTGCGTGAAGCCCTGCAGCAGGCCGTCGCCCACCTGGTCGACATCGTTGACCACACGGCTCATAAGGTCGCCGTGGGCATGGCTGTCGATAAAGCTGAGCGGCATGCGGCTGAGCTTGTCGCTCGCCTCCACGCGCATGTCGCGCACCGTCTCGTAGGACAGGCGGTTAACACAGTAGCCCTGCAGCCACTGGAACGCCGCAGCGCCCATCACGACAATCGCGAGCTTGGTGACAAGCGGCAGCAGCGCATCGAAGTCCACCTGTCCGGCGGCAACGATGAGATCGATGCCCTCGCCGACGAGGATGGGCGTATAGAGTTGCAGAATCACCGAGATGGCGGCACTCACAAACGACGCCGCAAACGAGATGCGGTGCGGACGGACGTAGCCCATCAGGCGGCGAGTCACCGCGCCCACGGGGTAGCGCTCGGGGTCGCCGGGCTGGCGCGGGCCGTCACCCAGATCGTTGAGGTTATCGCTACCGGACACATTGGCCGTCATCGTGGCGACCGAACCGGAAGAAGTATACGGATTCATTTAGCAGCCCTCCTTTGCGCGGGTGGATGCAGGGGCGGAGTCCGAAGCGGGCGTCGCACTCCCCTGCTGGCCCTCGAGCTCCTCACGGCGGAGCTGCGACTGGCAAATCTCGCGGTAGAGCTGGCAGCTTGCGTACAGCTCGTCGTGCGTACCCAGGCCCGCAACCGAACCGTGATCGAGCACGCAGATCACGTCGGCATCGCGCACGGTCGAGACGCGCTGACTTACGATGACGGTCGTCAGCGGCAGCCCGCCCTCGGCGGCACCGCGCACGCTGCGCTCGCGAATGGCATGGCGAAGCGCCGCGTCAGTCTTAAAGTCGAGCGCCGAGGCGGAGTCGTCCATGATCAATATCTGAGGCGAGCCCACCAGGGCGCGCGCGATGGTCAGGCGCTGGCGTTGGCCACCGCTGAAGTTCTTACCACCCGCCTCGACCGGGGCATCGAGTCCCTGCGGCATGTTGCGCACGAACTCGCTCGCCTGCGCCATGTCGAGCGCCGCCCAGAGCTCCTCGTCGGTTGCCGACTCGTCACGCCAGGTCAGGTTGCTGCGGATGGTGCCGCTCACCAGCGACGCTCGCTGCGGAACGGTCGCGACCACGTGGCGCAGCTGATCGAGCGGCCAGGTGCGCACGTCGGCGCCCATCACGCTCACGCTGCCGGTGCTCGCATCGTACAGGCGCGGGATGAGCGAGACGAGCGTGGACTTGCCGCTACCCGTACCGCCGATAATGCCGAGCGTCTTGCCCAGCGGGAGTTCCAGCGTCACATCGTTGACAGCATTGGCAGCGCCGGTGCCAAACGAAAAGCTCGCATGGTCAAAGCTCAGCGCGGAGACCGGGGCGTCGACGTCCGTCGCGGGTGCCTGGGGCAGCGCGACCGGCTGGTTGCCCTCGTCGGTGATGCTCGGCTCGCAATTGAGCACCTCGTTGATGCGCGACGCACTGGCGCTCACCTTGGTAAAGACCACGACCAGGTTGGCGACGTACACGATGGAGGTCAGGGTCTGCGTCATGTAGTTCACAAACGCCATGACCTGGCCCTGCGTGAGCTCGCCCACGTTGACCTGGATGCCGCCCACCCACAGGATGGCGCACACGCCCAGATTCATCACCAAAAACGTGACGGGGTTGAGAGTCGACGAGAGCTTACCCACGGCGATGGCGACATGCGCCTGCTCGTCGGCCGCCTGGGCAAAACGCTTGCGCTCGTGATCCTCGCGCACAAACGCACGGACCACGCGAGCGCCCGAAAGCCCCTCGCGGCAGATAAGCGCGATGCGGTCGAGCTTTGCCTGCAGCTGCTTGTAGTACGGAATGCAGCGCGCCATGACAACCCAGAACACCAGGCCAATGGCGGGCGTGCAGATCAAAAAGATGATGCCGAGCTTAAGGTCGATGGCAAGGGCCGCGCACATGGAGCCCACCGCTAGAAAGGGCCAGCGGATGAGCATGCGCACGCCCAGCGCCACAGCGAGCTGGACCTGGTTAACGTCGTTGGTGATGCGGGTGATGAGCGACGGCGTGCCAAAGCGGTCGAGCTCAGCATAGCTCAGCTTGTTGATGTGCTCGTAGAGCGCGCCGCGAATGTCGGTGCCCATGCCCTGCGAGGTGAGCGCCGCCATCTTTTGGCAGACGAGCGTAAACGAGATGCCGATCACGGCCATGGCGGCAAGTAGCATGCCGTAGTGGATAACGGCGCTCACGTCGTGCGAGCCAATGCCCTTGTCGATCATCTGGGCAATCACCAGCGGCGTCAGCAGGTCAAAGATCACTTCGATCAGCTTACACGCAGGGCCGATCACCATATACCGGCGAAACTTACCACCAAAACGCCTAAGCAGCTCAATCATAAAAAGGCGCTCCCTATCATCATCCACATTCAATTCGAATCATGATAGTACGGTGAGCCCAAAAGAAGCGTAAACAACTCGTCATTTCTAATGGGATTCGGTTTCCAAAGAAGCGGAAAGGCACGCGCACACCCAGCCAGTGTCGGGTCGACCGCCTGATATACTTACATTAGTGCTACCAAGTTAGTCGCCGACCCTTGAAATGAGGTGCCGAGATGAACGACATTCTCGCAAGAAGAGCAAGACGAGCAACCGTGGGCATCGCCCTTTCCGCGGCACTTGTCGCGGGAATCGCCCCCGCAACGGCGATCGCGGCAGAAACCAGTTCCCCCACCGGTGCGGCCGTTTCGCAGACGAGCGCCACCAGCGGCAATTCGGGCACCCTGCAGACGGAAGATGCGGCCGCCGCAAAAGAAAAAGCGTATGCAGCCATGCAGGAAGCGCTCAAAAACCTCGAGGCCGCAAAAGACGCCGCAAGTCCCGAGAAAATTGCGAGATTCAATGATGACATTGCCCGTTTTCAAGAGCTCCGCGACAAGATGGCGGCGCAAGCCGTCGAAGAGAGGGAACTCCTTCCCACCATGCAAGCGGACATCGATGCAGGCCAAGCCAAATACGACGGGGCCATCAACCGGGTAAGCGAGCTCCAAGCAGAATTAGACAAGAAACTTGAGATGCTTAAGACACTCGAAGCACTCGGCTACGAGGAGTTTGTCGAAACTACTAAACAGCAAATAAGGCAGTTGCGCAGTGAGATCATAACGGCAAAAGCGCAAGTAGGCCATTGCGAAGAGGAGCTCCGCGAGTTCCAGCTCCGCCTCAGAAATCAGGAAAGACGAGTTAATAACTGTGAACGTGCTGTAGAGAAATATAAAGCCAATATCGACCAGTTCACAGCCTGGCGAGATGCGCTCCTCGACAATTTGGAAAAAGCGCAAGCGGCCTATGACGACGCCTGCAAGGCATACGAAGAGGCAAAAGCCGCAGCAGACAAGGCCACCTCGCCCGAGATAACGAAACCCACCGAGGCAACGCCTCCCTCCGGTTCAGCGCAACCGGCCGAGACGGCGCAGCCCGCCAGCTCATCCGCGACCGGCAAAGACGCCGCACCGAGCTCCGCCAAGCAAGCGAACACAAGCAACGGCAAGCAAGCAACTACGACCGCCGACAAGCTCGCAAACACAGGCGACACAACGCCAAGCGCAATCGCCCTAGCAGGAATCGCCGCCGCAGGCCTCGGAATAACCGCCGCAGCCACCCGCCGCATCAAGAACTCAAAATAGCCGCCAGCGGTTATTGTCTTCGCCAACCCACAAGCCCAGAGACAAAAAGAGGCCCGTTTCCCCACCAGGGAAACGGGCCTCTTTACTTGTAAAAACAAATGGCAATGCCGCCGTCTCTTGAACCACATAGCCACCGCGCTCCAAATAACGCCAGCGAGCAGCATTCCTTAAGGAATAGATTTAATGGCTGTTAATCGAGGGGTATACGCGCGCACCCGATCAACGACGGGTAAACCGCCTGATATACTTACCTTAGTGCTACCAAGTTGAGCCGCCGACCCTTGAAATGAGGTGCCGAGATGAACGACATTCTCGCAAGAAGAGCAAGACGAGCAACCATGGGCATCGCCCTTTCCGTGGCACTTGCCGCGGGAATCGCCCCCGCAACGGCGATCGCGGCAGAAATCAGCTCCCCCACCGATGCAGTCGCCTTGCAGACAGCGGCCGCGAACTCGAGCGAAACCGCGGCCACCGAAAAAGACAAAGCGTATGCAGCCATGCAGGAAGCGCTCAAAAACCTCGAAGCCGCAAAAGACGCCGCAAGTCCCGAGAAACTTGCGGGAATCGATGCTGACATTGCTGCTCTTCAAGAGATCTACGACAAGCTGGTGGCGGAAGCCGCCAAATACAGGGGACCCCTTCCCGCCATGCAAGCGAACGTCGATGCAGCCCAAGCCAGATACGATGAGGCCCGCAACCGGACAAGCGGCCTTCAGGCAAAATTAGATAAGGTGCTTAAGGACCTCGGCGACGAGGAGCCTAGCAAAGCTATTAGCGAAACCATTAAGCAGTTGCGTTCGGAGATCATGGCGGCAAAACGGCAAGAAGAGTTTTGTGAAGAGGAGCTTGACCGAGTTCGGCATAGGCTCGAGAGCCAGGAAAGAGTGATTAATAACCTTGAAAGTGATGCGAAGAATGTCAAAACCCATATCGACGAGGACATAGCCAAGCGAGATGCGCTCCTCGGCGATTTGGAAAAGGCACAAGCGGCCTATAACGACGCCTGCAAGGCATACGAAGAGGCAAAGGCCGCGGCAGACAAGGCCGCCTCGCCCGAGATAGCAAAACCGACCGAGACAGTGCCTCCCTCCGGCTCAGCGCAACCGACCGAGACGACACAGCCCACCGGCTCGTCCGCGACCGGTAAAGACACCTCGCCAAGTTCCACCAAGCAAGCGAACTCGAGCAGCGGGAAGCAAGCAAATACGACCGCCGGCAAGCTCGCAAACACGGGCGACACAGCACCGAGCGCAATCGCATTCGCAGGAATCGCCGCCGCAGGCCTCGGAATAACCGCCACAGCCACACGCCGCATCAAGAACTCAAAATAGCTGCCAGCGGTTATTGTCTTCGCCAATCCACAAGCCCAGAGACAAAAAGAGGCCCGTTTCCCCAACCCAGGGAAACGGGCCCCTTTAACTGCAAAAATGCAAGCAACAGCACCGCCGCCTCTTGAACCACGCAGCCATCAATGCCCAGACAAAACCAGCAAGCCGCATTCCGCAAGGGATAGATTAAATTAGATAAACGCGCCTTTACGGGTGATTTTTGGACGACGGGGCCCGGCCGGTGACGAGGTATTTGGTAGTCGAGCGATCCCGCAGGCGCAGCCGAGGACCAGCGAGACACCAAATACCTCGCCGCCGGCCGGGCCATGTCGCGGCACCAAAAAGCGCCCGTGCGCTCGATGGATTCGGATGCCCGACAGAGGCTCCTTATGGCTGCTTCCTTCCGGACCTGACCAGA
>CABSDO010000044.1 GCA_902476475.1 uncultured Collinsella sp. | reverse complement strand
GCCGTTGCCGCGCCCCGCAGTGCCCGCTTCCCCCGAGAACAATTATCAGTGCAGGAAACCGCCTTCAATAAGCGTTAGCGCTTCGGAGGTTCATTTTGACTCGTTCACTTCTCGGAAAAGTATTAGACCTCGGATTCACAAGCCGCTCAATGTGACAAAGAGGCTGTCCCTTTGTCACATTATTCGGAGCGCAGGGCCTCCACGGGGTCCTTTTTGGACGCGCTGCGAGCGGGCAGCAGGCCGGCAACGACCGTTAGCAACACAGAAATCGCAATGAGCACCAGCGCATCCTGCACGGGCAAGCTCATCAGATTGGGTACCTGCTTGGCGGCAAGTGCCCAGGCATTAACCGGAAAGCTCACAGCCACCACGACGACGATGGCAAAGACGCCGGCGATGAGGCCTTCGATAAAGGTCTCGGCATTGAATACGTTGGCCACGTTGCGCTTCGACGCGCCGATCGCGCGCAGGATGCCAATCTCCTTCTTGCGCTCCAGCACACTGATGTAGGTGATGATGCCGATCATGATGGAGCTCACCACCAGACTGATGCTCACGAATGCGATGAGCACCAAGCTGATGGTGTTCACGATGTCGGTCACCGAGCCCATGATGATACCCATGTAGTCGGTGTACGAGATTGCCTGCTCGTCGTGGCCGGCGGCTTTGACCTGCTTGTTGTACGCATCGATATGGTCGAGTACGCGCTCCTTTGCCTCAAAGTCACGCGGGAAAATCTTGACCGAGATGGGGTCGGCCTCATCCGCATAGCCCAACGTGGTCAGATTGTTGTCGTAGGTGAGCTTCGACGCCTTGGCGTAACTCATCATGAGCGAGCTCAGGTCCTCGGCGTCCATGTTGAAGTGAATAGCATTGGCAAAGGCGCTCGCATCGACACGCATGGCGCCCGCCAAGTTGGCAATACTCGACGACATCTGCGTAGCCATCTGTCCCATGAGCCCCGCCGCGCCTGCTTTAAGCTGGGACGATACCGTCGACGCTACCTGCTCGCTGATTGCCTTCATCACCTGATCCATAGCCTGCTGCAGATACGGAGCCAGCTGCTTTTGCACATAGTCGGTCATCGCCTGTTGCAGGCGCTCGGCCAAGGCATCGCCGCCGAGCGCTTTGAGCTGGGCCAGGATTTGCTGGGCTGCCGTATCACTCTCAAGATACGCCGAGAACGCGGCGGCAAGCTTTGACGTGTCCTTAAGATCTTCGGGTGTCAGCGCCCTAAACTGATCAGACTGCAAAAAGCCCTCAAACAGCTGGTTGGCCAGCGTTCCCACCTGCTGCATTTGCTCGGGCGTGAGTTCCAGACCGTCAAAGATACCCGAGAAATCTGGGGTTGGCGCTTTGGCCATGATGTCGCTGAAGTCGATGTCCTTACCAACGCCAGAAAGGTCAATGTCCAGCCCGGACAAGTCGATGCCAGAAAGGTCCATACCGCCGGCAGCGCCCGAGAGCGCAGGCGTATCGAACGAGAACGCGCTCTTCAGCGCCGCCTCATCCACGCTGAACATACTGCCCAGATCCACGCCTTGTTTGGCCTCGCCCTGCAGCTCATCGAAAGACTTGCCCGTAAAGACATCCGTCTCGGGGTGGGCGAGTTGCTCCTGCACAATCTGCGAATCGGCGGCGCGCTCCATAAGCTGGCGAGTCAGCGCATGCGTGTAGGCAATGCCCGGAGACAACGCGCTCGCGTTGGCCGTCTCGTTAGGTTGCACCACGCCCACAATGTGCACGTCAATACCGTCGGCAACCTTGGCGGCCATAAAGTCGGCGTCGCCAGACATATCGGTCCACATGCCGGTCTCTTCGTTTTTGCGATACGCATCGGCCGGCGACAGCACCTTAAACGTCGTGGACAGCGCATCGTCGTAGGTAAAGTCGGTGCCGGTCTCGGGCGTTTCGACCCCACCGTCGGCCGCCATGGCGCTGTTAACCAGGTCATTGAGCTCATCGATATCCAGCGCACCGATGCTGTAGAGCGTGTAATCGCCCACCGTGCCACGGCTCGAAAGCACCATCACGGCTTCGTTAGCAGACGTAGGCCAATGCCCCGCCACGACATCGTACTGGCTGTCGAGCAGACTCTGGTCGTCGATCATCTCGTTAAAGACCGAGGTTCCCATGGATTCCATGCTCACCGTTGCCGCCGAACTCGCGCCTCCGCTCATGGCCTCGGTCATAGCGTTGGGCACCAGCCGGACGGGCTTCTCGTCGCCCTTACTCGAACGATAGACAACTGGCGTCACGCCGTAGCCATACTGGATGGCGTTGACCTCTTTGTCGATACCATCGCCGCCGTCGTCAAGCCATGCCTTAAAGCTCGTCATGTCGTTGGACTTAACGCTCGCAAACATATCCTTTACGGCCGTGACCACAGGGATCCTATCGGTTCCCTGAGCCTTGCCACCAGTACCGTCGGATAAATCCTCGCCGTTGGACGCCTCATCATCCGCAGCCCCCTGTCCGCCCATCATGGACGACAGGTCGTAATCCTGCTTGGAGATGGTGAGCGGGTAGCTCGAGAGCGTGTCCTCCTCGACCTTTTTGATGTAGCCGTTTACGCCATTGGACAGCGCCAGAATCGCCGCAATGCCGATAATGCCAATCGAGCCCGCAAAGGCCGTCATGGCCGTGCGGCCCTTCTTGGTCATGAGGTTGCGGGCAGAAAGCCCCAGCGCCGTCACAAAGCTCATCGAGGTTTTGCGCGTAGGCTTAGCCTCGCGGCGCGTGGCGTCAGCGACATCGAAAGGATCGGAATCGTCGGTGATCTTGCCGTCCGCCAGGTTGACGATGCGCGTGGCGTATTGGTACGCCAGCTCGGGATTGTGCGTGACCATAATAACCAGGCGGTCGCGCGCCACGTCTTTGAGCAGATCCATGACCTGTACGGATGTCGTTGAATCCAAAGCGCCGGTCGGCTCGTCGGCCAGCACAATCTCGGGATCGTTAATCAGGGCGCGGGCGATGGCCACACGCTGCATCTGCCCGCCCGAAAGCTGGCTCGGGCGCTTGTTAACGTGCTCGCCCAGGCCGACTTTCTCCAACGCCTCGCGCGCACGCTGGCGGCGCTCGGCATGGCCCACACCCGTGAGCGTGAGCGCCAGCTCCACGTTTTCCAAGATGGTCTGATGTGGGATAAGGTTATAGCTCTGGAACACAAAGCCGATACGATTGTTACGATAGGCGTCCCAATCGCGGTCACGGAAGTCCTTGGTCGAAATACCGTCGATCAACAAGTCGCCGGAATCGAAATGATCGAGCCCGCCGATAACGTTGAGCATCGTAGTTTTGCCCGAGCCCGAGGGACCCAGAATGGCCACGAACTCGTTATCGCGAAAAGACAGGCTTACGCTGTCGAGCGCCACCTGCGTAAACGACTGCGTAACGTATCTTTTGCAAATACCTTTGAGCTCCAGCATCGATGGGCTTCCTCCCCGCACAGGGACGGGCACGTCGGCCTTTCCCCATCACTCGCGTGTAATGCGTTTTTCCTACCCCATCTCACCTTTGTCATACACGCTAGCAGGAGAATTGGCAGTGAGCTGGAGGATTGGATCACTTGTGGTGCTGCATTGGCTCCGGGTCCCGCGTTGGTGCCGACCCTGAGTAGGAGCCGGCTCTACGGTCGTACCAACGATGCTGCGAAACCGGTCCCGCAACGGCTCCAAACGGGACTTCGGCAACGGTCTCACGTCAGCTCCAGACCCCAACGAGTGGCGGCAAAGCGCTCATTTCCGGCCAAGCCGCCACTCGTTCACGGCAGTCCTCGTTCAAAGTTGCCCAAAAAGGCCCTACTTCTCCAATCCACACGGCATCACGTTATCGCTACCGCGACGGTCTTTGGTCACAGCAGCAAAGAAACGATAACCGCCCGAGAAGTTATAGCAGTCAAAACCGTGCTGAGCGAGAATGCGACAAGCGATGTAGCTGCGAAGACCACTTTGGCAAATAACATAAACAGGCTTTGCCACGTCAAGCTCCCCCAAGCGAGCGCGCAAGTCATCAATAGGGATGTTCATAAAGCCGTCGATATGACCGCGACCATACTCGCCAACCGTGCGAACATCGAGCAGCTGCACGCTTCCGTCGCGCGGCAGATCAGGTTCCTGTTCCCAATGCCACTGCTTGAGGATGCCCGAGTCAACGTTCTCGATCATAAAACCAGCCATGTTTACCGGGTCTTTTGCCGAAGAATATGGCGGCGCATAAGCCAAATCCAAATCCTTGAGCTTATCGGCCCGAATACCGGCCTGGATTGCCGTCGCCAGCACGTCGATGCGTTTATCGACGCCATCGACGCCCACAATCTGCGCACCCAGCAGACGCAAGGTTTCCCTCTCAAACACGACTTTCATGGTCATGGGCGTCGCTCCGGGATAATAGCCCACATGCGATCCGGGCGACAGCACAACGCTCTCGCAATCAATACCTGCCGCACGCGCTGCTTTCACAGAAATTCCCGTGCTCGCAGCTGTCAAGTCGAACACCTTGATCACCGAAGAGCCCAACGAGCCCTGATAGTGACTGTCTAGGCCACAGATCACATCGGCGACGATACGCCCCTGTTTATTGGCGGGGCCCGCAAGGGAAATCACTGCGTCCTCGCCCGTCACCTGATGCTTGACCTGCACGGCATCGCCCACGGCATATACGTCGAGAGCAGATGTCTCCATGCGATCGTTCACCACAATGGAGCCCTTGATGCCCAGCTCGATGCCAGCTTCCTTTGCCAAATGGCTCTCGGGGACAACGCCGATAGCGAGCAGCACCATATCGGCCACGATAGAATCTTCGCCCGCCACATGAGTGACCACACGGCCATCGACCTCTTCAAAACCCGTCACGTCGGCACGAAGTCGCAGGTCAATGCCATGCTCGCGCACTTCCGTGTGAAGCAGCGTTGCCATATCGTAATCCATGTTGTTCATTAGTTGACGAGGGCGCTGCAGAAGCGTCACCGTAAGGCCCAGGTCGCGCAGGTTCTCGGCAGTCTCGATGCCGATAAAACCGCCGCCGATCACCACAGCGCTCTTCGGCCTATGCTCTTGTACGTAGTCATGGATATGCAGCGTGTCCTCGACCGTTCGCAAGCTGAAGATCTTATCCGAATCGATCCCCGGAAGCTCAGGGCGAATCGGGTGCGCGCCAGGCGAAAGAATCAGCTTGTCATATGTCTCGACAAATTCTTCGCCGGTGAGCAGGTTGCGGACGTCAACCGCATGCACATCGGGGTGAATGGCGATCACCTCATGACTCGTCTTCACGGCAATGCGGAATCGATTCCAAAATCCCTCGGGCGATTGCAGCGTGAGCGCAGACTCCTCCTCAATCACGCCGCCAATAAAGTATGGCAATCCGCAATTGGCATAGGACACATAGCCCGTGCGCTCGAAAACAACAATCTCCGCCTGCTCGTCAAGCCTGCGCAAGCGCGCCGCGGCCGATGCGCCGCCGGCAACGCCTCCCACGATAACCACCTTCATGGTTAACGCACCACCTTTCCACCGTAGCTATTGATTCCGCCAATGTTCTTCACGTTGCTGTAGCCTGCACGCTGGAGAAAACTCGTGGCACGACCGCTACGAGCACCACTCAAGCAATGTACAAACAGCGGGGCGTCCTTCTTTGGATATTCGGCAAGCACGCGGTCGATGCTATCGAGGGGAATGTTGACGGCCCCGGGGATATGCCCCTGCCGATACTCATCGGCGCCGCGTACATCAATCAATACCGCGCCTTCGGTCGCCTGGCACTCCTCAACACCTTTGTTGATATCCACCCCAGCAAATAAATCAAACAATCCCATGATGAGCTCCTTTGCTCGCTTGTCCTATCGCTTGATGCCAGTATGTCCGGAAGACATAGGCCGGTTCCGTGACCAAGTCACCATACGGGTGGTTTTCTTGAGAGCAAGCAGCGAGCAGCGGGCGGATAGGGACCACAGCAAAGTCATCGCTACGGCAGGCGCGCCAAACCGTCGACATCCAGAACAAGGATGCGCCCGCGCTTCACCTCGATAAGGCCCTCATCGGCAAGACGACGCAACACGCGTGTCACCGCCTCGCGAGCAGAATTGATATCACGCGCCAATTCGTCTTGAGTGATCCGGAGCTCCATCGACTCCGCTGCCCGGCATCGCTCAACCAGATAGTCGGCAACGCGCTGGTCAAGACGCCTGAAGAGCATCTGCTGCAGCACGCGAACCACCTGGGAGTAGCGCTGCGCCTCTACTTCGAGCATGAAAACCTTGACGTGGATATTAACGTTGGCAAGATGCTCGCAAACACCAATAGGAACAACGAGGAGCGTGGATTCTCGTGTCGCAGTTACGAGCGTGTCGAATGAGATTTGCCGAATAACGCACGACGCGGTGGTGACGCAGCATTCTCCCTCACCGAGCCGAAACAGCGTAACCTCCTTGCCCTCCTCGGAAAGAAGGCTGACGCGGATATCGCCGTGGACAATGAGGAAGACGCCCGTGCAAGAGCTGTCGCTGCCGCCAATAAGCTGTCCGGCATCAAAGGTGCGCAAGGCGGATTGCCCTAAAACAAGAGCGCGTTCGTCGTCAGACAAATGCTCCCAAAACGGAAACTTCTTTACGATATCTTGCATCCCGTCCATTTGTGGCTCCTTTCCCCATTAGGTTTAATCTAGCAGGAAAGATGCAGGTGAAAAGGGACGGCGGCATATAAATGAGCTGCCTCCCATTTCTTGGAAACGAGAACATAACAAGAGCAGATTTGATCTCGAAGAATCGAAATCAAAGAGGCCCCGGGAATCCCGAGACCTCCTCAATATACATAGTTCAGCTTGTTTATTGCCCGCTATTCGCAATCGCCTGGTCGATAAGTTTGTTGAGTGCTGCGCGCTGCTCGGCGGAGCTGATGGCTCCCACGATGGGCTCCCCTACGATGTTGCCATTCTGATCGATGACATACGTTGTCGGGAACGAGAACAAATTTGACGTGAACTTACCGGCCTCGCTATCCGACTTGAACCAGATGTTCTTATACGTCACGCCCTTCTTGCTCAGCACGTCCTTGGCATCTGCAATCTCGCCCTTGTTGCCATCGAGCGTAAAGGAATTGACGCCCACGACCTGGCCGCCCTTCTCGGCAAGCTCCTGATTCAGTTTCTCAAGATCGCCCAGCTCGCCCACGCACGGCTTGCAAGTAGTGAACCAGAAGTTCATGACGGTGACCTTGTTCTTAGAGAACAGCTCGTCGCTGTTCACGTCGTTGCCATCCAGGTCCTTGCCCGTAAAGCTGGGAAACTTCGTCGCCTCGCTCGAAGCATTGGCACCAGCCGTCATGCCAGCGGCCGAAGCGTCGACGCTCTCGCCTGCGCTCGGCGTGCTTCCACAGCCGGGGAACTCCTTCTCCAGGCTCTCGAGCTTGTCCTCGATCTCCTTGATCTGCTGTGCACCGGCCTTGAGCGTCTTGAGCTCATCCGCCGTGAACTCATCCTTGGCGCCGTCGATGGTCTTGAGCAGGAAATCGCCGTAATTGCTGCCGTCCTCAATCATTGCCGAGTCTTTATTTGCCGCATTGAATACCTTTTCCCACAGCGCGTTATCACTCGAAAAGATCTCGTTCTCCTTCTGCATGAGCTTCGCATACAGCTCGGCGGCCTCGTCGGCATTGGCCGGCTTCTGCGCAGTGAGTTCTGCGATCTTAGGATCGGAGCTCGCAGATTCGCTCGCATTGCCGCCAGGTGCCGAGCACGCCACAAGACACAAGGCCAGCACCGGCACCATAAACAGGGCCGCAATCTTAGAAAGCTTCATAGTCGTTCCTCCGTTTTGTCGAAGCTTGTTTACTTTTTATCGGCGGTCAAGGGGAGCTTTTCCGCCGACACATCCAGGCCATAGCGATAGCTAATGGCATCGACGGGACAGGCCCCGATGCACTTTCCGCACCGGATGCATTCGGCATGATTGGGTGCGCGGACCACATCAACGTCCATCTGACAAACCTTTGAGCACTTGCCGCACGAGACACATTTGCATGCGTCAACCCGAATCCCCAGTAGGGACACCCTATTCATAAGCGCATAGAATGCACCGAGTGGACAAATCCATTTGCAGAAGGGGCGGTAGAACAAAACACTCAGCACTACCACGGCAATGAGAACGGCAAGTTTCCAAGTAAAGAGATGTCCCAACGCAGATCGAATGCCGGCGTTGGCAATGGCCAGTGGAATGGCGCCCTCGAGTACGCCCTGCGGACAGATGTACTTACAAAAGAACGGGTCGCCCATGTCCACGTCGTTAACCACCAAGACGGGCAGCAGCACCACGGCAAACAGCAGCACGACGTACTTGATGTACGTAAGCGCCTTGAGCCTTTTTGTCGAAAGCTTTTTGCCGGGAATCTTATGAAGCAGCTCCTGCAGCCAGCCAAACGGGCATAGAAAGCCGCATACAAAGCGTCCCAGCAGCACGCCGAGCAAAATGAGCGTACCGGTGACGTAGTAAGAAAAGTTGAACTTGGATGAACCCACCACCGACTGGAACGACCCGATGGGGCACGCACCCGATGCCGCGGGGCACGAATAGCAATTAAGTCCAGGTACGCAGACTGTTTTTCCCGCGCCCTGATAGATGCCGCCTTTGGCAAAGTTTGGCAGGTGAATATTGGTGACCAGCGTCGCCGCCGCCTGAATGAATCCGCGAAATCGGGCCAAAACATGCGACGCAGTGTTTTCTCTTTTATCCAATTCCGATACACTCCAAGCACAGCCTAATCGCTTTGGCCAGCACGGCATCCGCTTCGCCACGCATAACGCCAAAGCACACCATGGCAATTCCGACGATCAACAAAGCGACCTGTACCACGGGTTTTACCGCTTTGAACAACACGACCACTCCTTTCGTTACGCGACCATTGGACCATATCGACTATAAAATCCGTGTTAAGCGCGATTTGGAATGTGCAAGGAGACTGTTATGCGTATTTTGATCGTCGAAGACGAGCGAGCACTGTGTGACGCAATCGCGCGCAGCTTGCGAAACTTGGCGTACAGCGTCGACTGCTGTCACGACGGACAGGAGGCGCTCGATCTACTGAATGTTGAGGCCTTCGACCTCGTGGTACTCGACCTCAACCTTCCCCGTATCGATGGCATGACCGTACTCAGGGAACTTAGGAAAACTGACTGCGAGACTAAGGTACTGATTCTGTCCGCACGTGGCGAAGTATCAGATAAAGTCGCCGGACTCGATGCCGGCGCCAACGATTACCTCACCAAGCCGTTTCATCTGGACGAGCTTGCGGCAAGGATTCGTAGCCTTACCCTCAGGCGCTTTACACAAAGCGACATCGTTTTAACCTGCGGAGAGCTCCGCTTTGACACCAAGGCGCGCATCGCCTCCGTGAACAGCGAGGCTTTATCTCTTACGCGCAAGGAAACGGGAATCTTGGAATACCTGATGCTTAATCAGGGGCGTCCGGTAAGTCAGGAGGAGCTTATCGAGCACGTTTGGGATAGCAGCGTAAACAGCTTTAGCAACGCAACCCGCGTTCACATCTCGTCACTCCGAAAAAAGTTGCGCAGCGCTTTGGGATACGACCCGATTCGCAATCGGATTGGAGAGGGCTACGTTATGGAGGATAGCGAATGAAAAGGCTTTCCCTGCAATGGCGCATAACGATTATGACGGCACTGCTCACGTGTGCAGCATGCGTGCTGACAAACTGCCTGGTCGGCTATACGGGCATGCGCTACATGGATGCCATCGGCAGTAACATCTCGGCCTTTAACGCAACCGGCGAAGATTCGCCCCAGGCGTTCGACCCAACGAAAGCGACCCCCGATGACAAGGTCACGATCGTCGTAAACGACGCACAAGAGTCTTTTGGCACGACAACCTGGTACATCACGGCTGGAGTCACACTCCTTGGCGGCGCGCTGGCATACTTTGCGAGCGGCCGTGCACTCAAGCCGCTACGGGCTTTTGCAGCCCAGGTTGAGCGTGTGCAGCCTGACAACCTAAGCGAAATCAGACTCAGTGAAGATGTGCCCACCGAGCTACAGCGATGCAGCGCCTCTTTCAACGACATGATCGCCCGTCTTGGCGAAGGGTTCTCTGCGCAGCGTCAGTTTACCGGCAACGCCGCACACGAGCTGCGCACCCCGCTCGCCCTTATGCAAGCACAGATTGAACTATTCATCTCCGAGCGCTCCGGTCTGCAACCCGAAACAGCCGAGCTGCTCGGCCTGCTACAAGAACAAACCGAGCGCATGTCTCGAATGACCAAGGTATTGCTCGAGATGAGTGAGCTCCGCAGCGTTCCTTGCGAGGACGCTGTTGAACTTGGTCCCTTGTCCGAAGAGGTCCTCACCGACCTTGCGCCGCTTGCCGAGAATAAGGACGTAACCCTCGATTGCGCCGGAGACGCTTTGACAATCGGAAGTGATACGCTCCTCTATCGGCTGGTGTTTAATCTGGTCGAAAACGCCATCCGTTACAGCCGCTCCGGCTCGACTGTCAACGTCTCCATCAGCGGCAGCGACAGCCACGTGCTCCTGCGAGTCAAAGATGAGGGCCCGGGAATACCCAAGCAGTACCGAGAGAGCATCTTCCAGCCGTTCTTTCGTCTAGACAAATCCCGCAGCAGAGCATACGGCGGCGCAGGACTCGGGCTAGCGCTTGTTTGGGAGATTGCAGCGCTTCACGGTGGCACGGTAGAGGTCGAAACAAGTTCCGAGAACGGAACCACCATGCTCGCGACCCTTCCAAAACGGACCGCAGCGTTAACCGAACAGCAAAACGAAAGGGGTCCCGAGCAACAGGAGTACAATTGCTGCATTGTTGCCACCTGATGGGAGATGGAAGATGGACTGCGATGGTTGCTCGCGCGTTCCCATGCCGTTGATGTGCACCGCTTTTGTGCCGGGGCAGATTGACGCTGCGGTCGCAGACATTTCCGACCCCGATTCGCGCGCCATCGCCACGGCAGAAGCGCTGTACTTTCGCGGACAGGCCACCCTCGCCGCCGAGACAGCACGCCCCTATCTTGACGCCACCGACCCCGCACTGCGCTATTCCGCATCCTTTATCTGCGGATATGCCAGTCTGTCGCTCAACCGTATCGCCGATGCCCGCCGTTGCCTTGCGGGCATCCTCGATACGCCAACTGACGAGGAATCTCCCGCCGTCCACGCCACGCATATCCTGTTCGCCTCGGCCGCGAGCGTCCTGCTGCACTTGCCTTCCCCGTATTCCGCCGAAGAGTTTTATCCACTTGCGGCACATCTGCCCGAAGGCCTGCGCCTGTTCGCCAGCTACGTGATGGCGCATGCCCTGTATCTGCGCGGCGAATATGGCCGCAGTCTGGGCATGGCGGAAAACGCCCTGATCATGAAACAAGGAAGCTATCCCATCTCGGAGCTGTTCCTGCACCTGGCAGCCTCCATGGCATGCATGAGTCTCAAAGATGTCAACGCCGCAAAGGCACACTTCGGAGCCGCTTGGGACATTGCGCGCCCCGACGGCCTTATCGAGCTCATTGGCGAGCACCATGGCCTTTTACAGGGGCTTATCGAGGCATGCTTAAAATCGCAATACCCCGACGATTTCGCTCGCATCATCGAGATCACGTATCGATTCAGCTACGGCTGGCGGCGCATCCACAACCCCGATTCGGGCGAGGATGTGGCCGACGATCTAACCACCACGGAATTCACCATGGCCATGCTCGCCTGCCGCGGATGGACCAACGCCGAAATCGCACGCCATATGGGCGTATCACCGGGCACCGTGAAAAACCGTCTGTCCGGCGTGTATGCCAAGCTTGGCATCGGCACGCGCGCGGAGCTGGTCGCGCATATGTTGCGCTAGCGACCGGACTGCCAAGCGCATCGAACACGTTCCGGCGCCACCCGCTTTCGCCAGCTCAAATTGGACATTTTGACCCTCGAACGGCACTACCGCCGCGAGGCACCTTCTCGCAAAATGGGAGTATTTCCTCCGATATCTGCGGGATGGGAGCCAAATATGCTTGATCGCCGTTCGTTACTTGTTGCCGGAGCGTCCTCGCTGGCGAGCATTATGTTGCCGCGCGTGCCGGGCAGCTCGAATGCCTTCATACTGCCGTTCGCGCCCACCGAAGCCTATGCCGACGAAGAAGACCCCTTCAAGGTGCTGGTGCTCTCGCGCACCATGTTCGGCGTGGTGGTGGTCGATGTCGCCAACAAGATGAACCCCATCGCGGATGCCCAGGTCACACTAACGTCGCGCTATGCCGCGGGCAAACAGCTCACCGCCACAACCGATGACGAGGGCACGGCGATCTTTGAGATTGCCCCGCTTTCGGAAGGCTACGTGGACGAGGCGACGCTCCTTGACGCGTATGACTTCAACGGCGGCATCTCTATCAGCATGCCGGGCTACCGCGATGTCGAGATCCCCCTCGCGCGCATTCAGGGCGGCACCGCCATTACCGCGCCCACGCGTCCGCTCTCCGATGGGGAGCCGTACTTTCGCCAGCTTACGTTCGACGAGTGGGATATCCAGTACGCCGACGCCACATTCATGGCGATGCCCAAAGACGATGCAGCGAATACGCAGCCCGATACGCATACCTTTGCCGTACAGGCCCACCTGCCGCAGGGCGGACAGGCAACGCTGCACATCAATAAGGTAATGCCCGCCGTGGGCAGCTCACCCGAAACCGTCACGCAGATTGGTCAGGTCAAGGCCAGCGCAACGGGTGCGGATAATCTGGCGACGTTCACGCTCGAAGACAAGTTCCTCGATGCTGCGTCGGGCCTTCTGGAAGAAGGATGCAAACTGCGCTTTGTGCTCGACTACCAGGGCAAAGCCTACACGCTCTCCTCCCCCATGGCCGTTGCCACCGCACCGGCCTCAAAGGCAGAATCGGGCTCGACGACCATCGTCCCCACCACCATGGATCAAGAGATCACTCCGTTTGATTTCCCCGCGGCGTTTCCCGGTATCGGCGGCAACAAGTTCACCTGCTGGATGCCCACGTTTCCGATCCTCTTTGATTTCTCGTTTGCCGGGTACGTGTTGTTTGGCGGGGGATACAAACCGGCCAGCTACATGAACGATTCGGGCAACCCTGATCCGGAGTACTGGAAGAAGTCGCCGCGCGAATCGGGCGCCAAGCAGGCAAACCGCTACCTCGACGAGATGGAGGGAAAGTGGAACCAATACAAGAGCATGAGCGCCGGCTCGGGCACCGACCCAAGAAGCACTAAGCTCCTTCGCCACCACTGCACGCTGCTGTTCACGATGGATATCGCCACACAGGTGTACGGATCGCTTGCCTACGACTGGGTAGGCAAAACTTGGGGCAACAACAACGATCCGGCGTTCGGCAATATTAAGGCTCTCTTCCAAGTAAAAACCGACCTCAACTGGACCGAGCAGTTTACCTTGGGCCCGGTGCCGTTTTTCCTAAACGTCAACCCTTGGGTGCTGGCGAAGCTGGCGCTCGCGGTGGGCGCCCACACGCACGGCAGCGGTGCGGCGTTCTTCAAAAACATTTCGCTCGACTATTCCAATACGTCGGGATCATTCACCATCCAAATCGGGCTTGCCGTCACCTTTGGAGCCGGCGTTGCAGGCGTCGCTTCGTCCGCCGTGCGCGGTGCCGCATCCCTCACGCTGTTCATTGGGTACGAGAAGGCGGACGGCCACCAGCTTCCGCGGCTGCGCGTGGGTGCAGGCGTCGATGTCGACGTGATACTCCAGTTCATCATGTTCAAGTGGACCACCAAGGCCTGGTCGGGATCGTGGCCCACACTCGCCGATTCGTGGAATATGTCGGTGAACAACGGCGACCAGTATGTACTCCAGCGCTCTGAGCTGGCACTGGGCGGAGACACGCCTTATACGCTGGATGCCTGCTTTGGCGCGATCGGCAATGCCGAGTCGGGCGGCGTGCCGCAGTTTATCGCGTCGGCCACCATCGTCACCAATGCCGAGCTGCTCGCATGCGCCGAAGTTGCAGCCACCCCCGTAAACGTCGCGCCGGTCGTGCGCGATTGGGAGCAAGCGGTCACGCGCATTGAGCTCGACGCAGATGCAGAGAGCGATGACACGGGACAGGTTGAGCATTTCGTCCACGCTCTAATGGAGAATGTCGAAAACGCCGCGCTGATGTATGAGTACACCTACATCAGGCAGGTGACGAATGCCGTTGCGGACCCGAACGCCAATTCTGCCGGCGTGTCGGAGGACGAGAGGGGCGGCATAAAGCCCTCGAGCGACAGCGTACTCTTCACCGGCGTGCTCAGCGAAGCCCACATGAAGTTTGCGGAGATAGCCGGCGTGGAATGCCTGTTCCGCATCGCTTCGGTGCGCTACGGTGAGGATGGCCGCTCGCGCCTGGTAGTGCACACAAAGGCAAACGGCGCGTGGTCCGCGCCCATGCCGGTCGACTTCCCCCTGGGCTTTGGCGAGGGCGACGTGGAGCGTGGCGGCACGTTCGATTACGACTTCGACGTGATGGAATATACGGACGGGAGAGGAAGCCAAGACGCCTACGTATTGCTGGTCTCGGGAGAGCGCCCCGAAGGCGACGCAACCCGGTTCGATACAGCAAGCACGGCCGGTATACTGTCCGTTTTGCGCCTACGCATAAGCAATAGCGAGGTTCGCGTAGTATCGCACACGTCGTGGCGCAGCATCTCGCGCGGCCGCCTGCAGGAGGACGGCTACCATTGCCTGCAGTGTCCGCGCATCACGGTGGGCAAGACGCTTGTCGACGGACGTCTGTCGGGTGCCTATCTCCACCGTCGCGGAGCCACCGCAGAGAAGGCGCTGGGCAGCGAGGCAGAGGTCGCGCTCGAGTGCTTTACCCTGTGGTCGGATGTGTCGGGCGACAGCCTCACGTTCCGTCAGGTTCTCCGCTTTCCGCAAGCACCGTCGAGCATCGAGTTGGGCGCACCCGAGAACGTCAACGGCAAAATGGTGGTACCCGTTGCATACGAAACCGCAGAGGGCTGCGGTTGCGCATCATACGCCGTCATCGGTCAGTCTATTGCGGGCTGGGGCGTCATGTCGCCGGACGCCTCGGTGCCGCGCGTGGTACCGTGGCCGCAGCATACGGGCTTTTTGGCAACCGTCGACGAGCGACTGCAGCATGTTACGTGGACGCGAGGCGCATCGGCATTTGCAACGACACCCATGGGCGCAGCTGGCTGCGGCCCGGCGTCGTTTAGCATGAGCAACAACGGCAGGTGCGTGCTATACGTCGAGAACACCGACGGCAAAGTGGGGCAAACCTACGACGAAGAAGGCAAACCGGTGGCGGTAATGGGCAAGCATTTCCGCATCTTCGCCAGTACGCTGATCGACGAGCTGTTCACGGAGCCGTTCGTGCTCTGCGAGCTGGAGCACCCCATCGATCGGATAACGACGTTTTTGACCTCGGGTGGCATGCTCTCAGCGCTTGCCACGCACATCGTGAGCGCCGAGCAGAGCAAGGCAGAACTGCACGGCATCGAAGTGCCCTTGGTGGCATGCGCCACACCACTAGGCGCGATAGCCAACCTGGGCGCCGTGGTGCCCGGGGCGGCAAGCGAGTCGTTTACGGTAACGGTGCGAAACGACGGCAACACGCTGCTGACCGCAGGAACAGTCGATCTGTACCGAGAGGGCTCCAACCAGCCGTTCTCCAGCGCTTCCATCGGGTTCGGCGCGAACGCACGCATGGCATCGATCTACGATCCGGAGCTTGCCGAGGACGCTTCGGCCAACGACATGGCGCACGTGAAGTACGCAGTCGAGACGCTGGGCCAGCGCTTTGCCGCGCACCCGTTGGTAGCCGACAACGGCAACGCCGTGCTGGCACCGGGTTGCACGGCACAGTTCCGTATGAGCTTTGCCATCCCGGAGAGCTGGAGCGACGAGGTGGGCAAACGCGTCACGCTCTACGCAAAGGCGCGTGACCTGGTGGCGCTCGACCCCGTAACGCTCGAGGAGATTCGACCGGGCGCAAACTCCGCGCTGGGCGCCGTGCTGCACGAGCTCCACATTCCCGACGGGGCATGCGAACGTGCAGAGGTGCTGGTGGGCGTAAGCAGCAACGCGGATACGACGGGACTCCACGACGCACCGATGACCGCGGACGGCGATGGCGGCTCGAGCGGCGGCGGTTCTGGCACGGGAGGCGGCTCCGGCGGAAGCGGCTCTGGGGCTGGTGC
>CABSDO010000043.1 GCA_902476475.1 uncultured Collinsella sp. | reverse complement strand
CTCGAGCTGCCGGCGGTCCGACTCCGCGCACCTCGCGGCCGTGACGTAGTACTCGAGCACGTCGCGCTGGGGCCCCTCGAGCCTGATCCCGGATATCCACCTCCAGTGGGCGCGCGTCCAGGATCCCCTCCTCGTCCCGTCGGCGTTGCGCTCGTCCCAGACGTGGCCCAGCCTGATCAGGAACATGTTGAGGCGCTGCCTGGCGCGGCGGTACTCCACCGTGGCGTCGTCGAGGGCGCGGTCGAGGTCCCGGGCGGCCTCGACGGCCGCATCGGGCAGCGGGACCTCCACGATGTTGTGGGTGGCGAGCATGCGGGCGATGAACTCGACGTCGCGCCGGTCGTTCTTGCGGCGCGCGTCCGCCGCCGGCCTCTGCATCTTGGAGACGGCGGCCACGGCGCAGTCGAGGCCGAGCGCGCGCAGCTCGCGCGCCATGTGGAAGCCGGTGGGGCCGCTCTCGTAGCAGGCCCTGGGCTCCTCGAACCCGAGGGCCCACTCCGCGATCTCGGCGGCGTCCGTCCCGAAGTCACGGTGCACCACCTCGCCGGTGAAGGGGTGAACGCCGCGGCGGCGACCGATCGCGCGTGGACGTCCAGGCCGATGGAGGTAACATGGGGCATGGGAAGCCTCCTCCCCGCAGGTGCGGTAAGGGCTACCGCACGGGCCGATACTCAAAGCCCATTGTGGCATCCCGAGCCCGCGGAAAGAAGCTGCGCCGCGGGGGAGGCGACCCAAATGGCTTTCTCATATCGTCTTTTCATGTATGCAATGTGTGACGTACTAGCCAAGCACCATCCCGGCAATGGAATGATCGAGCATGGGCGGCTTCTACTGGTTGACGTGATCGTGGTCAAACAAGTGATATCGATTAGAATTAAATCAATTGCGCTGGAAGCCTTCGGGCGACACCTGAAGAGGGTTGATGCGTCGGTCCTCTTTTTTTGTTTGGATGTAAGATTCGGCCAGGCAAAACAAGGATCTCATTTGGGGAGAAACAAATATCCGGCGGTTTTCCGCTTCGGGACGCGCGGTTTAAGGGTGCTTTTCGGAAGTGCGGGGAAAAAATCGGAAATCTCCGAGCATAAACCGAATTTCGGCAACAAAACCGCAGGTCGCGGAAGGCTAAAACAGGGGGTCTGGTCTGTCGATCTCGGTTTTTCACCGCACTTCCGGAAACGCCCGACGGAAGTATGCGGCATATTTTGGAACCCTCGAGCACATCGTCCTTTTCATGAAAAGAACCTGCAGGTAGAAGCGTTGCCACTATCCAGTGTGGTTGACGTGTCTAGAATTTGCCGCACACTTCCGGATTTTGCATAAGCTCGACTGGTTTGTTTATCGATTGGGACAGATGAATCTTGTCTGGACCTCGTTATATGTATTTAAATGGGTGAACTTAACCTATAAGCTAAGTTCATCTAGAAATGGGAGGTGCCCTTTGGCAGAAGGATATGATCTTGTCGAATATAGAGACCTCAAGGGCCGACCGTTTTGGGAATTGACGGCTTCTCCCGACAACTCTCAATTCCAGAAAATGTTGTCAGACCCTAAGCGGAAATTAACCGCTCGAACAATGATCGGCCGTAATAGCACGTCAACTTCTGGAAACTGAGCGTTGACTTTTATACTTGGCTTTCGAAACGGAGAATACAATGAATAAAGTAGATTTATCTGATTTTTACGCCGAGACAGAAACTAGCGAAACACGCGCTTATGAACACGCGCTAGATATCGAGTTTATTGTTCATCGCGAGATGAGGCATTTGGGTTTAAGCAAAAGCGATTTGGCAAAGCGTATGGGCGTGAGCCTTCAGTCGCTTTCGAAGCTGTTGAATTCTCAGCCCAATATGACGCTGAAGACAATCGCTAGGTTCGAGCTGGCTTTAGGTATCAATATCGTTCCTAAGGTTACCGTTAGCTATTCTAAAGAGCTACCGTTTCTTTCATCCAACAATTCCGTGCGAGAGCAATGTACATCGCCTGGCATTCTCCCTGCGGAGCTGTCAGCAGATTGCGATGTGCCTTTTCAGAGCGAATAGCAGCCTCTCAATGAGCCTGGGTCGGACGAGTTGCCACTCCCACATTCCCTAGAAATGTTCTTAAAACAGCCTTAAAGGCGCTCCAGCTCGCGCTGACAGCGTACAATACGCATGTTTGACTATGACAAAAGTGGATTTTAGGGGAGGGGTGCGCTATGGAAGTGCTGGTTGTTGGCAACACCGCATATGTTGACGATGACTTTTGTGCCAAGGCGTTCCCCGGGGACCATGTCCAGGTCGTCGCTGCCGCGGAAGCGCGCCGCGATGAGTCGTCGCCCCATGCCTCGTGGAAAGAGCTTCTGCAACACCTGGATCAGGCCTATGAGTTCGACCGCGTGGTCTACCTTTCTAATTACCTTACCCCGCATATCGATAGCGTAGGCGATATCGAGCTGCTGCGTTCGGTCTTTCGCGCGTGCATGGGTCGCCGGATCCAGCTGTTATATATAGCAGGTCCCGCAGGTGCCGAGGGTGCCGCCGATGCCGCGGGGCGAACGGGCAAGGGCATTATCGCGCATGCAGCTAACGACCTGTGCCGCTACTACGCTGCTCGCGAGGGCGTTCAGGCCAAGATCCTGCGCGTGCCGTTCCTGTATACCGCGTCTGCCGCGCTGGAGGACCCGTTTTTGGTGCCGCTGTTCGACGCGTGCTCAACCGGCTCGGTTGCTCTGCAGGGCGCGCAGGATGCGGCGTTTCCCCTGCTGTGCGCCGAGGAGCTTGCGGTGCTGGTGCGCCGTATCTTCGACAGCTGGGATGGCAATTTTGAGACGCTCGACGTTGCCGATGCCTTCCATCACGCGGCGGGTGAGGTGGGGGACGCCCTCAAGGCGTTGTTCCCCGGCCTTGCCGTTGCCTATGGCGATTCTGCTGGTTACGCCCTGCCCGCCAGCGACGTTGCTCGCGTGCGCTATGGCTGGTTTCAGCGCTATGACTTGCTGCGCGATCTTTCGACCATTCAAGCGCGTTGGGATGCTGGCCGCGCAAAGAAGGTCAACCCCTTGCGCGCCGCCATCGACCGCATCCAAATGCGCACGCTGCCTATTAAATGCCTGGAGACGGGCGTTGCCTGGGCCCTGTTCGAGGTGCTGGAGCACCTGTTCTCCCAATCGGCCCAGCTCAACGTGCTCGATTATCGCCTGCTCTACGTGGTGCTGATTGCCACGCTGTATGGCTTGGACTTTGGCCTGGTTGCGGCGCTGCTGGCGTCGGTGGGTTTGGCAGCCAGCTATTTTACTCAGTACGGCTATACCTTCCAGGGTCTGTTCTACGAGCCGTCCAACTGGCTGCCGTTTATTGCGTACTTTGTGGTGGGCGCCGTGTGCGGCTATGTGCAGCTGCGCAACAGCGAAGCTATTAGGGCGGAGCGCGATCAAAACGAGCTCGTGCGCAACCGTAATACGTTTCTTACGCAGCTCTACCACGACGCGATCGAGGACAAGCGCGCGTACAGGCGCCAGATCGTGGGTCGCCACGACAGCTTTGGCAAGATCTTTGCCGTGACGCAGGAGCTCGACGTGCTCAACCCACGCGACATCTATCGCAAGTGCTGCGAGCTTCTGGGCGAGATCCTCGAGAACGATTCGGTTGCGATCTACCATGTTTCTGGCGGGGCATTTGCACGCCTGGTGGCAGCAAGTCCCGCGATTGCCGAAGATGCCGCACGCTCGCTCACGCTTGAGCAGCTTGCACCTCTTTTGGGCGACGGGGGTCGTTCTAACCTGTGGGTGAACCGCGAGCTGACGCCGGGGCTTCCCATGTTTGGATATACGATCGAGCGCGACGGGGCACCCGCCGTGTTGATCTTTGTGCGTAGCGCGGCCGAAAACCAAATGACCCTCTATTATCAAAACCTGTTCCGCATCTTGTGCGGGCTGGTCGAAAGCGCGCTGGGCCGTGCCTTTGACTATGAGGCGGTGGCGCAGGATAAACGCTGCGTTGATGGCACTTGCGTGCTCAAGCAGGCCGCCTTTGGCCAAGAGCTCGCGGCGGAGCAGGCGCTGGCAGATAGCAAGATGGGGAGTTTTTTGCTCCTGCGCGTGGTACCGGGCATGGAGCCTGTCGGCGAGCTGGTGGGCGCAATTGGGTCGACAATCCGCGAGAGCGACGCGGCGGGCTTGGTCGACGGCGACGTGCTCTACCTGCTTATGCGCCAGGCAAAGGCGTGCGATCTGCCCATTATCCGCGAGCGCTTGAGCGCAAAGCAGATTGCGGTGGAACCCGTCGACGGCGAGGACATCGTGGCGCTGCTGCAGCACATCTCTTATACCGGTGACGGTGAGGGGGGTGCCGCTTGATCTCGCTTGTCGTTGCTGCCGTCTTGCTGCTGATTCATGTGCTGGTTTGCCTGATGCTGTGGACGCTCATGAAGCTGGGCCTGCTGCCGGTGCGCGGACACATGCTGGCTGTGATAGTGCTGGTGCCGCTGTGGGGCCCGTTGCTGGTGGTTCTGCTATCTGTCCGCAGCGCGGTGTTTTGCGAGGGGCTGAAAGAGTCTGCGCTTGAGTCGCTGCGCTTCAACGACGACCTGCATCGCAGCATCCTGGTGCACGACCGTGACGCCGATGCAGGCGTGGTCCCGCTCGAGGAGGCGCTCATCGTCAACGACCCGGCATACCGGCGCCGCCTAATGCTTTCCATGCTCACCGAGGAGCCCGACGCGTACCTGGCGCAGCTGCAGGCGGCTAAGCTTAACGACGACGTTGAGGTGGCGCACTATGCCGCGACGGCGGTGGCGCAGATCTCCAAGGAGTCCGACCTTAAACTGCAGCAGCTGGAGCGTGCCTTTAAGACGGACCCGAGCGCGCAAAACCTCAACGAATACTGTGATTTTCTTGGTGAATACTTGGGCTCGGGCTTGGCCGAGGGGCGCGTGGCTCAGATTCAGCGCCAACAGTACGCGCGCCTGCTTGCGCGTCGCTGCGAGCGCGAGGATACCCTTGAGCTGCGCATTCGATACGCGACGGCGCTGGCCGATGTCGGACAGATCGACGAAGCGCAGGCCGTGACCGACCAGCTGGTGCTCGACGTGCCCGAGGAGCAGGAGGTTTGGATGCTTTGCCTGCGCCTGGCCGTGATGCGCCGCGACGGTGACGAGGTTCACCGTGTGATCGATGCGATTGACAAGCAACATGTGTATTTGAGCGCCGACAACCGCGAAAAGTTGGCGTTTTGGCGCGACGGGGAGGAGGTCGGATGAGCGTGGCGCAACATATCCGCGACCGTGCAGGCCGCTTTCGTTGGATGGGACTCCTCGTGGTGTGGGCGGTCTTTATTGCCATGGCCGCCGTGCTGCTGGTGGAACGTGCCGGCGTGCAGTACAGTGCGGGTCAGCATAAGCTGGGGATGCTTGCCGCCAACGATGCGGTGCCTGCCTCCTCGGCAATCTTTGGCCAAAAGCCCACGTGCCTGGTCATTACCGATTCCGATCAAGCGGGCGTCGAGGACGTAAAGGAGCAGTTCGACCAGATCCTGCTCGACATGAAGATCGCGCACCGCGACGTTGACCTTGCCCTGGATGGCGCGGATGCCATTCCCTCGCTGACCTCCTTCGATCGCGTGATTTTGCTCATGCCGTCGCTCGATGGGCTCAGTACGCATCTGACCGACATTATGAGTTGGGTGAGTGCCGGCGGTTCGCTTATGCTCGCCATGCCGCCGGATAACTCGAGCTATCTGCAAGTGATTGCCTCCAAGCTTGGCATTGAATCGGCCGGATATGACTATGTAAAAGCCGAAAGCATCGTTCCGAGCGAGGACTTTATGCTGGGCGGCGGCCAGCGCTACGAGTTCTCGGACCCCTTCGATTCGTCGCTTTTGGTCTCATTGCGCGAGACGACTCACGTGTGGGCCAAAACCGGCGATACCGCATCGCCGCTCATTTGGTCGAATGATTGCGGTAGCGGGCACACCGTGGTGTGCAATATCGGCATTTACGGCAAGGTCATGCGCGGGTTCTATGCCGCGGCAATCAGCCTGCTGGGGGATGCCACGGCCTATCCGGTCATCAACAGCGCCGTCTTTTATCTGGACGACTTTCCCAGCCCCGTGCCCTCGGGCGACGGTACCTACATCAAGCGCGACTACGGTCTTTCTATCGCCGACTTTTATGCCAAGGTTTGGTGGCCCGATCTGCAAAAGCTCGCGCAGCAATACGACATTCGCTATACGGGTGTGATGATCGAGAACTACGAGGACGTGGTTAACCAGACTAAGCCCGCGCGCCAGCCCGATACCACGCAGTTTCGCTACTTTGGCGGCATGCTGCTGCAGATGGGCGGAGAGCTGGGCTTTCATGGCTACAACCATCAGCCGCTGGCGCTTTGGGACACCGACTACGGCACCCTGTATGACTACAAGACGTGGAAGAACAAAAAGACGCTCGTTGCGGCACTCGACGAGCTGATCGCCTTCCAGGACGAGGTGCTGCCCAATGCCCATGGCTCGGTCTACGTGCCGCCGTCGAATATCCTTTCGGCCCGCGCACGCAAGCTTATCGGCACCGACGTTCCGCGCATCAAGACCATTGCCAGTACGTACTTTTCGGACGGCACCGACCTGCCCTACGTTCAGGAGTTTGGCGTGGCGACCGATGGCATTGTGGAGCAGCCACGTATTGTCTCGGGCGGCATGGTCGACGATTCCTATATGCGCCTGGCAGCCGTGTCCGAGCTCAACATGCACTACGTGAGCACGCACTTTATGCACCCGGACGACCTTTTGGACCCCGATCGCGGCGCCAAAGAGGGCTGGGAGGTCTACAAGGGCGGCCTGACCGACTTCCTGGAGTGGCTTACCAAGTCGGCGCCCGATCTGCGGCACCAGACGGCATCGGAGTGCTCCGGTGCTATCCAGCGCTTTTCGTCGGTTACGGTGAACGTGGATACCAGTGCGGATGCCTGGACGCTCAGCCTGGGCAATTTCCACGACGAGGCGTGGCTCATGTTCCGCGTTAATAATGGCGAGCCGGGTGCGGTGACGGGTGGCGAACTGACGCACCTTACGGGCAATCTGTATCTGCTCAAGGCAAATGATAAGACCGTGACGATCGAGCGCAAGGAGGGTGGCGATAAATGAGAATCTGCTTGGTGCTCGAGGGTTGCTACCCCTATGTGCACGGCGGCGTATCTACCTGGATGCATGGCTACATTACGGCCATGCCCGAGCACAAGTTTGTGCTGTGGGTGATCGGTGCGCATGCTGCCGACCGTGGCAAGTTTGTCTACGAGCTGCCCGGCAACGTGGTCGAGGTGCACGAGGTGTTCCTGGACGATGCCCTGCGGCTTTCGGGCGAGCAACATGAAGCCAGTTTTAACGATCGTGAGCGCGAGGCGCTACGCCGTCTGGTGTCGCTCTCCAATCCGGACTGGGACGTGTTATTCGATATCTTCCACCGCCGTCGCGTGCATCCGCTCTCGTTTTTGCAGAGCCACACGTTTATGGATATCTTTCGCGACGTGTGCCTGGCCGAGTATCCCTACACGCCCTTTGCCGATGCATTCCACACCATGCGCTCCATGTTGCTGCCCGTGCTCTACCTGTTGGGCAGCGAGGTGCCGGTGGCCGATGTGTACCATGCCATCTCGACCGGCTACGGTGGCCTGCTCGCCTGCCTGGGCTCAAGCGTTCACCATGCGCCGGTGCTGCTGACCGAGCATGGCATCTATACCCGTGAGCGCGAGGAAGAGATCATTCGCGCCGACTGGGTGGTGCCGTCGTTTAAGGACCGCTGGATTCGCTTTTTCTACCTGCTTTCGGAGGAGATCTACCGCCGCGCCTTCCGCGTGACCAGTTTGTTCCATAACGCCCGCAAGACGCAGATTGATATGGGCTGCGATGCGGACAAATGCCTGGTCATCCCCAACGGCATCCAGTTCGATCGCTTTAAGGATATTCCCTTAAAGACCGATGACGGCTGGGTGGACATTGGCGCGGTGGTGCGCCTGGCGCCCATCAAGGATGTCAAGACCATGATTTATGCCTTCTTTGAGCTGCACGAGCGCCTGCCCAAGGTGCGCCTGCACATCATGGGCGACGTGGACGACGAGGAGTACGGCGCCGAGTGCCACGCGCTGGTCGAAATCCTGGGCGTGCGCGACCTGATCTTTACCGGCCGCGTCAACGTGGTCGAGTACATGGAAAAGCTCGACTTTACCATTTTGACGAGCATCTCCGAGGGCCAGCCGCTCAGCGTGCTGGAGTCGCTTGCAGCGCGCCGTCCCTGCGTGACGACCGAGGTGGGCTGCTGCCGTGAGTTGCTCGAAGGCGCTCCGGGCGATGACTTTGGCGTGGCAGGTTTTGTGACGCCGCCTATGTATCGCAAGGGCTTGGCCGATGCCATGGAACGCATGTGCACAAGCCGCGCCCGTCGCATTGAGATGGGGGAGCGAGGCCAGCGTCGCGTTGCCACGTACTTCTTGCACGAGCAGATGCTCGCTAACTATCGCGCGCTGTACGACGTGACGGCGCAAGCGTTTGACCTGCCCAGAGAGGGGGAGTAGCCGGTGGCCGGAATCGGTTTTGAGCTCAAGCGCCTGTTTAGGCGCAAGGGCCTGTTTGCCACGATGCGCGCCTATGGCTACGCTGGCATTGTGTGCACGGGCCCGATGCTGCTGGGCGTGCTGCTCCAGGTGGGTATCTTGGTGCTGTGCGGTCTGTGGGGCGTGGGACGCGCCAACCAAGACCTGCTGGTGTGCATGGTGACCTATACGCTGCTGGCGTCGCTCACGCTCACGAGCTTTTTCTCTATGCCGGTCACGCGCTTTTTGGCCGATATGCTTTTTGCCGAGCGCGAGGATGAGATCCTGCCTTCGTTTTGGGGATCTAATGCCATCATGCTCGTTGTGGGCACGGTGCTCTACGGCGTCTTTCTGCTGTTCTCGGGCGCCACGCTGCTGCAGGGGCTGCTGTGCCTGTTGCTGTTCAACATTATGATCGTCAACTGGAACGGCATGAGTTACCTCACGGCCATCAAGGATTACCGCGGTATCCTATGCAGCTTTGCGGCCGCCATTGGCGTGGCGTGCCTGTGCGCCCTGGCCGCGCTGGTGCTGGGGCTTCCGCCGGTCGAGGGCCTGTTGGCGTCAATTGCTCTGGGCTACGGCGTCATGCTCGCCTGGGACGTGGTGCTGCTGTACCGGTATTTTCCGCAGAGCGACCGCAGCCCCTGGCTCTTTTTGCAGTGGCTTGATCAGTTTATTCCGTTGGCGCTCACGGGCTTGTTTACCAACCTAGGCCTCTTTGCACACTTGGTGATAATTTGGGCCGGTCCCATTGGCGTGCAGGTCAAGGGCTTGTTTTATGGTGCGCCCTACTACGATGTGCCGGCGCTCATTGCGCTTTTGACGATCCTGGTCACGACCGTCAACTTTGTGGTCTCGGTCGAGGTCAATTTCTATCCGCGCTACCGCGACTACTACAGCCTGTTCAACGACGGTGGCGTGGTGGGCGACATCGTGGTGGCCGAGGAGGAAATGCTTGCCACGCTCAACCGAGAACTGCGGTTTTGTGCGCTCAAGCAACTGTTTGTGACGGCGGCGGTCATCTCGCTCGAGACCACGGTGCTCTCGGCCCTACCGTTGGGCTTTAACAACCTGATGCACGGGTATTTCCGCACGTTATGCGTGGGCTATGCCCTGTATGCCGTGGGCAATACGGTGATGCTTATCTTGCTGTACTTTACCGACTATAAGGGGGCCGTGCTGGCTTCGGGTCTGTTTGCCGGTGTGGCTGGGCTGGCGACTGCGGTGTCGTTGCTTTTGCCGCAGCAGTTTTACGGCTTTGGCTTTTTGTTGGGTGCGGCGGTGTTTTTTATCGTGGCGCTGCTGCGACTCGATACCTATACCGCCAACTTGCCGTATCGTATCCTGAGCCAGCAGCCCATCGTGGCTGCTGACAAGACGGGTTGGTTTACCGAACTTGGCCGTGTGCTCGACCGTGTTGAACAACGCTACGAGGACAAACGCGTGGGCGGTGAGCCGCGCAGTGCGTTTGATCGTATGGTGGTTCGCCTGTACCAAAAACATTGGGGAGGTTCTGATGATCGATAAGTTGATGTCTCGCCGCTGCCTGATCGAGGCGGCTGCCGGCGCGCTGTTGCTTTCGGGCTGCTCGTCTCAGGACGAATCCTCGACTAAAAAGGTCAAAAAGCAGGACAAGATTAAAAAGGCCGAGTCCTCGGACGGTACCAAGCACCTGCGCGATAAGGACGAGCTGTACGAGGTCTACGACGACTCGGGCATTGTGACCATGTACCTGACGGTCTCGCGCGGCAACAGCTCCGAGAACACCGACCACAGCTGGGCAGAGATCAACACGTACTCGGTGTATGACTATGCCGACATGGGTGTGACGCGCTATCAGGTTATGGGCCTGCTGCAGCCGGGCGACGAAGAGGGCCCAGTTGCCGGCGAGGTTGGCTATGGCGAGGAAGCGCCCAATGCCACCGTGCAGGTGCGTGGCCAGACGTCGAGCGGTTATACGCAGAAGAACTACAAGGTGGAGCTCAAAAAAGGAAAAGGTACCTGGCGCCAGCAGCGTGCGATTGCGCTCAACAAGCACATGGGCGAGGGTATGCGTTTTCGCAACAAGATGGCCTATGACCTTATCCGCGGGATTCCCCAGATGATGGGCCTGCGCACGCAGTTTGTGCATCTGTGGGTGTGCGACCAGACCGAAAAGTCCAACGATACCTTTGAGGACTACGGCCTGTTTACGCAGGTGGAGCAGCTCAACAAGACGGCGCTTAAGGCACATGGCCTGGATAAGAGCGGACACCTGTACAAGGTGAACAGCTTTGATTTCCATCGCTACGAGGACACCATTAAGCTTGCCGATGATCCCGACTACAACCAGACAAGCTTTGAAGGCATGCTCGAGATTAAGGGCGATACGGACCACACCAAGCTCATCGAGATGCTCGATGCGCTCAACGACGAATCGCAAAAGATCGATGACGTGCTCGACACCTACTTTGATACCGAGAACCTGGTCTATTGGTTGGCGTTTCAGATCCTGACGGGCAACTGCGATACGCAGAACCGCAACTGCTATCTGTACAGCCCGCTCAACTCAAATACCTGGTACTTTTTGGATTGGGATAACGACGGCATGCTGCGTAAGTTGGAGCTTTCTCTTACCGGGTTTTCTGACTACGCGAGCTGGGAGCGCGGCGCAAGCAACTACTGGGGCAACGTGCTGTTTAACCGCGCGTTGCGCAGCAAGTCGTTCCGCAGCGAACTCGACCGTGCCGTCAAGGACTTGCGTTCGTATTTGACCGAGACTCGCCTGACCAAGATGATCAAGCACTACCGCGAGGTTACTGAATCGCTGGTCTTTGCTTCGCCCGATATCGATAATCTGCCTGTCACCAAGGATCAATACGAGCAGATCGCCGCGGCGATCCCCTCCGAGATCGAGGAGAACTATAAGAGCTTTCGCGAGAGTTTTAAAAAGCCCATGCCGTTCTACATCGGCGTGCCGCAGATCGATAACGGTAAGCTGCGCATTAACTGGGATGCGTCCTACGACTTTGAGGCGCGCGACATTCGCTACACCGTAGAGCTTGCGCGCGACTATGCCATTGGCGATGTGGTCTTTAAGGCCGAGGACGTGCTGCTTCCCGAGGTGACCTGCGATGCGCCCGATGCCGGCCAGTATTTTGTGCGCGTGCGTGCCACCAACTCCGACGGTTATACGCAAGATGCGTTTGACTACTATGTGACCGACGACGGCAAGCACTACGGCATGAAGTGTTTTTACGTGCAAGACGGCGGTAAGGTCGTGGAGGACACGTATGAGGAGGGCTAGCGCGCTGCTTGAGCGCTTGGCGGCTCCGCCTGTGCGTACCACGCAGGAGCGTTACCGCCACGAGCTCAAATATCTCATTAACGAGGGCGAGCACGCCGCGCTTGCCTGTCGCATGGCGCCGGTATTTAAGCTGGACAAGCATGCGCGGGCGGGCGGTTACACCATTCGCAGCCTGTACTTTGACGACTACTGCAACTCGGCCTACGAGGAAAAAGACGCCGGTATTCTCATGCGCAAAAAGTATCGCGTGCGCATCTATAACGGCAGCGACAAGGTGATTAAGCTCGAGCGCAAGAAGAAGTACGGCAGCTGGATCTACAAGGAGGACGCGCCACTTACGCGCGGCGAGTTTGAGCAGATTCTGGCCGGCGACTTCGACTTTTTGCTGAGGAGCCCCTATCCGCTCTGCCGCGAGTTCTACATCGAGTGCATCTGCAACATGATGCGCCCGCGTACCATCGTGGACTACGAGCGCGAGCCGTGGGTGATGGATGAGGGCACCGTGCGCATCACGTTTGACATGAACGTGCGTGCCGCGGTGGGAAGCTTCGATATCTTTGACGCGACGTTGCCCGCGCTGCCGGTCCTGGAGCCCGGCAAACTGGTGATGGAGGTCAAGTTTACGGAGTTTTGCCCACAGCTCGTGCGCGATATGGTGCCGCCGGGCGCGGCCGAACTCACGGCGGTCTCCAAGTACTGCCTGTGTTACAAAAACACCGCCTACCTGCGCGGATTTAACTACTGGGAATCGGATTTTGGGAACCGAGGGGATATTTAGACCATGAGCACCAGGGACTTTTTTAAGAACTCCGTTTTGGAGGCGTTTGGCCAGGTCGACCCTGCCAAGATCGGCCTGTCGCTGTTCGTGGCGCTCGCCATGGGCATCCTGATCTATTACGTCTACAAGCGCTTTTTTACTGGCGTGGTGTATTCGCGTAGCTTTGCCGTGACGCTCGTGGGCATGTGTGTGCTCACCTGCATGGTTACGCTCGCGATCTCGACAAACGTGGTCATCTCGCTCGGTATGGTCGGTGCTCTGTCCATCGTCCGCTACCGTACGGCGGTCAAGGACCCGCTCGACCTGCTGTATCTGTTTTGGGCCATTACCACGGGCATTACGGCGGGAGCCGGCATGTACGCGCTCGTGGGGCTCACGGCGGTGGTGATCGTGGTGATGATCGCTGGCTTTGCGAGCCACCAGGACAAGGCGCGCGTGTACATGATGGTCATCCACTACACGGGCCAGACCACCGGCGACGATATCGTGCGTGCATTTGGCCGCACCAAGTTCACCGTCAAGTCCAAGACCATGCGCGGCGACAAGGCGGAGATGACCGTCGAGGTGTTCTCGGATGGCGTTGACATGCCCTATGCCGACGCCATCCGCGCGCTCGAAGGCGTGGAGGACCTGACGCTCATCCAATACAACGGCGAATATCACGGGTAGAACCCTAGCGAGCAGATTGCACAAAGAGGGGCGCTCCTGGTCGAGCATACGTCAGCGAGCGGGCAGCTGCCGTGGCTATTATGTTCCGGCGTTCTAACGAACGCCGGACCGCTCGACGCTGCGCGGGCATCTGCCGGGCGATCTGCCGCTCAAACCGTCGCTCGCGTACATATAGTACGCTTCGCTCCTCTTTCGCGGCACCTGCCCGCTCGCTGACGTATGCTCGACCTGAGTGGGCCGATTTGGTTCGCATGCCGTCTTCACGGGTATCATGGTGAAAGCGATTTCAACGACGGGGGTTCTCGTGGTAAAGATGAAAGATGTGGCCGAGCTGGCGGGCGTTTCGAGCGCCGCCGTCTCGCGCTACCTCAACGGTGGATATATCTCGGCGGACAAGGCCGAGCGCATTAAGCAGGCAATCGAGTTGACCGGATACGTGCGATCCAGCCAGGCTCGCGCGCTGCGCACCGGCTCCACCAAGCTCATCGGCGTCATCGTGCCCAAGATCAACTCGGAATCCGTGAGCCGCATTACCGCCGGTATTGGCCAGGTGCTCGGTCGTCGTGGCTACCAGATGCTCCTTGCCAACACCGATAACGCCCCCGATCGCGAGCTCGAGTACCTCGATTTATTCCAAAACCACCCGGTCGATGGCATTGTGCTGGTGGCAACCATGATCACCGACGAGCACCGTCGCGCGATTGAGTCGTGCCGTGTGCCCATTGTGTTGATCGGCCAACATGTCGAGGGTGCGGCGTGCGTCTATCACGACGATTACGAGGCTGCCTTTGAGCTGGGCCGTGCGCTTGCGGGTCGCGTGGACGGCAAGATCGCCTACATTGGAGTTACCGAAGAAGACCGCGCGGCTGGTTATGACCGCCGTCGCGGTTTTGAGGCCGGTTTGCGCGCCGCGGGTAACCCACTCGATGCTGCCTTGATTCGCCTGGGCTCGTTTACGCTCGACTCGGGCTATCGCGCCGCGCGCGAGCTGCTTGCCGATGCCCCCGATGTTTCGTTTGTCGCCTGCGCGACCGACACCATGGCGGCGGGCGCGCTGCGTGCCATCGATGAGGTTCGCGGTATGGGCGAGGGCATACACCGCGTGAGCGGTTTTGGCGACAACGCGTTTTTGCGCGCGCTGACGGGCGGCATTCCCACCGTGCATTATGGCTACCTGACCAGTGGCGTCGAGGCGACCAATATGTTGCTCAACACGCTCGATGGCGTGGAGGGGGAGGGTGGTCTAAAGACGCTCAAGCTCGGCCATCAGCTTATGAATGTCTAGGCTTTGGGCACGTCTGCCTGCCTCTGAGCCGCCTCTTTTTGCTTTAAAACTACCTTTCGCCGGCTTTTTACTACCGTTCACCCTACTGTGAAAACGATTACAGACATATGAAACTGAAAACGATTACAGTGTAAGTGTCAAAGATGGCCGGGTGCACATGCGCCCGTTGGAGGAAAGGGAAGTCATGGACTACCGCAAATCAGCCCAAGAGGTGCTCGACAACGTCGGTGGCGCCGGCAACGTTGTTTCGGCTGCACACTGCGCCACGCGTCTGCGCCTGGTGATTGCCGATAACGCCAAGGTCGACAAGGAGGCCCTCGAGAATATCGACGGCGCCAAGGGCGTCTTTGAGGCCCAGGGCCAGCTCCAGATTATTTTTGGCACCGGCACCGTCAACAAGGTCTACGAGGAGTTCATCGCGCTCAGCGGCGTCGAGGCTGCCACCAAGGCCGAGGTCAAGGAGGCCGCGGCACAGCAGCAGAACATCTTTATGCGCGCCATTAAGGTGCTCGGCGACGTCTTTGTCCCCATCATCCCCGCCATCGTGGCTTCGGGCCTGCTGCTGGGCATTATGAGCGCCCTCAACTTTATGGCCTCCAACGGCTTTATCGCGCTCGACACCAATAACTTTATTTATAAGATCGCCGACCTAGTCTCGGGCACGTCCTTTGGCATTCTGCAGATCCTGATCGGTTACTCCGCCGCTAAGGCCTTTGGCGCCAACCCGTATCTGGGCGCCGTCGTCGGTGGTGCATTCATCAACTCCTCGCTGCAGAGCGCCTATACGGTTGCCTCCGAGGGCGTGCAGACCATGGTCAACGTCATCCCCGGCGTGTACAGCTTTGAGTGGGTCGGCTATCAGGGCCATGTGATCCCCATCGTCATCGCCTGCGCCATTCTCGCCTTCCTCGAGAAGCGCCTGCACAAGATCGTTCCTGAGATGTTCGATCTCTTTGTGACTCCGCTCGTCTCGGTGTTCGTGACCGTGCTCGTGACGCTCGTTGCCGTCGGCCCCATCTTCGTCTGGGCCGAGAACGCCATCCTCGGTCTGATCCAGACCCTGCTGACCCTGCCCTTCGGCATCGGTTCCTTTATCGTCGGCCTGTTCTATGCTCCCACGGTCGTTACCGGTATCCACCAGATGTACACCGCCATCGACCTGGGCCAGCTCGCCCAGTACGGCGTGACCTATTGGCTGCCCATCGCCAGCGCTGCCAATATCGCCCAGGGTGGTGCCGCGCTCGCCGTTGCCTTTAAGACCCGCGATGCCAAGATCAAGGGCCTGGCGCTTCCTTCGGCCCTGTCCGCCTTCATGGGCATTACCGAGCCTGCCATCTTTGGTGTGAACCTGCGCTTCTTTAAGCCCTTCATCGCCGGCTGCATCGGCGGCGGTTGCGGTGCCCTGGTCTGCGCGCTCACTTCGCTGGCTGCCTCCGGCACGGGCGTTACCGGCATCTTCGGTATCCTGCTGTGCCTGGCCCAGCCCGTGCAGTACGCGATCATGTTTGCGGTCGCCGCGCTGGTTTCCTTTGCTATCTCGTTTGTCCTGTACAAGGACGAGCCCAAGGCTTCCGAGCAGGCCTAAGAGCTTTTGATTGAGGGGATGCCCGCGGGTCGTATGCTCGCGGGCGTTTCCCGTATCTGGTGCCGATCTCTGGTGCCTTGTTACTTTCGATCCGTTAGGACTTTGATATGTCTAATGCACTTGGTCGCGACCTTGCAAAGCTGGTCGCCGCTGTTGACGCCGCCGCCTCTGAGTGCGGTCATGGCGCGTATGGCCAACGCTTCCATATTATGCCGCCGGCGGGTTGGCTCAACGACCCCAACGGTCTTTGCCAAG
>CABSDO010000042.1 GCA_902476475.1 uncultured Collinsella sp. | reverse complement strand
CACCACTCGGTCTTGGAGGCGGTGCCCTCGTCGGCGGCCTTCATGCGCTCGATCAGATTGGCGAGCGCCGTGAACTGCCTGCCCGCGATGGATTGGGAAAACGCCGTGAACTCGGTTGTCTCGGACGCAATATGACGTGCCGCCAAACGGGCAGCGAGTTCACCGAACAGCTGGGGCGCCCGGGCAGACACCACGAGCACGCGCACGGGGTCCGCGGACGCCGTGATACCGCCGTCGACCGCGGCGTCCTCACACGTTTTTACCAGCTCATCGATCGCATCAACATAGGCATGGGCGCGGGCGTGGGGGCCGGCAACCTCTACAAAAATAGGCTGAGCGGCGGCCTCGGAGGCAGCCTGGGGCGCGGCGGCATCCTCCCCCAGCGGCGCGGCCTCAAACAGCACGCCGCGGGCATCAAAGGCTGCAGCGAGATTCTCGCGCATTGCCGCCTGCTCGCGAGCAAGCAGCACAACGACCTCTCCCCCATGGTTCGCCACGGCCGACAGTAACTCGAGCATGCCATGCGTGAACGATGTGATGCCGCGCACGCACACCGCACGAGCGCAGGCAGGCAAGTTGTCGGCCAGGGCGCTGGCCATCATATCGGCTGCCTCGCAGGGCTCGACCATATCTCGGCGGTCCAAGCCGCTCGCATAGGCACTCAACAGCTCGAACACGCGAGCCTCGGCATCGCTTTTGGGCTTGGGCTGTTCCGTATCGCCGCAGCGGCGCTCGGCACCCGTTCCCGCCACGCCCGGCAGCACATCGCGGGCCATGCGCGCAAGCATGCGGACCGTGCCCTGGCTGCGCGAAAGCGGCTGCAGGTCGGCATCGTCGCGACGGGCGATCATGTCCGAGAACAGCATCTGGCGCTGCATGTTGTCGACGAAACTGCGGCCATCGCCCAAAAGCTCCCACAGCGAACGAAGCCACGATGAAGGGGTCTTGTAGTCAACGCCCAGCGATGCGCCGGCCACCGCCGCATCGTGACGGCACAGGTCAAGCTCGGCAAACGAGGGCGCCAGCAAAACGGCACGCCCGTGGCGGGCAACCAGGTCGACAAGCAGCGCCGACTCGGCATCGCTCAAGTCCGTACCGGTACTGGTGGTATAGATTCGAACAGGCATGGTCCTCCACTCAAACCGTTCGCAATAATCAATGCATCCATCCTACCCGCCCACGCGGACAGATTTGCCCCACGCCAACAGATTTGATCCCTTGGGGACGGAGGAAAACGAATCACCGAGGGGGTCAGTCTAACCCGGTGACCTGTTTTCCTCCGTCCCCAAGGGATTAAAAAACCGCCCCCGGAGGGACGGTTCTGCGCAATTCGTTTGTTGCCGCTGGCCTACTCGCCATCCTCCAGTTTGATGAGGATCTTGCGATAGCCACCGTACTCGCCATTAAGCGCCTTGGACACGCGGCTCACCGTGGTGGACGAAGCGCCGGTGCGGGCCTGAACCTCAACATAGGGCTCGCCCTCATCCAGATAACGCGCGACCTGCAAGCGTTGCGAAAGATCGCAGATCTCGCGCGGTGTGCAGATATCGGTTAAAAACGCTTGGATATCGTTCTCGTCGTCCAAAAGACTAAATGCGTGGACCAGCTGCTTGACATCAGGCTTGTCAAACATGTTCTCGATATTCATCGATCACCGCCAAACCCGCCATAAGGCATCGAAGTTGATACTGACATCGGGCATCGTTCGCCCGTAAATATGCAATAAAACTATGCATGGGCCATTTGCCCGTAGCAGTGTAGCACACCACCAAACTAAAGTGACAAGACTCTCTGTCAGCGGCACGTTTTTCAGGACGAACGCCGTTTAGAAACCGAATGCGCACGTAAGCTCCACGAATATCTGAGACAATGGGCGCCCAAACACCGCGGCGCGCCCGCGCAACCATCCAAGTCGCCGCCGCAAGCCGCTTCACGCGACAGCAGCAACCCCGGCGCAAGAAAGGATTCACGCCATGCGCTTTATGCTTAACTGGCTCTTCACCTCGATCGCCATCGCGATCGCCACGTTCCTCGTCCCCGGTATCCAACCCTTCGGCTTTGCCGAGGCCTGGGTCTGCTTTGCCTTTGTGGGGCTGTTCCTCAACATCGTCGATTCGTTCGTCAAACCGTTCCTCACAGTCATCTCGCTGCCGCTCACGATCATTACGCTCGGCATTTTCCAGCTCGTGCTCAACAGCTTTATGCTGGAGCTCGCCAGCTACCTGTCGGTCAACCTGTTGGGCGTCGGTATCTCCATCGCCGGCTTTGGCTCGGCCTTTATGGGCAGCATCCTAGTGTCCATCATGCGCAGCATCCTCGATAGTATTGCCGAAGAGTAGAACGCCCCCGACACGCAAACGCATCGGACCAAATCAAAGGCCGCCCATCGCAAAAATGGGCGGCCTTCTTATTTGCCAAGTCTCAGAGGGCAAGAAAATCTACCATTTCCACCCCGTCCCCACATGGCAGGCGTGGGTTAGATGACATAGTCGTAGCCATGGTTGGGAGCGACAAGTTGATCGAGCGTCACGCCGTCGAGGTAATCGTTGATAAGCTTGTCCAGGTTCTTCCACACGTCGAGCGTGGGGCACTCCTCAGATCGCGAGCAGCCCTTGCAGTCGCCATCCAGGCAGGCGACCGGTGCCAGGCTGCCCTCGGTCAGGCGCAAGATCTCGCCCACCGTGTACTGCTCGGGCGGGCGCGTGAGCACATAGCCGCCGCCCTTGCCACGCATGCCCGAAAGCATGTTGGCGCGCACGAGCGTAGCCAAGATGTTCTCGAGGTACTTCTCGGAAATCCCCTGTCGCGCCGCGATCTCTTTGAGCGGGATGCGACCGGCCGCCTGGTGCTCGGCCAGGTCAACCATAACGCGCAGGGCGTACCTGCCCTTAGTAGAAACCAACATATATAGTGCTGCCTTTCGGTCTTTTAGTCCGTTGAAATTCTAGCCGAAAAATTGGCTTTGGAAATACCCGTTCCGGTCAAGATGGTTAATCAGCTTGTAATAATCTTCCATTTCCTATTGCATTACTAGGCTTTAGTGTCTACTATGCTTGCCAACAGCTAAACGTACAACCTATAAGGTTTATGGGTTTAGCTGTTAGACACGCCGTAAAACCACACGGCAACCAGCAACTTGAACACTTTGGAGGTTCACCATGAGCAAGGTTTACACGTCCATCGATCAGCTTATCGGCCACACCCCGCTTCTGGAGCTCACCCACTTTGAGGCCGACGAGGACCTCAAGGCTCGCGTGCTCGTCAAACTGGAATACTTCAACCCCGCCGGATCCGTTAAAGACCGCGTCGCCAAGAACATGATTGACGAGGCCGAGAAGGCAGGCAAGCTCGTGCGCGGCGGCGACTACACCATCATCGAGCCCACGAGCGGCAACACCGGCGTCGGCATCGCCTCGGTGGCAGCCGCCCGCGGCTACAAGGTGATCATCACCATGCCCGAAACCATGTCCGTCGAGCGCCGCAAGCTGATGCAGGCATACGGTGCGCAGCTCGTGCTCACCGACGGCTCCAAGGGCATGAAGGGCGCTATCGCCAAGGCCGAGGAGCTGCAGAAAGAGACTCCCAACAGCATCATCGCCGGCCAGTTTGTGAACCCCGCGAACCCGGCCATTCACAAGGCCACGACCGGCCCCGAGATCTGGGATGACACCGACGGCAAGGTCGACATCTTCGTTGCCGGCGTTGGCACCGGTGGTACCGTGACCGGCGTGGGCGAGTTCCTCAAGGAGCAGAACCCCGAGATTAAGGTCGTCGCCGTCGAGCCCGCCACCTCCCCGGTGCTCTCCAAGGGCCAGGCCGGCCCACACAAGATCCAGGGCATCGGCGCCGGCTTTGTGCCCGACGTCCTCGACACCCAGGTCTACGACGAGATCATCCCCGTCGAGAACGACGACGCCTTTGCCACCGGCCGCGCCGTGGGCCACAAGGAGGGCGTGCTCGTGGGCATTTCGTCCGGTGCCGCCGTGTGGGCCGCACTGCAGCTGGCCAAGCGCCCCGAGAACGAGGGCAAGACCATCGTGGCCCTGCTTGCCGACACCGGCGAGCGCTACCTGTCCACGGCACTGTTCCAGGACTAGAGCTTCTCGTTCTTAGAACGAGTCCAAGGCACGCCGGTCTCCCCTCTCTTCTGGCAGCCTGGGCTCATCCCAACAGGGTGTCCCACATGACGCCCGAACTTGCTACAATGTCTGCGGCGCGGAACCAGCCTCCCGCGCCGCTTTTCTTTTTTGGCCACATGCCACCAAGGAGAACCTCCCCATGCACAACAAGCGCGTGCTCGTCGCCATGAGCGGCGGCGTCGATTCCAGCGTGACCGCGTACCTGCTCAAAAGCCAGGGCTACGAATGCGTCGGCGCCACCATGCGACTCACCTGCCCCGCACCCGACCCCGCCACGGGCATGAGTAAGGTCGACCGCGACATCGCCGATGCAAAGGCCGTCGCCGAGCGCCTGGGGATACCCCACCATGTGCTCGACCTGCAGCAGACCTTCGACCACAGCGTAATCGAGCGCTTTGTGAACGCCTACCAGGAGGGGTTGACGCCCAATCCGTGCATTATCTGCAACCGCCACATTAAGTTTGGCGCGCTGCTCGATGCGGCGCTGGACATGGGCTGCGACTACATCGCAACGGGACATTACGCCAAAACAAGCCAGGCGGCAGACGGCACCTGGCAGCTCCATCGCGGCGAAGATCCCAAAAAGGACCAAAGCTACTTTTTGTATTCGCTTACGCAGGAGCGCCTGGCACACACGATCTTTCCGCTGGCAGGCCTAGACAAAGAGCGCGACGTGCGCCGCATAGCCGCCGAGCAGGGCTTTACCAACGCCCAGAAGGCCGAAAGCGAGGACATCTGCTTTATTCCAGACGGTGACTACGCGGGCTATATCGAGCGCCGCTGCGGACATCCCGCTGCACCGGGCGACATTGTGTGGCGCGACGGCAGCGTGGTCGGGCGCCACAACGGCGCGCCGCGCTACACCATCGGCCAGCGCAAGGGCCTGGGCGTCGCGATGGCGCATCCCGTGTATGTGACGGGCGTCGATGCCGCCAACAACACCGTGCATTTGGGCGAGGCCGAGGACCTGGCGGCCACAGCGCTCACGGCAAACGACTGGATCTGGAGCGCTCCGGCAGAGCGCATGGAGGCGGAACTCGACGCCGGCGGCATTCGCGTAGGTGCCAAGTACCGCTACCGTCAGAAAGACCAGGCAGCGACCCTTACGCGTGACGAAGACGGGCAAATGCTGCTAACTTTTGACGAGCCGCAACGAGCCATCGCCCCCGGCCAGGCCGTTGTAGTCTATCGCGGCGACATCGTCCTGGGCGGCGGCACCGTAACCGGCGCCATCAAGTAGCCCCATCCCCTTCATAAGTTGCGGTGAAATAGGGACTGTTTAAGCGCTTAAAACCGCCAAACAGTCCCTATTTCACCGCAACTTAGAGAGGACGGCCTCGGTCGGTACTGCTGTGTCAGCCGAGGCCGCTGCTCCCCTAGCGCTGAACGTAGGCGCGAACCAGCTCGTAGGTATTGCGCACGCCGTCGATGTGGCTGCGCTCGTAGTTGTGGCTCGCGTACGCCGGGGCCGATCAGGCCATGGCGAATGTCGTAGCCGGCAGAGAGCGTGGCCTCGACGTCCGAACCGTAATGCGGATACACGTCGATGGCGTAATCGAGCTCAAGCTCGCGCGCGATATTGGACAGCGTGGTCACCAGGTCGTAGTTGTACGGACCGCCCGAATCCTTGGCGCAAATCGACACCATGCGCTCGGTGCAGCCCAGGTCGTCGCCCACGCAGCCCATGTCCACGCTGATCATCTCGCGCGTGTCGGCCGGCACAAAGGCACCGCCGTGGCCGACCTCCTCGTACACCGTAAAGAGCAGCGACACCTTGCGCGAAAGCGACACCTCGCCTTCGGCGACGGCGCGGGCCAGACCCAGCAGAATCGACGCGGACAGCTTGTCGTCAAGGAAGCGACTCTTGATGTAGCCGCTCTCCGTCACCGTGGTGCGCGGATCCATAGCGATGATGTCGCCCGTCTGAATACCCAGCTCGAGCACATCGTCCTTGCTGTCAACATTCTCGTCGAGCAGAATTTCCATGTTCTTCTCGATGGTCTTGACCGGCTCATCGGCCACGTGCGCCGAAGGCTCAGTATTGAGGACCACACCCGTGTAGACATTGCCATCGCGCGTATAAACGGTGCAGTTCTCGCCATCGGCCGTAGACCACTGATGCCCGCCGAGTGTCGTGGGGCGCAGGCGACCATTGTCCTTAATGGAGCGCACCATGGCGCCCAGGGTATCGACATGGCTCGCCAACACGAGCGGCTCACCCTCACCACCAAGCTCAACGAGCACATTGCCCTTATTGGAGCGCTCGGGCCCAAAGCCCATATCGCGCAACGTCTCCATCAGATAATCAGTCGCCGCACGGGTATAGCCCGTAGGCGAAGCGATAGAAGTCAGCGTCTTAAGCTGTCCTGCGATATAGGAGAGCGTCTCCTCTAGAGAAGCATCAATATTAGAAGTCATATGCATCCTTCCAAGTAAAACTAAGACCGAGTCCCGATTTTAACCGTTCTGCACGTGCAATGCCCCAGGAGCCGAGCCGACTCCAGACGTCCCCGCACCGGTTTTGTGCACGTGCACGGTTTACAATCCCAATCTTGCATAAATCCTATCGGTATCTGCATAGAAATGAGGCATCTTTTTGCTTCGTCTCAGGGTGCCCCACCTTGGGCCGTGCAAAAAACGGAGTATTCAGCACCGTGGGCCCCAACAGCCCCATCGCGAACGACAAAACGACGCGGTTACAGCAGTGTTGCAGGTCGTCGCAAAGCAAAAACTCAGTAACAACCCCCTCCGCTCATCGATAGCCCGCCCACAATGGCTGTCGATGGGCGCCTGCGGGCCACTACGGGCCATTCAAAACGTTATGCATTTTTAAGAGCTTGCTGAATACTCCCAAAAATGCACGCTGGGAAGTGCACCACCTATCCGCAGCGGGCAGTATGCCTTGGTTTTGCCCGTCTCGGGGCATCGACGCAGCACAAAAAGCCCCGCCGTGCGTAGCACGGCGGGGCCAGCGGCAAGTCAAAAGTCCATACGCCTACAGGCGAAAGAACACCAAACTAGGCTAGGCAGCCGGGCAGATCTTCTTGAAGAGCTCGATGACGTCGTCGAGCGTCGCCTCGCGCGGGTTACCCGGGAAGCAGGCGTCGGCCATGGCGTCCTTGGCCAGGACCTCGATCTCGTCAGCCTTCATGGCTTCGCAGACGTGCGGGATGTTCACGTCGGCGGAGAGCTGCTTAACGGCGGCGATGGCGGCATCGGCGGCCTCGTCGGTGCTCATGCCCGTGGTGTCAACGCCCATGGCGACGGCGACCTTGGCCAGGCGCTCGGCGCAAACCGGCTTGTTGAACTCCATGGCGATCGGCAGCAGCATGGCGCAGGCGACGCCGTGCGGGGTGTCGTAGTGAGCGGACAGGGTGTGAGCCATGGCGTGGTCGATGCCCAGGCCGACATTGGAGAAGCCCATGCCGGCAACATACTGGCCAAGAGCCATGCCCTCGCGGCCGGAGCCGGGCTTGCCGGACTTGGCCTCGGCGACGGAGTCGCGCAGGTTCTCGCTGATCAGCTTAATGGCCTCAAAGTGGAACATGTCGGAAAGCTCCCAGGCGCCCTTGGTGGTGTAGCCCTCGATGGCGTGGGTCAGAGCGTCCATGCCAGTGGAAGCGGTAAGGCCGGCAGGCATGGAAGCCATCATGTCGGGGTCGACGACGGCGACCTCGGGGGCGTCGTTGGTGTCGACGCACACGAACTTGCGGACCTTCTCGGGGTCGGTGATGACGTAGTTGATGATCACCCTAGCAGCGGTACCGGCGGTCGTCGGCACGGCGATAGTGAACACGGCATGGTTCTTGGTGGGAGCAACGCCCTCGAGGCTGCGGACATCGGCAAACTCGGGGTTGTTGATGATGATGCCGATGGCCTTAGCGGTGTCCATGGAGGAGCCGCCACCGATGGTCACGATAGCGTCAGCCTCGGCGGCCTTGAAGGCCTCGACGCCGTCCTTGACGTTCTGGATGGTGGGGTTGGGCTTGATCTCGGAGTAGAGGCTCCAAGTGATGCCGGCGGCGTCGAGCTCGTCGGTCACCTTAGCGGTAACGCCAAACTTGACCAGATCGGGGTCGGAGCAGACGAAGATCTTCTTGTAGCCGCGACGCTGGAGCTCGCCGGGGATCTCCTTGATGGCGCCGGAACCATGATAAGAGATGGTATTGAGAACGAAACGATTAGCCATTGATAGCCTCCCATCGTGTGCGGGGCACCCATTACGCCCCACGCTATGAGTCCCATCCTAACGCTTTTGAAACGAAAAACACGTGAGAACGTCAAAGGTGTTAAAGCGTTTCAACATAATAACGGAGTCCTAGACCTTCCCTCCCGACAGCAGCGAAGGCTAGATTATAGGAGCAATCGCCCAAAGAATACGACCGACTCAGTCTATAAATTGTTTCTGTTTTAGCAATATATGTTTGACAATATGTTTATAAATGGATACCTTATAGTAAACATCTTAGTTCACTAAAATAACATTAGTGAAATGAAAGAGGCGGTAGAGATGTTAGTTCTACCCATAAAGACCCTCTTGGGCCACTATATTTATGATGCCAATCGAAACGAGATACTTGCAGTAAGCAAAGATCTCTTCAATTACATCTCAGAAGTCCAAGCAGGCGAAGTTTGCCCCGACTCCTATAAATCAGACCAAGAATTCCAGTTACTACAATCATGTGGCTACTGCTGCGATTCGCCATTGCAGGATGTCGCTTATCCATCAATTGACCTTTTGAGAGTTAAGCTGGAAAGAAATTTACGGATGATAACCCTTCAGCTGACTCAATCTTGCAACTTCCGATGTGATTACTGTATCTATTCCGAAAACTCCTTATACAACAGAACCCACAGTCATAACTCTATGTCTGTTTCGACGGCCAAACATGCAATCGAATTCTTTAAGATGCACTCGATTGACAACCCAAACCCGGTCGTAGCATTTTATGGAGGAGAACCTCTCCTTCGATTTAGTGAAATTAAGCTAATTACTCAATATGCAGAACAGGTATTTGAAGGAAAACACATCTCATTTCGAATTACAACCAATTGCTCTCTTTTATCTGAAGATATGGTTAAATTCTTCTTCGATTCTGGGCATGAATTCTATTTGCTAATCAGTCTTGACGGGCCGCAGCAAATCCATGATAAGTCTAGGCATTACGCTAATGGTGAGTCCTCATACCAAGCAGTTATAGACAATGTTCATATGATTTTAGACAACCATCCTGAACGCAACAAATATATTCATTTTAATGCCGTAGTCGACACGAACAACATCTATAAAACAGTCTCTTCCTTTATAAATGATAAGGATATCGAGGCTTGCGATGTTCAATTCAACTACTTGGAACGCAACGGACGTATCGCCCCCTACAATGACAAGTTCTCAAGTCAACTGAATTACGCCTTATTTAAAGCAAGAATTATGGACGAGCGCAAGATCGAAAAAGGAAACCGCAGCGATAGGCTCGCTTCATATACGCTTGCAAGCATCAACCAAAACATTAAGCGATTTGCACCTTCGAACATCCCAACAAAAGCTATACCCGGTGGTCCATGCGAGCCAGGAGTTACGCGTCTATTTGTGACAACAGCAGGAGCGCTTCTTCCTTGCGAAAGGGTCAGCGAAACAACCAAGGACATGTATATCGGTACATTGGATTCAGGATTTGATTTAGGTCAAATTGAAAAGATGATCAATGTTTCAAAGCTGACCAGCGATTCATGTAAAAAATGTTGGGCATTTCAGCTGTGCACTCAATGCATTAAAAGCGCAGATTGCAAAGGAGTAATTAGCCCTGATTACAAGCGAACAGCATGCGACAACTCAAAACGAATTGCCTTTGATCGACTTAATCAGAAAATACTTCGCTTTGAGCTTCATAGACACGAAGTGTCCATTACAACGGCTCTTAAAAGGAACAAGCGATAAAAATCATGAAGACAATTGGACTTATATCTTTCACGAGAGCTGACTATCCTCTTCTAATTGGATTGCTAGGAATTGGCTACAATATTCGGGTATCAACACCATGCGGCATTCTACCGGACGGCGTAGATGTCGCCAACCTTGTTAATTGCAATGAAATTGGCATAAGAAATCGAATTAACTATGTAACGACAATCGATGAATCAGACCTGGTTGTCGTTTTATCGACGAAAGAAAGCGCCGCAGGACTCATAGAATTTAGTAAACACGCTGAAACCTATGCACATTCTGTAAATAAGAAGGTTGTCAGCCAACTCGCCACTGAACAAATTGAGTCTAGCAAAAGCGACATGCAGGAATTAGCCCTGATACCAAAAATTGTTGTCGGGAATCTATATACACCCGCCGATTCAACAATTACGTTTAGTAGCATCGTTAGCGAGATGAGAAAGCACCATCCCAATCTATGCGCTTTGAGCTTCAATCCTTTAAATGAAATCTGGGGCTGCAACACCCTTAGTTTTGATGGTGGCCAATCCGCCGTCATCAAAATGAATGAGCAGATCAACCTCATCATTGAGAATGATAAATCCGACCTAGCTCTATTAGAAACGCCCAATGTGCTTATGAAATACGACGACCACATTTTCGGAGATTACGGATTAGGATCGATTGCTGCATGTCGAGCTTTCTGCCCTGACTTGGCCATTATCAATATCCCATACACGATAGCCGACTACGACATAATGCTTGGGCTCATGCCCATAATTGAAACGCTTACGCAAGCAGAGAAAGTTCAATTTGAAATTACAAACGAAGTACTTGACGCCACTGAAGGGTTGGAGACGCATAGATTTCAAATAAGCTATTCATCTAGCGATAAAGCAATTCAAGCAGCAAGAGAACTTCGGCTAAGAGGAATGCCCTGTTTCTCAGCCAGCTTAGATCCAGAAGAATCATTACTATGCTGCAAAACAATCGAGAACGAGTTGTTTGATTTCGATATTGGGGTGCTGAAATGACAGCATATCGTAAAGATGAAACCATCTACGCAGAAATCGAAAAAGCGATAAGCAGTATTAGAGATTTGGATTTGACTCAATTTGACCAAAATCTAAGAAATCAGCAATTGACCGACCCGCCATTCAACTTGTCCTCATCAGATTTAGTTCGACTGCTTATTTATCTTGAAAGCAGGTTTTCTGTTTACGTTGAGTACTCGTCGATTGAAAACCTAGGGTTCAACAGTGTTGAGGAGGTGAAGAAGGTAATAGAACAGTCAGAAACAATCGAACAATGGGAGGCAGATCATGAGAAGTATTCGTCCATTTAACATGCATGCAGTAAATAGCATCATTCATTTTGTTAGAAATTGCCCATGCGGTTATTGCAGCTGCATGTACTGCAACATACTGCGCAATTCTCCGCACGAAGCAGAAGTCGGTTCCAATTCGATCGAGGCGATGACGCGTGGTGGCTACTGGTCCTAAATCGAGCAAGACGGCTACAAACGAATATCGAATCTCAATTGAAGGTAACCCTTATCCGCATGCTCTAGCTCTCATCAACCCAGCTGGAGACAACCTCAATATCAAAAGACATGGGTTCACGGGTCCACTAGGACAGCTATTGAGTCTAAAATATACCGTTTATGACGATGCAAATGAAAAACTCTTTACTGTCGTCGACGGTGGTTTTAGTAACATGCCCAGGGTTGCGCTCATCATCGAGCACAAGGAAGTTGCGGTGTTCGATTATGGCCTAAACAGACTTGAGATGAAGTGCGTAACGAACATACCGAATTACACAATAAAAGGTAACTTCCTATTTGGAGATTACGACATATTCAGCCAACGGGAAGTGAAGCTATCTTCAGTTGTCGTCCTTCAATGTGATAAACAATCGTGCTTTAGCATACAGGTTTTGGATAAAGCCGAATTAGCCGCCGCAATTGGAATACCCACAGCCATTGCCCTTCTGAGGGCTCGGATTGAAGAGCATCTCGAATAAATCGCAAAAAGCAGTTCGTAGCAACGTTCAGGAGCTAGATAGTTTTTTCTGGCTCCTGAAACTGTATTACATAGTCTGCAAACTGTTCGAAACCATGTCCGTGATCCGCAATGATGACGATTCGCTCTTTCATCTCCTGCGCAACCACCATCTTCAAAAAGGATATCGAAGCATTATCTAAATTGTTGCAAGGCTCATCCAAAATAATAATAGAATAACTGCTCAGAAAGGCCCTACAAAGTAATAGAGAAGCCAGTTCTCCGCCAGACAAATTGTGTCCCCTAGCTCCAATGATGGGATTTATTTCAAATAATTTATCGAGGCTAAAACCCTTCAAAAGATAGATGAGTTTTTCAGAGTCAATATCTACAAGACCATAGTAAAGAGCCTTCCTGAAAGTTCCCCCCATTATCAAATGTCTTTGCGGCATAGTTGCGCAGGGTAGCTGGATTAAAGTCGAACCATCGAAAATGACAGTAGACCCATTAACACACAGTCTGCCAGCAACTGGCGACAATAATCCGTTCAATACTTCCAGAAATGAAGATTTACCACATGCATTAGGGCCGCTTACTAAAACCAGACAAGGTGCCTGTATCGTGCAATCTGGAATTGTTATCCTCTCATTAGTTTCGTTCGACGAAAACGAGAGACTGATTCCTTTCCAACTAATTCGATCAGCGTGATCGAAGCATATCAAATTAGGTTTTTCAGCTTCCAAAAGACGACGTAATTCCAAGACACGGTGCAACGATCTAAACGACGGCTGAAGCTGAGCCCAACAATTCAGAACAAGAGGAAAAGGAGAATAGCATAGAAGTACAAGTTGATAGCTCTGCACCGCAATCCCGACCGTCAGTCCGCGCTTTGACACAAGGAAAATAAGCAGCAGAACTGAAAGCAAGCCAGTAATGATGTTGCCAGCGTCAACTATTTCAGTTGCCAATCTCGCAAAGACACTCTCCTCAACTCGAGAGTTCCTGCAGGCTTTAAGCATCTTTTTATAGCGAAGTAATTCCAAGTTAATTGAACGAGAAATACGAATGTAAAGTCGACAATTTATTAGTTGGGCTAAATAAGCAGAACCCCTCGCCTGGGCCTCCAATGCCTTTTCGCTCTTAGTCGATAGCTTACTAAGAGCGAACGGATATAGAAGCGAAATAAACAATGCCGAAACACAAACAGGAATCAAAAGCAACAAAGAGATATTAGATAGTGCCACAAACGATACCAAACCCGTCACTAGGCACGGAAGAAACGCAGTTGTAAATATTCCAATCATCGGCTGTAGGTTCCCAGCCTCTTCAATGCGCGATAACAGGTAGTCACTGTCTTTTGCTAAAACTAAGGGCCGCTCTAAAGCATGGCGGGCAAGCAATCTATAGAAGCAGTTAGCGCCATCGGAAGCCAATTGCTCCGCATATTTTGATCTGAACAGGTTTGTCACCAGCTCAACTGAGAGCAATACTAGCAGGCCTAACCCAATGCATAAAACGTTACGATAATTAGAGCGAAGCAGGCCATAGTCTATTATCAACGATTCAGCTTTAACAACAGACAGCTCCACCAGGGCAGATAAAATGCAGAGCGCCATCAACTTGATTACTGTCGTCTTATTTTGAATAAAAAGCTCTGGCATATGTCCATCCCCTCAACTAATAATTATAGCTAGAAAGATGACATTTTTATTCTATAGCCTTAAGCAGCACGCTTTGCTGACGTCAAATCTTGTCATTACAAACATGCACCTTAGGCTTAAGACTCAAAAAAGGGGGCGGCCGAGATGGCCGTCCCCTCCCCATTATCGATCTATCTGGCAAAGGGGCAGCCCCTTTGCCGCATTCGGTTACTTTCGGCAGCCCTCTTTCCAAGCCTCGGCCGCAACCTTCCAGCGTAAGCGCAAGTCGCGCTCGCGGTCGATGAACATGATGGCAAACGCGACAAACAGCAGCAAGCTCGCCACGACGATGGCGTGCAGGCCCATGCGCTCAATACACCAGTTGCCCAACACGGCGCCAAACACAAAGGTAAAAATCACGCCAAAGTACAGCAGGCCGTTTTCCAAAAAGCCGCGCCTGTGGGTGATGATGTAATCGTCCACGTTTTGCAGCGCGTTGCGCAAGTTGCCGATGCACATGGTCGTAGCGATGCCGTGACCGTGGATCTTGCGGAAGCTCTCGACCTGCATGCCGCAGGCAAACGAGGTGAGGCAGTTGGCGAGCAGGTTGTAACCGCCACCGGGGATAAAGCTCACGCCCAGCAAGATGACAGCTTCAAAGAACACCGTCACCTGACGCCAGTGGATCACGCTGCCAAACCGTTCGTGTACCAGGTCGGCAAGCATAATGCCCACGGCAAACGACACCACAGGGAAGAAGTAGCGCCCCGCAAGTGCCCAATTGCCCTCCGAGATGCTCACGCCCACAAGCAGGATGTTGCCCGTCTGCGCGTTTGCGAAAACATGGTCGCGCCCAATGTACGAATAAACGTCCATAAAGCCACCGGCGAGCGCCAAGATGATGCCCAGCTCAATAGACTCCGATATCTGTTTGGCACGCTGCATCGCCGTGCATCCTCCTTGTTGACGACCCTCTCGTGCGTTGGCGGAAACATAGCCGCCGTTCATACTGTAACCCATTGACAACATGGCGTGCGCGCGAGACGGCTCCTTCGACACGGGGATACACAGTCTGGAAACAAACGGCACCCGCATCGACACGCCGATCCGCCAGCCCATGTACTCCCCCAGTCTTTTTAGCTCCGTCCCAAAAAGACTGGTTACAATTACGTGCAGCATACAGACACCGGGAGGGATCGTGGCAAAAAAGCCTCAGCACGCTCAGAACAACCAGCGCAGTCAGCAGGGCAAACAGGGCCAGCAGCAAAAGCGCGGCGGCAAGGCGCAGGCCACGGTCGCCCGCGCCAAGCATTCCCAAGCGACGCCCGCCCGCCCCTGGCGCCCGGGCCGCGATAAATTCCTCCCCGTCAGTCGAGCCGACATGGATGCACGCGGCTGGGACCAGTGCGACTTTGTCTACATCTGCGGCGACGCCTATGTGGACCATCCCAGCTTTGGCATGGCCATCATCAGCCGTGTCCTCGACGCGCACGGCTACAAGGTGGGCATCATCTGTCAACCCGACTGGACTGACCCCGCCAGCATCACTGTGCTCGGCGAGCCGCGCCTGGGCTTTCTCGTCAGCGCCGGCAACATGGACTCCATGGTCAACCACTATTCGGTGACCAAGCACCGCCGCCACACCGACGCCTATACCCCCGGCGGCGAGGAAGGTCACCGCCCCAACCGTGCCGTCACGGTCTACGGCAATCTCATCCGCCAGACGTTCAAGGACGCTCCCGTCATTATCGGCGGCATCGAGGCGAGCCTGCGCCGCCTGGCCCACTACGACTACTGGCAGGACAAGCTCAAGCGTTCGGTACTGCTCGACTCGGGCGCCGACATCCTCATCTACGGCATGGGCGAGCACGCGATTGTCGAGATCGCCGACGCGCTCGACGCGGGACTGCCCGTCGATCAGATCACCTATATCAACGGCACCGTCTACCGCACGGGTTCGCTCGACGAGGTCTACGACTACGACCTGCTGCCCAGCTGGGACGACCTTACCGCCGACAAGCTCAACTACGCGCGCAGCTTTAACGTTCAGCAGCAAAACATGGACCCCATCACCGGGCATCGCCTGGTAGAGCCCTACCCCAACAGCGTCTATGTGGTGCAGAACCCGCCGTCGGCGACGCTCACCACCGATGAGATGGACGAGGTGGCCGAGCTCCCCTACGCACGCGATTGGCATCCCGACTACGACGCGGCAGGCGGCGTGCCGGCCTTTGCCGAGATCAAGTTTTCCATCAGCTCCAACCGCGGCTGTTTTGGCGAGTGCTCGTTTTGCGCCCTCACCTTCCACCAGGGCCGCGTACTACAGATGCGCAGCCACGATTCGATCATGCGCGAGGCCGAGCTGCTCACGCGCGATCCCGAGTTTAAGGGCTACATCAACGACGTGGGCGGACCGACGGCAAACTTTAGCCGCCCTGCCTGCGACAAACAGCTCAAGCGCGGCGTGTGCAAGAACAAGCGCTGCCTGTGGCCGAGCGTATGCAAGAACATGGTGGTCGACGAAAGCGGCTACACGCAGCTGCTGCGCGACCTGCGCCAGCTACCGGGCGTCAAGAAGGTCTTCGTCCGCAGCGGCATCCGCTTTGACTACACCATGGCCGACGCCTCGGACGAGTTTTTGCGCGAGCTGCTGGAGCACCATGTCTCGGGCCAGCTGCGCGTAGCGCCCGAGCACGTGAGCGACGCGGTGCTGTCCGTGATGGGCAAGCCGAGCCGCGCCGTCTACGACGCGTTCTGCCGTAAATTTGAACGCCTGAACCGCGAGTATGGACTCAAGCAGTATGTGGTGCCGTACCTAATCTCGAGCCATCCCGGCTCGACCATGAAGGAAGCTGTGGACCTTGCCGAGGCCGTGCGCGACATGGGCTACATGCCCGAACAGGTGCAGGACTTCTACCCCACGCCGTCCACCATGTCGACCTGCATGTACTACACCGGCGTGGACCCGCGCACCATGCAGCCGATCTACGTGGCGCGCGACCCGCACGAGAAGGCCATGCAG
>CABSDO010000041.1 GCA_902476475.1 uncultured Collinsella sp. | reverse complement strand
CGGTCATCAAGCCCATCTTCGGCTGCGAGGTCTATTTCACCCCAGACGAGACGCTTTCGCGCGACCGCAAGCCCGAGCTCTACCATATGATCCTCATTGCCCGGAACGAGACCGGCTACGTGAACCTCATGCAGACGGTCTCCGAGGCCGCAACGCAGGGCTTCTACTACAAGCCCCGTGTGACTCTCGACAATCTGCGCCGCCATCGCGAGGGACTCATCGCCACCTCGGCATGCATCGCGGGCATCATCCCCAAGTGCATCGATCGCAACCAGCTCGACGAGGCCATCCGGTGGGCGGAAACCTTCCGCGATACCTTTGAGCCGGGGAACTTCTACATCGAGATCCAAGACCACGGCATCACCACCGACCGAGGCCTTACCGACGAGCAGCTTTCCCGGCAGCTCATCGACATCGCCAAGCAGGTGGGCGTCAAGGTCATCGCTACCAACGACTTCCATTACCTCACGCGCGAGGATGCTCCGGTGCAGGACATCATGATGTGCATCGGCATGAACTCCAAGGTAGACGACCCCAACCGCATGCGCATGCATGGCAGCGAGTTCTACATGAAGACCGAGGAGGAGATGCGCGCACTCTTCCCGTACTGCCCGGAGGCATGCGACAACACGATCGAGATTGCCGAGAAATGCGACGTCCAGCTCGAGTGGGGAAAGATCATCCTCCCGCGCTACCCGTTGCTAGACCCCGGTGAGACGCACGAGAGCCAGTTCCGTCGCGAGTGCGAGGAAGGCCTCGCCAAGCGCTATGGAGAGGACTGGGAGACCAGGGTCATAAACGGCATCTCCGTGAAAGAGCGCTTCGAATTCGAATACAAGGTCATCTGCGACAAGGGCTTCGCCGCGTACTTCCTCATCGTGGCCGAATACGTACGCTGGGCCAAGCAGAACGGCATCGGCGTGGGCCCGGGCCGTGGCAGCGCCGCCGGCGCCATCGTGGCCTACGCCATGGACATCACCACCTTCGATCCCCTCGAGAACGGCCTCATGTTCGAGCGATTCCTCTCGCCCGAGCGTACCGAGATGCCCGATATCGATATGGACTTCGACGATGAGCGGCGCCTCGAGGTCGTGGAGCACGTTCGCCAGCTCTACGGCCCCGAGAAGGTCACCCACGTCATCACCTACTCGACCATTAAGGCCAAGCAGGCCATCAACGACGCCGCGCGCGTTCTGGACTACCCGGTCTACATGGGCCAGCGCCTGTCCAAGATGGTTTCGAGCGACCCCAAGGTCAAGCTCAAGCAGGTGCTCGACAAACAACCCGGCAAAGAGGATCTGTTTAACCCCGATTTTGCCGAGGCCTATAAAAAGGACGACGACGCCCGCCGCATCATCGACACGGCGCTTTCGATCGAGGGCCTCACCCGTGGCGAGGGCGTGCACGCGTGCGCCGTTCTGATCTGCCGTGACCCCGTCAACGAGCACGTGCCCACCAAGCTCGACACCAAGGGCGGCGTCGAGATTACCCAGTACGAGGGCCATACCGTCGCCGACATGGGCCTGCTCAAGATGGACTTCCTGGGCCTGCGCACGCTGACGGTTATCTCCAAGGCCAAGGCAAACATCAAGAAGAACTTCGGCATCGACATCAAAGAGGAAGAGATCCCCTTTGACGATCCCGAGATCTTTAAGCTCATGGGCTCCGGCCACACCGCCGGCGTCTTCCAGGTCGAGTCCGCCGGCATGACGGCCACGATCAAGAACATGAAGCCCACCGAGTACAAGCACGTCGTAGCATTGATCGCCCTGTACCGCCCGGGCCCGCTCGGCGCCGGCATGGTCTCGTCCTACATCAACCGTATGAACGGCAAGGAGCCGGCCGTCTCCTATGACGACCGCCTGGACGACATCCTGGGCGAAACCTACGGCACTATGGTCTACCAGGAGCAGGTTATGCTCATCTCCGTCGAGATGTGCGGCTTCTCCAAGGGCGAATCGGACTCGCGTATCCGTAAGCCCGTGGCTAAGAAAAAGATCAAACTGCTCACGTCGACGGTGCTCCACTGGGAGGATGGCTCGGACGAGACCACCTACGACCACTGGATGAACGGCGCTATCAAGAACAACTACACGCGCGAGGTCGCCCAGAAGATCTGGGACGATGTTCTTGAGTTCGCATCTTACGCCTTCAACAAGTCGCACTCCGCCGGCTACGCCATTCTGGTTATGCAGACGGCGTGGCTCAAGGCGCACTATCCGCACGAGTACATGGCGGCCGTTCTGACGTCCTATACGGGCAAGACCGACAAGATTGTGCACTACGTCTCGGCGTGCCGTCATGACGGCATCCCCGTGCTTTCGCCAGATGTCAACGAGTCCGGTACCGAGTTCACGGCTACCAAGGAAGGCGTGCGCTTTGGTTTGGCCGGCATCCGCGGCGTGGGCACCGGCGTGGCGCAGGCGATTATCGCCGAGCGCGAGGCGGGCGGCCCGTTTAAGACGCTGCACGACTTTGTCGAGCGCGTGGACTCGAGCCAGGCCAACCGTCGCGTGATCGAATCGCTCATCAAGGCAGGCGCCTTTGACTCCACGGGGTATCCGCGTCGCCAGATGATGCACTTTGTGGACAAGAACAACCCCGAGAACATCATCGATGCAGCCGTGAAGCGCCAGAAGGACCGTGCGAGCGGCCAGACGTCGTTCTTCGACATGTTTGGCGACGTTGAGGGCTCGGGCTTTGAGGTGAGCGTACCCGATCCGGACGGCCAGGAGTGGGACCGCCACCTTAAGCTGAGCCAGGAGAAGGAGGTTCTGGGCATCTATGTCTCGGACCACCCGCTGCGCCCGTTTGAGTATGCACTTAGCAAAGCGCGCGACTTCTCGTTCTCGCAGATCGACACCGGCTACGAGGTGCAAAACCCCACGGGCGGTACCATCAACCAGGAGATTCCCGAGGGCAAGGCGCTGTGGTGGGCCGGCATGGTCTCGAGCGTGTCCAAGCGCGTGACCAAAAACGGCGACCCCATGGGCATCGTGCAGCTCGAGGACATGGAAGGCGAGGCCACCGTCGTCGTGTTTCCCAAGACCTATAAAGAGGCCGAGGGATACCTGTACGGCGAGGTCGATCCCGAGACCGGCGCGCAGCTGTCCGACGCCTTTGTGCGCATCAAGGGCAAGCTCGAGCGCTCGGACCGCGGCGACCAGATCATCGCGCAGGAGATCGTGCCGCTGGAGCTCAACGAGGAGAACAACAAGCCCAAGGTGTTTGAGGTCATGGTGCCCAACAGCCGCTTTAGTCAGGGCAATATGGCGCGCCTGGCCACGGTGCTCACCGCTAACCCGGGCGGCGACCGCGTGGAGATCTTTATCGAGCAGGTGGACGGGCGCGTGCTGCGCGCCGAGGTGCCTGCCAAGGTCAACGCGCGCTCGATTCCGCTGCTGGCCGAGGCCAAGGCCATTGTGGGTAACCAGGGCAGAGTGACGGTGATCTAGGGACGGCGTTGCTGAGGGGTAGCTAATTTGGGACGGGGCTATTTTAGCTACCCTTTGACTGACGGCGAATGAGTCGGGGTCGGAATACATCTCAACCGACATATGGGGGTAGCTAAAATAGCCCCGTCCCAAATTAGCTACCCCGGGTGAGATTGGAGGAAGTGATGGCGCAGGGGACGTTTGTGCAGGCGCTCCGGAAAGAGGCGGCGCTGAGCGGCACCTTTATGAAGGGCCGCTCGCTCATGCTCAACGGCGCCGTGCTGTCGATCGAGGACAGCGGCTCGCGCTTCTCCAAAAACGTGACGGTTGAGGGTGCAGTGCGTGGCTCGCGCGGCGACCTGTACAAGACGCACGTGGCGCTCGACATGGACGAGCACGAGGTGATCGACTACGACTGCGATTGCCCCGCTGCCTATCGCTACCCCGGCATGTGCAAGCACGCCATCGCCACGGCGCTGGCGTACCTGGACGCCAGCGGCATTGAGCCTGTTGAGGGGCTGCGCACACCGGTTCGCACGTTTACGGCGGCGCCTAAGCAAGCCGCGCGTCCCGCGTCTGCCGCACCGGCGGTCAACCCTAACTTTCCCTTCCCGGCGCCCGTCCCCACGAGCCCGAGCCTCATGAAGGCACTCTCCGATCTTTCGGACGCGCGCATGGATGAGTTGGCGGGCATGCGCCGCAAGCTCGCCGGCACTGTCGACCCCGATGCCCCCAAGGCGGTGTTGGAGCCCTCGCTGGTGCCGTACTACAATCCGCTGTTTGCCGACCGCTTTAGCTGGGCGCTCGAGCTTCGCATCCGCTGCGGCTCGGTGTCCTACGTGGTCAAGGACATCGACGGCATGGCCGCCGCCTACGTGCGCGGCGGCACATTCTCGTACGGCAAAAAGCTCACATTCCTCCATACACCCGAGGCCTTCGACGAGGTTTCGGTGCGCCTGCTCGACCTTGTTGTGGCAACGGTTGTGTATCTGAGCGACATCACGAGTTCGCGTTCGGCGTCGTACGACTTTGCGCGTAGCGGTTTTGTCGCCGAGCGCCAGCTGCCGCTGTCCGAGCATGACATCGTATACATGCTGGACTTGCTGCGTGGCCGGACCATCTCCTTTGAGCCCGCCTGGTCGCGGGGGACGACGACACATCGTTCCTACGAGGTGACGGTTGAGTCGACACCGGAAGGGGAGGACGAGGCCTCGGCAAAACGTCCGCCGCTCCTTGCCGCCAAGATTGCGCCGGCGGCGGGTGGCAGCTATGCCCTGCGCCTGCCCGCCGATGCATACTGCTTTGCCTCGGGCGACGTTGCCTATCTGGTCGACACGCACCGCGCGCGCCGCGCCGATGCGGCGTTTGCCCAGCATGCCGCACCGTTTCTGTCGCGTCTGCTGCCCTGTCGCGCGCCGGTCCATATCGCCGCCGAGCAGGTGGGCGAATTCTGCCGCATGGCACTGCCCGTGCTGCGCGAATACACCGACCTCACCGCTCCCGCCGTGCTCGACACCGTGGCGCCCGAGCCGAGCTTTGCCATGGCAATCGGTGTCGACGACGGGCTTGTGACCTGCAAGATTACGGTTGCCTACGGTGATTGGTCGGCAAATCTCTTTAGCCTGGGTGCTCCGGGAAGCCCCTTCGAGGACCAACGCGCCGGCGTGCCGCCCCGCGACATGGTGGCGGAGTTTCGCGTTATGGACACGGCTGCCATGTACTTCGATTTCCACGAGGGCGGCCTGGCGTTTGAGGAGCGCGACGACGAGAGCCTGTTCTGCCTGCTCACCGAGGGTCTTGCCGCCTTGTCCGAGCTGGGCGAGGTCATGCTCAGCGACCGCCTGCGCCAGATCTCGGTGCGTCCCGCGCCCAAGCTTTCGGTGCGCGCGACCGTCAAGAGCAACCTGCTCGATGTTGAACTGGGCGCGAGCGGCCTTTCGGCGGCAGACCTTGCCATCTACCTCGACTCCTACAAGCGCCACCAGACGTTTGCGCGTCTCACGTCGGGCGACATCATTCGCCTGGACGAGGGAGCGCGTGCTGCGTTTGGCCTTGCCGAGGACCTGGGGGTCGATGCTGTCGACCTGCTCGACGGCGTGTCGCTTCCCGCGTCGAGTACCCTGTTTGTCGACAGCATGCTTGCGCGCACGCCGTCGCTCGAGGCCGATCGCGACGCTGCATTCCGTCGCACCGTCGAGCGCTTGGATACGCTCGGCAAGATGGATTTTACGGTGCCGGTCTCGCTCAAGGCCACACTGCGCGGCTATCAGGTCGACGGCTACCAGTGGCTCGGTTCGCTCGAGCATCTGGGCCTCGGCGGTATCTTGGCCGACGACATGGGCTTGGGCAAAACACTGCAGATGATCGCGCATATCCTGGCGCGCGTGGAGGCGGGGGATGCCAAGCCCACGCTCGTGGTGTGCCCTGCGTCGCTCGTGTATAACTGGACCGCCGAGCTGGAGCGCTTTGCGCCTTCGCTCGACGTGTGCGCTATCGTGGGCGCCAAGGCGCAGCGCCGCGTGCAGATAGCCGGCGCTGACGAGCATAACGTGGTTGTAACGTCGTATGACCTCATGCGGCGCGATATCGACGAGTATGCCGAGCAGGACTTTGCCCGTGTGGTGCTCGACGAGGCCCAGTACATTAAAAACCCGCTCACGCAGGTGGCGCACGCCGCCAAGCGTCTGCCTGCCGGCGTGCGCTTTGCCCTGACGGGCACGCCCATCGAAAACCGCTTGTCCGAGCTCTGGAGCATCTTCGACTTTTTGATGCCGGGCCTGCTTGGCACGCGCGAGTCGTTTGCCAAGCGCTTCGAAAGCCCGGTCGAGCACGCCGAGGGTGACAGCGCCGCTCGTCTGCAGGCGCTCGTGTCGCCGTTTGTGCTGCGCCGTGTTAAGGAAGACGTGGTGGCCGACCTGCCCGAGAAGATCGAGGACACCGTCATGGCGCAGCTCACCGGCGAGCAGCGCAAGCTCTACCTGGCCAACCAAGACCGCATCGCCCAGCAGGTGCAGCACCGCGAGGCATCCGAGTTTAAGAAGGACAAGCTTAAGGTGCTCGCCGAGCTCACCAAGCTGCGCCAGATCTGCTGCGACCCGCATCTACACTACGAGGACTACAAGGCGGGGAGCGCCAAGCTCGACGCTTGCATGGAGCTCGTGCACGGTGCGCTCGACGGCGGGCACCACATTCTGCTGTTCAGCCAGTTCACGGGCATGCTCGATATCATTGGCAAGCGCCTGGCCAAGGAGGACATCGGCTTTCTTAAGCTCACGGGCGCTTCGTCCAAGGAGAGCCGTGCCAAGATGGTTGCGCAGTTCCAAGCTGGCGAGGTGCCGGTGTTTCTGATCTCGCTCAAGGCGGGCGGCGTGGGCCTTAATTTGACGGCTGCCGACGTGGTTATCCACTACGACCCGTGGTGGAACGTGGCCGCGCAGGACCAGGCGACCGACCGTGCGCACCGTATTGGCCAGCAACATACCGTGACCGTGTACAAGCTCATCGCCAAGGACACGATCGAGGAGCGCATCATGCAGATGCAGGAGTCCAAGCGCGACCTGGTCAATAGCGTGCTCGGCGGCGACGGCATCTCCTCGGCGCTGTTTACCCGCGAGGATGTTCTGGCGCTGCTCGGCGGCGACGGGCGCTAGCTGCGCAGATGGCAACCGGGACTGTTGAGACGGCTCCGGGTTGCCGGCGCGCTCTGACCCCGGGTGCTAGCCTCGCTCGTTATGTGTTCATTTGCGATGCCGTGGATGGTTCGCTTGCCTTTGGGCATAAGAACCATCGAGAACATCGGCACATCAGCAAAGGAGAACATCATGGCGAAATTCTTTAAGGACCCCGACGGCAAGCTCATTGCCGCCCTTGGCAACGACATTGCAACCCCTACCGGCTGCACGGAGCTGACCGCGAACACCGAGGACGCGGCGCACGAGAAGCACGTGCCCGTCGTCGAGAGCGAGCGCGACGGTCACGTGATCCGTGCGCGCGTGGGCTCGGTCGAGCATCCTATGGTGCCCGAGCACTACATCGAGTGGATTGCCCTCGAGGCCGAGGGCCGTCTGGAGGTCCACTACCTCCAGCCCGGCATGAAGCCCTCGACGTTTTTTGCCGGCGGCTCCAAGACCGGTACCGTCTATGCCTATTGCAACCTGCACGGGCTGTGGTCCGCGACGTTCTAGGAGCGCGCCCCCGCTCGGGGTATCATAGCTAGCATATGCACATGCAAGCGCCGACTGCATCTTGCGGCCGGCGCTTTTACTGCGATAGCGACGGTTTACGACGGAAAGGGCTGAGCCATGAAGCTCGCACTTGCACAGATCGATATACGCCTGGGTGATATTGAGGGTATCTGCGGTCGCATCGAGGACCAGGCGCGTCTGGCCCACGAGCGCGGTGCGCGCGTGCTGTGCGTGCCGGCTCCGCTCTTTATGGGAGCCTTGCCCGGCGGCCTGGTGGGCGCTGCCGATTTTGAGCACGACATGCTTGCCGGCTTGACCGGCGTCGCCGAGCGTATCCAAGAGCTCGATATGATCTGCATCGTGCCCGCAGCGGTTTCGTTTGAGGGCCAGCCCCTGCTCGACTATATGATGCTCAAAGACGGTCGTGTGGTACCCGCGCGTGCGAGCATTGCCCTGCAGCGTGGCGAGAACAACGACGCGCGTTGGGCGCCGCCGGTGTTCGACGTGGACGGCGTGCGCATCGCGGTGATCTTCGACCTGGACCGCGAGCTCGAGATGCTGCCGACCGGCGTCGACCTCATTGCCTATTTCCAGTTCAACGCATTCGATATGACCGACCGCGAGACCGCCGCGATCGCCGCCGTGCGCAGCGGAGCCTACCGCAAGATCGCATCTAAGCGCAGCGTGTGGTTTGCCTGCATGGCGCCGGTCGGTGCGTACGACGAGTCGGTGTATACCGGCGGCTCGTTTGTGCTCGACGACTGCGGTCGCGTGGTGGCCCAGGCGCCGTGCTTTGAGGAGAGCCTGCTGGTTCAGGAGATTCAGCGCGGCGTGATGCTCGATGCCCTGGAGGATCACGAACTGCCCGAGTTCCGTTCCGAGGAGTGGCTGTGGCAGGCGCTGGTGCTCGCCGTGCGCGACAACGCCCGAGCCCACGGTGCGTCGCGTGCTGTGGTGGCACTCGAGGGTGACTTGCCGTCGTCCCTGCTGGCGGCGCTGGCCGTCGACGCTCTGGGCCCGCGCAATGTGATTGGCCTGGTGCTGGGGCGCAACCGTATCTTTACGCCGGCGCAGGAAGAAGCCGAGGCTGCCCGCTGTGCCGCCGTCCGCGCCATCGCCGAGCGTCTGCACATTCGCACCGTCGAGCGCGATGCACCGGATGCGGCGCGCGTGCTCGATCGCGACGTGTCGGCGGGCGATGCCGAGCGCCTGCGCTCGCGCACGCTGGGCCTGATGCTGGAGGATACGGCGCTCGAGCTGGGTGCGATGGCGCTGAGCCCGCTGTCCAAAACCGAGTACGCGCTGGCGGCGCCGGCGCTTTGCGGCGGCTACCAGGGCGACTTTGCGCCCTTTGGCGATGTGTACCTGTCGACGCTTGAGTTTGTGGCGCGTGTGCGCAACCGCACGTCTGCCGTGGTGCCCCAAGAGCTCGTGACGCTCAACGCAGTGGAAGATTGTATGGAGCGCGTGCTGGCGCAGGCGCTCTCGACGCTCGACGGTCCGGTCGATATGCTCGACCGTGCGGCACAGCTGCTCGGCGGGCTTGAGCCGGGTGAGGTCGATGGCGCGCTCGAGGCGCACGTGGACCGCAATCGATCTTTCGACGACATCCCGATGGCCGCTGGCAAGCCTGAGGCCTGCTCGCTGCTGATGATGCTCGTTCGACAGGGTGAGGCTGCCCGCCGCATGTTGCCGATGGCGCCGATCGTCTCGGCCCGTTCGTTTGCCGAGCGTGCCTGGCCGTATATGCTCGCGTGGTCCGACCTGGGGCTTAACGGCAAGGAGCGTATGACGGTCGATTCGCTGGCGCGCGCCGAGGTGCGCCGTTTTGCTGACGAGGATACGAGCGAGCGCGTGCGAAACGAGATGATGGGCGTGCTGGGCGAGCTACTGGGTATTTCGCCCGAGCAAATGGAGGAGCTGCGCTCTGAGGACGGTCAGCGTCGTTTACACGAGGGAATGAAAAAGTTCGAGGGCGAGGTTCAGGACGCCATCGATAAGATGATGGGCGGCCAGGGTGGCTCGCAAGGTAGTCCCCAGGGTGGCCCGATGCCGCATCCGCCGGTTGATCCCCGACAATTCCCGTTCTTCTCTCAGAACTAGGTCGCTGCGCGCCCGCCAGAGCGGCAATCTGCCTTTCAATCGTCGGACATGACCGCCAGGTCAATGCCCTCCTCTTTCAAGGCACCTTGCTCGCTCTGGCGGGCGCTCGCTTGCGTATACTCAACCTACAATTCGATCTCGGCTGACTTATAGGGCTAGCGTTGTGTTATTCTAGAACAGACGTTCGTGAATGATGCGCGGGGCTTTGCCTTGTGCTGTGCTGGTGACGAGGGGAGGTCGGCTTGGTTATCTTGGGCATTGACCCCGGTTTGGCTCATACGGGTTGGGGGATTATCGAGGAGCGGCGTGGCGAGGTTCGCTGCCGTGCCTATGGCTGCATCGAGACCAGTGCCGGAAGTCCGCTCGCGGTGCGCCTCTCGCATATCGCCCATGACCTTAAGGACGTCGTCGAGCGTTATCGACCCGACACAGCTGCTGTCGAGAGCATCTACTTTGGCGCCAACGTTCGTTCGGCCATCCCCACGGCGCATGCCCGCGGTGCTGCGCTTGTGGCGCTTTCGGAGTGCGCGCTCGAGATTGGCGAGTACACGCCCATGCAGATCAAACAGGCTGTGGTGGGCACCGGCGCCGCGGACAAGCGGCAGGTCGCCTACATGGTACGCACGCTAACACAGCTCGACCACGACCCACATCCCGACCATGCCGCCGATGCCCTGGCCTGCGCCATCTGCCACGTTAACCTCAGCCGCACCCGGGCGCTTACCGGCGGCGAGTTCTATCAACAGAGAGGAACCGGATACTGATGATCTCCCAGCTCCACGGAACGCTTGTCGAGGCCACGATGAGCTCGGCTGTCGTCGATGTGTCGGGCGTTGGCTTTGAGCTCGGCATTTCCGGCAGCACTGCGGCCACGTTGCCGACGCCCGGCGGCGAGGTCCGCCTCTACACGCGTATGCAGGTGCGCGAGGACGCCATGACACTTTTCGGTTTTTCCTCAAAGGATGAGCGCACGATGTTCGACCGGCTCGTGTCCGTCTCGGGTGTTGGTCCGCGCTTGGCGCTCGCCGTGCTTTCTACCTATACCGTGGGGCAGCTGTATTCGCTGGTGATGGCCGAGGACGACAAGGGCATGGCCAAGGTGCCCGGTGTGGGCAAAAAGACAGCTCAGCGTCTGATCCTGGAGCTCAAGAGCACCTTTGCCAAGGACAAAGGCTTTGTGCCAGTCGACGTGATTCCCGGACAGGTTGCGATGCCCGTGCCCGCTGCCGCTCCCTCGGCCATCGACGATGCCCGTGCGGCACTCCTTTCCATGGGCTTTAGCCCGCAGGAGACCGATGTCGCTCTGAGCGGGTATGATGGGCAGGATATGCGTGTCGAGGATCTGCTCGGCGCGGCGCTTAAGCGACTCGGAATGGATGCGTGATGTGGGAAGCCGATGACTCTCAGGACCTGTGGGCGACGCCCGGTAACTCGCCGGCGGCATCCATGGCGCACGGCGAGCGCATGGTGGGCTCGGAGCTGACGGCCGAGGACCTCGATGTCGATCGCACTTTGCGCCCCCAGCGCCTGGACGATTACTGTGGCCAGGAGCACATCAAGCAAAGCCTGCGCGTGTTGATCGAAGCGGCGCAGAGCCGTGGCGAGACGCTCGACCACGTGATCTTCTCGGGTCCTCCGGGCCTGGGCAAGACCACGCTGGCCACCGTTATCGCCAACGAGCTGGGCGCTCAGATCAAGACCACGAGTGGCCCTGCCATCGCGCGCACGGGCGACCTAGCGGCCATCCTTACTAACTTGCAGCCGGGTGATGTGCTGTTTATCGACGAGATCCACCGCCTCAACCGTTCGGTCGAGGAGGTCCTGTACCCCGCGATGGAGGACTTTGCCCTCGATATCGTGATTGGCAAGGGTCCGGCGGCGCGCTCGATTCGCCTTGATATCCCCAAGTTCACGCTGGTGGCGGCAACGACTCGCTCAGGCATGTTGACCGGTCCGCTGCGCGACCGCTTTGGCATTTCGTATCGCCTGGATTACTACACCGTTGAGGAACTCGCCCAGATCGTGACGCGCTCGGCGACCATCCTGGGCGTGACGATCGACCATCCCAGCGCGCTCGAGATCGGCTCGCGTTCGCGTGGCACGCCGCGTCTTGCCAACCGCCTGCTCAAGCGCGTGCGCGACTACGCGCAGGTTCGCGGCAACGGCCCCATCGAGCTCGACATCTGCCGTCAGGCGCTCGAGTTTTTCGAGATCGACGAACTTGGCTTGGACTGGATGGACATTCGCATCTTGGAGACGCTTGCCAAGACGTTCTCCGGTCGCGCCGTGGGCCTGACCACGCTTGCCAGCGCGGTAGGCGAGGACCCGGGCACGCTCGAGGATGTCTACGAGCCCTATCTGCTGCAGTGCGGATTGATGATTCGCACGCCCCAGGGCCGCCAGGCAACGCTTCGCACATTCGAGCATTTGGGTATTGAGCCAACCCTGTAGGAATGGGTTTGTTTTAGCGCACCTGTAGGCTATCGCTGGGCATCGGGTAAACATATCGCCGTTCGTCGGTTGCGGGTGTTTTACTATTGCGTGCGCGTGCTATGCTGGACTGGTCTTTTTCTCATCCGGTAACGAAAGGACCGCCCATGCCTACTGACATCGAAATCGCACGTTCTGTTACGCCGCTGCCTATTACCGAGGTGGCCAAGAACGCCGGCGTCGACGTTAAGCATCTGATTCCGTACGGCTTTGACAAGGCAAAGGTCGACTATTCCCTGCTCAACGAGCCAACTGATCACCAGGCCAAGCTTGTCCTCGTGACCGCTATCAATCCCACGCCCGCAGGCGAGGGCAAGACCACCACGACCATCGGCCTGGCCGATGGCCTGCGCCGTCGCGGCGTCAAGAGCGCCGTGGCCCTGCGCGAGCCTTCGCTCGGTCCCGTCTTTGGCGTCAAGGGCGGTGCCGCCGGTGGCGGTTGGGCCCAGGTCATCCCCATGGAGGACATCAACCTGCACTTTACCGGTGACTTCCATGCCATCGGTGCTGCCAACAACCTGCTGGCTGCCATGCTCGACAACCATATTCAGCAGGGCAACCAGCTCGGTATCGATGTTAAGCGCATTACCTGGAAGCGCGTCGTCGATATGAACGACCGTCAGCTGCGCCATGTTATCGACGGCATTGGCGGTAAGGCCCAGGGTGTGCCGCGCGAGGATGGTTTCGACATCACTGTTGCCTCCGAGGTCATGGCAATCCTGTGCCTGTCCACGAGCATCAACGATCTTAAGGAACGCTTGGGCGAGATCGTTGTCGGCTACAGCTATGCCGGCGAGCCTGTCCGCGCCCGCGACCTCAAGGCTCAGGGCGCCATGGCGGCCCTGCTCAAGGACGCGCTCAAGCCCAACCTGGTTCAGACGCTCGAGGGCACGCCCGCGTTTGTCCACGGCGGCCCCTTCGCCAACATTGCCCACGGCTGCAACTCCATCATGGCTACCCGCATGGCCATGCGCTTTGGCGATGTCGCCATTACCGAGGCCGGCTTCGGTGCCGACCTGGGTGCCGAGAAGTTCCTTGACATTAAGTGCCGCATGACGGGCGTTCGTCCCAGTGCCGTCGTGGTCGTCGCGACCGCCCGCGCGCTCAAGTACAACGGTGGTGTCGCCAAGGCCGATCTCAACGAGGAGAACCTCGAGGCCCTCAAGGCCGGCATGCCCAACCTGCTGCGCCACGTCGACAACATTCAGAACGTCTACGGTCTGCCCTGTGTGGTTGCCATCAATCGCTTTCCGACGGACACCGAGGCCGAGCTGGAGCTCATCGAGTCCGAGTGCCAGAAGCTGGGCGTCAACGTTAAGCTGTCCGAGGTCTGGGCCAAGGGCGGCGAGGGCGCGCTCGAGCTGGCCGATGAGGTCATGCGCCTGATTGAGCAGCCGAGCGAGCTCAAGTTTGCCTACGAGGACGGTGCCGATGTGGCTGACGCCCTCGAGGCCGTTGCCACCAAGGTTTACCGCGCCGACGGCGTCGACTTTACGCCTGCCGCCAAGCGCCAGCTCGCCGAGCTGCGCGAGAACGGCTTTGGCAACCTGCCGGTGTGCGTGGCCAAGACGCAGTACAGCTTTAGCGACAACGCCAAGGCGCTGGGCGCTCCCGAGGGCTTCCGCATCACCGTACGCGAGCTCAAGGTTTCCGCCGGTGCCCACTTTGTGGTCGCGCTGACCGGCAGCGTTCTGACCATGCCGGGCCTGCCCAAGGTCCCCGCGGCCGAGAACATCGACGTCGACAACGACGGCAACATCACCGGCCTGTTCTAAGCCTGCTGCTCATAGCCGCTTGTCCGCCCCGTCGAGCCCACCAAGGCCCGGCGGGGCTTTTTGGTCCCAAGGGGACTGAAGGATTACGGATCACTTAGGGGGTTGGCCCTGTGCGATGATCCGTTTTCCTCCGTCGCATGCGGATCATTTTTTGCGGCGGCAATGTTGCGCAACAAGAATCGCGATTTGTCTCGTACGGTGTAGTCGGAAGAACTGCGCGCCGGCCTTTGCGCCGCGCAAAGAGACGGGAGATGCGATGTATTGCACCAAGTGTGGAGCTCAGATACCCGATGGCTCCACGTTTTGCACGAGCTGCGGCGCTCGCGTGGGCGGCGCCGAGGACCAAGCAGAGCCTGCGGCGTTTCCGGTAGGAGATGTGCCGGTGGACGACCCTGCGGGACGGCGCGCCCTTCAGGATGTCCCGTCTCCTGTGATCGTGGAACGTTTTCGTGAGCCTCCTTTGATCGTGGGACGTTTTTGTGGGTCTCCTATGACCGAGCCTGCTGAGGCCGCTCAGCCGTTTGATCTGACACCTCAGCCCAAAAAGCCCAGGCACAAGGGCCGTATCGTCGCCGCCGTTATCGGCGGTGTTGCCGTTGTCGCCATTGTGGCGGCAATCGTCATCGTGCCGCGCATTGGCGCGTCGTCCGAGGTGACTTCGGGCGGCAAGGGCTACGTTGTCTGCGCGTGCGAGACCAAAGTGCTGCCCAAGAACAGCAAGGGCAAAAAGCTCAAGAGCTATACCGTCGAGCTGGCGCCGGTGTCCGGCAAGGGCAAGAGCTATACCATCAAGGTCGATGGCGAGGACGGCTTTGCCATGGAAGACTTTGGCGAGCTGCCCGACCAGAAGTACCAGATGACCATCACCTCGGGCAAGGGCAAAAAGAAGAGTACGACCACCATGAAGGTCGACTATACCAAGGAAGGTTCCGACGCCCCCAAGAACGTTGAGCTCACGCAGTCCAAGAAGGAGGCCAAGGCCTCTGCCAAGGCGGCGGTAAAGACGGCAAACGAGCTGTTCACCGATAAGATCCTCGAGTACCAAAAGAAGTACGGCGAGGGCGAGTCTGTCGAATTCGATGAATATGCGCATGGAGCCCAGGGTGTCGCTTACGCTAGGCTCATCGATTTTGACGGCGATGGCCAAGATGAACTTCTGATTGAGTATTCGGATGAGCCGGTGGACCGTGAGGATAAGGCCGCCGCTGCACATCTTGAAGTTTGGGCGTATAAAGATGGCGATATTAAAAAGGTATATTCGCCAGAGGTGAACGTGTCCGCTCAAGAAGCGTGTGTGTCTATCTGGCTTTGTGAATACGAAGGCAAGATTGGATTTGAACAATGGTTCGACCATGGGGCGGCGATTAAGCAAAGCGACGTCTCTGGCGAGAGTGGACCTTCTACCCACGAATACCAGGTTAAATTTATTGGATATGACGGCAAGTCATTTAAAGCCATGACCGACCTTGTTGCCTCGAACGAAGTCGATTCTGCCTTTTTAGGAGAGAATGGTTTCTTGTATGCGGACGAGAACTCGGTTAACAGAACCATTGGCACGGTCGCCACAACGCTGGAGCAGCTGAAGTCGAAGGACTCTGATGACGCGCGGATGAGCTATGAGGCCGTTACTGCCACGCAGGATGTCGACTTTACGGCTGCAGTTGGTGAAGGCCCGCTGAATCCGTCTCCTGATGACACGTGCCAGATCACGGCTACGTGGACCTATCCCCAGGTGAAGGGCCAGGGCGTGGGCGTCGCCAAGTTCAACAAGGATATGGTCCAGCTCGTTGCGGACACGCTCGACGCGAGCAAACAGGCATCGATGGATGACGAAGATAGCCGCGTGACCATGGTGTACACGGCCGAGATTGTCTCGATCGACGGCGATATCGCCTGCGTGCGTACGTTTACGCGCAGCTATCAACCTCCGTATCGATCGGTGCAAATGACGAGGTCGGCGTACTACAACCTCAAGACGGGCGAGCAGGTCTCTCTCGAAGACTCGCTTGCACAGCACGGCCTTTCATTCGACACGCTCAAGAGCGAGGCCAAGCAGGCGATCAAAACGGCAAAGTCGGATATGGACTCCGCATATAACGATGGTCTCGACGATGACGACAACTTTACCGAGGACCATTTCTACTACGACGGCAAGGGCTACATCGTTGTCCTCGATACCGGCGTATTTGACTGCATGGCGTGGGATACGCACGACCTGGTGGCACATGCCTTCGATTCGAGTTATTCCTGCGGTCAGGACGTAACGCCCGAGCGAGCCAAGGCCACGTACGTACCCAATGAGTAAGGTGGACCGCGAGGGATAAACTGAACTGTCCCCGGTGGCGCAAAACGCAGTGCCACCGGGGACTTCTTGATGCAAGTTGGCTCCGAGACAAGCTGTCTGGGCCAGCCGCGCCACGAAAAGCGCCCATCTACTACGTTAACCCGGGTTGGACCGACCATGGAGCGTTTTTTAACAATGCCGCAAGACGTTTACCTGCGGTTTTGTTAACACAAATATGGCTATGGTTGGCACCCTTGGGTTAAACGTAGTAGATGGGCGCATTTTTTGGTGCACAGCCCAAGAAGGGATCATTAGCCGCGCTGGAGGCCGAAGAGTTTGGCGTTGCGCTCGGCGACCATCATGTTGATGTCGGCGATTTCCATCTCGCCGTCAATGTAGGGCTGGTAGGTGCCGTACGGGTCGCCTGCTCCCAAGCTGCAACTGCCGCAGTTGTCGCAGCTGCCGTTGCCGCAGCCAGCGAGCGCCAGTTTAATGATCTCCTCGCGTTCGGCGCGCGTCGTGTCTTTGATGAGCTTGCTTTTTGCCATGACGTTCCTCGATTCGCCTGTGACCGTCGGCCGCGCATGTCTTGTAGATACCGGCGGGCTTTGCCCATCATAGGCTTTTGCGCGGGTAGAATGCATGGATAACTTGATGCTTACGGGCGACGGAAAGGAAACGTTGCATGGACCAGGATAAGACGACCGTAATGGGTGGCTACGGCTCCCCGCGGACGGGCAA
>CABSDO010000040.1 GCA_902476475.1 uncultured Collinsella sp. | reverse complement strand
ATGCAGCCGCTGATAATATCGTCTCCGGTTTTCGCCGGGCGGGGGACCGACTCGCCGGTAAGGGCGGCGGTATCGAGCTGCGTCTCGCCTTCGACGATGACGCCGTCGATGGGCACGCGCTCGCCGGGCTTGACGACGATGACGGTGCCGACGGCGATGTCATCGGGAAAGACCTGCTCGAGTGTGCCGTCGGGTTGCTCGACGTTGGCGTAATCGGGCGCGATGTCCATCATGGCGCTGATCGACTTGCGGCTTTTGCCCACGGCATATGCCTGGAACAGCTCGCCGACCTGATAGAACAGCATGACGGCGGCGCCTTCGGCCATGTGCGGGTCGGTGTCGGGGAAGAGCACCATGGCAAACGCGCCGATGGTCGCGACGGCCATAAGGAAACTTTCGTCGAAGGCCTTGCCGCGGCGGATGTTATTGAATGCCTTTTGCAGTACGTCGTAGCCGGCAATCAAAAACGGCACGAGGAACAGCACAAAGCTGGCGTAGATGTCGCCCGGGGTGCCGAATGCGGCGGCGAGGGGGCCGAGCTCATCGAGGGCGTACACCACGGCAAAAATACCCAGCGCTACCAGGATGCGGTTGCGCTTATGCTCGAGTGACTCTTTTTTCTTGCGCTTCTTCTTTTTCTTCTTGGGGTCGGCGGTGGCCATGACTCGTATCCTCCCATTTGAATGTATGAACACTCGCTCATATAATTTCGCGAGCAAAGGCCGCGGCGAGCGCGGCCTTGCAGGTTAGCGTAAACCTGGACTAGAGAACGATCTCGCAGTCGGGCTCGGCATCGGCGGTGAACTCCACGACGCGGTCGAGGACCTCGTCGAACTCGGCGTCGTCGGCCTCGAGCGTCAACTTCTGGGTCATAAAATTGACCGAAACGGACTTGACGCCCTCAAGCTTGGCAAGTTCGTCCTGAAGCTTGCGCGCGCAGTTGGCGCAGTCGATCTCGTCGAGCTTAAACTGCTTTTTCATGGTGGGTTCCTTTCCCTGTTTTTGCGGCTTGGGTGTAGGCCGCGCTGGTACCGTGGCTGATCGCTATTCGCAGATGTGGCTCATGCCTTGGTTGAGCATGGTGTAGACATGGTCGTCGGCGAGCGAGTAGAGGATATTACGCCCGTCGCGCCGGAATTTGACCAGGTGTGACTGCTTGAGCGTGCGCAACTGGTGTGACACCGCAGACTGCGAGGTCGCGGTCGCTTCGGCGATGTCTGCCACGCAGAGTTCGCGGCCCATGAGGGCGTAAAGGATCTTGATGCGCGTGGTGTCGCTGAAGACCTTGAACAGGTCGGCAAGGTCGTACAGCAGCTCCTCGTCGGGAAGGTCCTCGGGCGAGCAGGTGGTGGGAATCGCGGGTTCGGTGGCCTCGATGTCGGGTTTCGTTTCATCAACGCGGATGCTCATTGCAATATCCTTTCATATGAACATGCGCTCATATAACTTGCTTCCGATTATATGAGTGTATGTTCATATGTCAATGACGTTCAGGTAATTCGTTGCACAAAATGATGGGGAATAGTGGACGAGATCCCGGAGTGAGCGGTTTTGATAGCCGATGCCGGGGTGGGTGCCCCTGAGCCGTGCAAAAATTGGAGTATTCTGCAACGATAGGGGGTCCGTTAATTTATTGCAGGCCATATAATGCAGTTCAAGAGTTATCTTAGAGTGTTAATCCGATGAGTTCTTCCTCAAATGTTGCCTAACGCTCTCACGCAAGAGTGATTTCGCTTCACATTTGGATCCACTCGAGGGTGATAGACACCCGGCTCTGCTGAATACTCGCAATTTTGCACGTCGCTAAGGTGCCCACCTTGTTAGCCGGTCTAGCTTCCGGCCCCGAAGATCCTGCCCTCGGGCGCGAAGCTGCTTGTTTGGTTGAGTGATGGGCTGTCGGGTTCGACAGTCTGCATGTCATCGATTGCCGGAGCCTCGTTAATCGTCGGATCGTCCAATGTGATGCCTTCGAGCATTGCTTTTTCGAGGTCGATTCGTTGGCGCTCTTCGGAATCCTGCCTGGCGAAGCTGCTTCTGAATTCGCTTTTTCTCTTCTATAAACCTTCTGAGTACAAACTGTCTCAGGTCTTCTTGCATGATTTGAAAGTCTTTTGGCAGACGCGAGGGGCGTATGCCCTCTTTTCGTTGGATCGCCTCCATGGCCCTAACGAAAGCGCTGGCATGCATAAAGGAATAACGACTGACGGTGATGATTCCGTATCCCATGGACGCAAGCGCATTCTTGCGTTCCTCATCGATGGCGCGGTCTTCTTCCGCGTCATGATAAAAACCGTTGTATTCAATGTCTGTGCGAGATTTCTTTAGATACGCATCCATAAAGAACTTCTTGCGTCTCGTGAGATTCTTTGCGACAGCGGTGACCTGCACCTCGTAATCGGTCTCAATTCCCTTAATACCAAGCCCTCCTTCGCTTTTGGGCAGCGTTAGCATCATGACAAATGCCGTTTCCATGGGAGACCGGCATCCGTCGCGTACACATTGGATCGCCTTTCGGGCAAGGGCCAAACCGTCGCATCTGGTAATGGAATTAAAGAACTGCTTTAACCTCTCGGTCGAAGTGAGCGCGAAACGCTCGGTATAGGAGGTGGAAGAGTCGGTTCCAAGGGAATAAGCGCCGCACAGTTCAAAGTAGTACTCCACTAGTTCGCGAAAAGAAAGATAGGTGGCGGCCTGAAGTGCGCAAAGCTCAACGCCAACAACGAAGATGCCATCTTTGAGCTCTATAAAGCGTGAGTTCGAGAATCGTTTTGAAGAAACGTGGCATTGACAGTTCATTGCATAGCGCGCATTCCTGCGATCAAACACCATCACCTCGAGGGAATCATTTGCGTCGAGGGAAACATCATGTTTGGTGAGCCATTCTGCGGCTGCGTCAAGGAGCGTTCCGGTGGGACATGATCCGTAAATCGCGGCAGGGTTACAGGACTCGATGCCTTTCGCAGACACCGAATGCGCGGCCTGGTAGACCGCTTTTGCAGTGGTGTGTGACAATACGATACTCATGATATATATCGTGTCAGCTAATGCCGTGTTGACGGTGCTGAGTGGAAAAGCCGTTTTAGAGGTCTAACCAAATGCTGTCCAAAAGCTTGACGCGATTATGGGCTGGCACGCCTAAAATCAATGTTCTCGCAGCTTAGCTATAGCATATAAAAACTCAATTGCTGCACATTTGATATCGATGCATCACCATCCGACAACGAATTACGTGTCGGGAATTGGCCGAAATCGTTCAAAATGAGGGTTCAGAATTTGTGATGGCAGATCTATCTGTGGAACGTAGGGCGGCCCCGCTGCGGTGTTTCCCGCTGCGAGGCCGCTCGTGAGCAAGCAGTGTTTGTCGCAGGCGTTGCTATTTCGCGAATAGGTTCTTGAGGTTGAACTCGGCTTGGACGGTACGGAGCATGAGGTCGGTGTCGTCGAGGCCCAGGTGCTGCTCGTTGGCGTCGGGCGTGAGGGTGCCGCGACGGCGTGCCCAGTTCTCGAGCGCGGCTGGCGCGGACTCGCGGGGGAGCGAGCGCACGTCGGCGTCCAGGCTGCGGCAGATCTGGCGCGAGTCGATGACGATGATCTTACCCGCGCGGCGTGCCTCGGCGTAACCGTCCAGGTGAATCTTGAACCAGCTGTCCTCAAAGGCGGCGTTATGCGCCATGTACGGGTACTTCTTCATAAGCTTGAGCAGCTGCTTCTGCAGTTCCTTGTTCTCGCGGAACGGCGTTTTGCCGTCGATGTCGTCCCAGGTAATGTGGTGGATATTCGACAGCGGCACATCTTCGCCGCGGTAGATGTCGGGCAGGCCACAGTAGTGCGCCTCGGCGTCGTGCGGGACGGCGTCGCTGGTGAGCTCCATGATCTCCCAGCCCACGTTGATGATATAGCCGCGCTCGGGTGCACGGCCGGTGGTCTCGATGTCGATACCGAGCACGGTGCCCTGGATGGGCTTGCGGGCTAAGGCCACGCCGAGCGCGTCGCGGTCGCCGCGGATTTCGCGCATGACCGACGCGGCGGTGCGCTTTTGCATCTTGCCGATGGCGGCGCAGGTGTCAGCATCGGACAGACCGCGCGAAAGCGTCGCGGGCGTCACGTTGCGCAGGCGTGCCTCGCCAATCTGGTCGCACAGGTCGCGGTTGCGGTCAGCCAGGTCGCGCACGGTGGCAAAGTCGAAGCTGGGGTCGCCCTCGGCGGTAAAGTACTCGGTTTCGAGCACCTTAAGGGCCTCTTCGCCCTTCTGGCGCTCGGACTCCATGGCGCCGTGATCGCCATAGATAAACATGGGGATAAACGGCTGACGCTCGTATTCGAGTGCTTGTGAAACGTTCATAGACTGCTCCTTGGACGGGCCGCGTCGCGCGGCTCGGTGGCATTGAGTTATGGCGAGATGATAGTTTACCATGGGCAACTATTGGCACAACGCCTAGGTCAACTACAATACCCTAGTTGACCGCTAGGACTTTTACAATGCTGCCGAAAGACACGAAAGGTTCCATCCTTCATGGATTTACTGATTGATATTTTGCTCGACGCCGGCAAGGACACGCTGTCGCTGGTGCCGTTTTTGTTGGTGACGTATCTTGCTCTCGAGACACTTGAGCACGTTGCGGGCGACCGCGTCAACGGCGCTATCAAGCGCGCCGGCGCTGCGGGTCCCGTGGTTGGCTCGCTGCTGGGCATTGTGCCGCAGTGCGGATTTTCGGCCATGGCAGCAACGCTGTATGCCGGCCGTGTCGTGACCTTGGGCACGTTGGTGGCGGTGTTCCTTTCGACCTCCGACGAGATGCTGCCGCTGCTACTTGCCGAGCAGGTTCCCGTGCAGACTATGGCGATGCTTTTGGCTTCGAAAGCGCTTATCGCACTGGTCACGGGCTTTATCGTAGATGCCGCCATTCGCGGTCTGCGTCGCAACGCCCGCGCGCATGCGGCGATTCGTCGTACCGTGTTGGGGACCACTGTCAATCCGGCGCACGTTAACTGCGCGCATGACGACCACAGCGGCGGTGACATCATCGACGAGGTGGCCGAGGCGGGCGTGAGCGCCGACCACATCCACGAGTTGTGCGAGCGCGACCATTGCGGTTGCGATGAAGACGAGGACGAGCACGAACACGGACATGGCCACGATCACGGTCATGAGGGCGAACATGAACACCATGATGGTCACGGTCACTCCCACTCCCACGAAGGGACGCCTGTCCTGTCGATCATCCGCAGCGCGATCTCGCACACCGTGCAGGTCTCGGTATTCATTTTTCTGGTGACGCTGATTCTGGTCGCCGTGCTCGAGACGTTCGGCGAGTCCGCGATCGAGCAGTTCCTGCGCGGCAACGAGATACTCGCTGTCCTGGGTTCGGCGCTTGTCGGGCTGATTCCCAATTGCTCGGCCAGCGTCGTCATCACGCAACTGTACCTGGAAGGCGCGCTGCAGCTGGCCCCGATGCTCGCCGGCACGCTCATTTCCGCCGGCGTGGGTTATCTGGTGCTGTTCCGCACCAACCGCAGCGCCCGCGAAAATGTCGTGTTCCTGATCATGATGTACGTCATCGGCGCTGGTTGGGGCCTTATCCTTTCCGCCTTTGGGTTCTAAGTGGATGTTTGGGGCATGCCGTAAAACTAGGACATGCCATAAATTCCACCGCCATGACCTGGGCGTTGGATGCGCGTCAATCGGCAAAACAAAAAGGTAGATTATTAGGCATGTCCCAAAAACCTACCTTGGTTAGCGCAGCAGCTCGGTGAGGTTGCGTTTAAAGCGGGCGCGGTCTTCGCTGGTAAATGCCGCCGGCCCGCGAGTGCGTCCGCCGGCGCGGCGCACCTTCTTTTCCTCGTGGCGAATAAACAGCTGCATGTCGATGGTTGCTTTGTCGTAGACGCGCCCGCGCACACCGATAGCGGCGGCATCGCGCCCGAGCACCATGCTCGCCAAGCCAATGTCCTGCGTCACGACCACGTCGCCCGCCTGCAGGCGTTCGACAATGGCAAAGTCGGCGCTGTCGGCGCCCACGCTCACGTCGAGCGTCGTGACCCAAAAGCCGCGTCGCGCGTGCTCGGCATCGCGCGGGTCGTCGCGGCGAATGTGCCGTTCCAGGTTTTGCGTGCTGTTGCCGGCGATAACAACGGCGACGCCCGCCCGCCGCGCGCAGTCAATCGACTCGCGCGTGACCGGGCAGGCGTCGGCATCAATAAAGAGCGTTCGCGGCATCTAGTGCACCAGTTTGCCAAATTGAATAGCGCGAACAATCAGCGTTACGCAAAACACCAGCAGCGCGGCGCCGCTAAAGATGACGAGCATCTTGGCCGACCACAGCGGATAGATAAACACGAACATGCCGGCGATGATGGAAAGTGCGCCGCTCAGGATGGCGAGGGCGCGGTTGGACGAAAGCTCGGACTCCAGAATGGACATAACTCCTTCGACAATCCAGCCAAAGCCGGCCACGACAACCACCATCGTGGTGAGCGTCGCGGTCGAGAAGGCCTGGTTGCGCAGGATTATGACGCCGCCCAGGATAATGAGTAGGTTGGAGATGATGCTCGTGACGCGCCAGCCGGTGGGCAGCAGCGGCTCAAAAATGGCAGTGAACAGCCTGATGGCTGCAGTAATCACAAAGTAGAAGCCCAGGACGGTCGTCAAAAAGACGAGGGACTTGGCGGGTGCAAAAAGCAGCGCGATACCAGCAATGAGCGCCACGACGCCCGTGATGGCGTAGATCCAGCGCACGGCCTTGACGGCTTTGCCTGCCATGCTTTTCTCGTCAAATCCAAACTGGCTTGATTTTTGGTCATCGTTCTTAAAGATACCCATAACGTCTCCTTTCCGTGTGGTGCACGTCGCGTTCATTGTTCTCCGTGCGGCGTACGCCAAAAGTGCTGCAACAAGTATCGCCCAAGGGCACCGATGCATGGGGCGGGAAGGACGAATTGCCGCCCCACATTCCCGAATTGTTACTTTTGTTCCCGCTTCAGTGAGGATTAATCAACAGCTGTAGAACATTACGCCGCTGTATGTTATTGCCTACGTTTTAGGTTAGATTTTCCTAAAGACAATTGGCTTGAATTGGGGGTCCCTATGAACGAAACAGTTCCCGCAGCGCCGGTAAGCGCAGAATCGATGGCAAAGCAGGGCTGCGAAAAGCTCGGTCTGGAAGCGTTTGATGCGCTGGTCCGTCGTGCCCGCACGTGCCGTCGCTTTGACGAGTCCATGCGCGTGCCGCGCGAGTTTTTGCTCGAGCTGGCGGAACTGGCGCACCTGGCTCCCTGCGGTGCCAATGCTCAGCGTCTGCGTTTTCATGTGGTAAGCGGTGCAGAGGACTGCGCGCGTGTATTTGACGAGCTTGCATGGGCCGGTGCGCTCAAGGATTGGCCGGGTCCTGCCGAGGGCGAGCGCCCGACCGGCTACATCGCGATTCTGGCTGAGCGCGCCGTTCCGGGCAAGCCTGCCGCTCCCATTACCGAGGTCGACACGGGCATTGCCGCGCAGACGATGATGCTCGCCGCCCGCAGCGCTACGCCCGAGGTGGCAGCCTGCATGTTCAAGGCCTTTACGCCCCATGCGATCGATGCCATGGGGCTCGATAACGACAAGTATGAGCTCAAGCTGATCATGGCCTTTGGCGTTCCGGCCGAGATACAGGTGATCGATGCGATCGATTCCAACCCCGATGGCTCCATCAATTATTGGCGCGACGAGGCACAGGTGCACCACGTACCCAAGCGTTCGCTCGCCGACGTGCTGGTGTAGCTGAGCGTCACCGCGGCGTGATCAGACGGTAAACCACCACAAAGGTGCCTGTCCCCTTTGTGGTGGTACGAGGGGAGGGCGTGTGGCAGATCTGTATTTGGTGCGGCATGGGCAGACTGAGCTCAATGTGCAGAGCATTTTGCAGGGCTGGCACGATTCGCCGCTTACGGCGCGCGGGCGCGAGCAGGCGCTGACGGCGCGTACGGCGTTTGCGGCGCGTGGCGTGGCCTTTGATCATGTGTATTCCTCGCCGTTGGGCCGGGCGCGGCATACGGCCGAGCTTATCGTTGGCGAGGGCCGTTCCATTGAGCTGGTCGATGACCTGCGTGAGTGGCATTTTGGCTCGCTGGAGGGCACATCAAATCGCGAGATGCCGCCGCAGCCCTGGGGCGATTATCCGGTGACCTTTGGCGGCGAGTCGGAAGTGCAGCTTCAGTCGCGCATGGTCGCGGCGCTGTCCCGTATTATGGCCCGGCCGCAGCACGACTGCGTGCTGGCGGTTTCCCACGGCTCAGCCTGCCAGGAGTTTCTTGAGTATGTGACTGGCGGGGGAGAGCTACCCGACAACGGTGCCGTGCTTCATTTTGGCTATTGCGACGGGGCGTTTTCGCTCTTGGGTTGGTAACGAACGAAAGGACCCCTATGAATAAAGATCTGTATCTGGTCCGTCATGGACAGACGATATTCAACCTTAAGCGTATCATTCAGGGGTGGAGTGACTCGCCGCTTACGCAGCTGGGTTGCGACCAGGCGGCGCGCGCCGGCATGTTTTTACGTGCGCGCGGCATTGAGCCCGATCATGCCTACACCTCTACGCTTCATCGCACCGAGCAGACTATCGCCAACTTGTGGCCGGGCTTGGCGTACGAGCGCCTGGACGGCCTGCGTGAGTGGTTCTTTGGCGACTTTGAGGCCGAGCGCGTGATGCTTATGCCCGAGCGCCCGTGGCGCGACTTCTATCGGCAGTTTGGCGGCGAGGGCCAGATCCAGGTGCGCACGCGCATGGTGGCGACGCTGACCGATCTTATGCAGCGTCCGGACCATACGTGCGTGCTCGCGGTAAGTCATGGCTCAGCTATCAAGGAGTTTTTGGACCACGTGCGGGGCGCGGCGGCCGACGAGCGCGAACGCGTGCCGGGCAACTGCTCAGTGCTGCATTTTGCGTTTGACGATGCGGCCGATACGTTTGAACTGGTCGAAGTCTTTACGCAGGAAGACTACGCGCGCGAGCTGGGGCTAGATCCGCTCGTGGCGGCGGCAGGTCCGCAGCGTGGATAACGCTGACGTTGCGGCCCGGTTTACCGGCGTAATTGTTTGATGCGAAAAGGGCGGAGGTGCATGCGTTTGCTGCATCTCCGCCCCTTGTTTGTTTGGATGCTGGGTTTTCCAGCTTAGCGTTTGAGTTCGCTAGAACCGTGAGACCTGGTGAGTGAGCAGACCCGTCGGAACCTGCGGCGCGCTGCCGCTGACCTGCGCGGCGGGGAACAGCACGGCTACAGCAAAGTTGAACGGCTCTTTGCCAGAGTAGGCGCCGGCAGCGCGGGCCTCGTCGGCCAGAATCTGCGATGCCCCAGCCAGTGCGGCGACATAGGCGGAGTCACCGGCGAACACCGGGTCGGGCGCCTGATCGAGCATGGCACGGATGGCGGCAACGGCGTCCTCGCGCTTGACCTCCCACACGCGATGTGTGATGCCCGCGGGATCGGTGACGGCGTAGAGCGATGCGCCCTCTTTGGCAGCGCTCAAAATGATATCCATGACGGGCGACGCCTCGTAGGCGAGCGACACGGGGCGCGGCTGCACCTTGAGCTCGGCGATCGCGCGCGCGGTGGCGAGTGCGTCGATGCTCTCGGCGGCAGCCTCGTCGCCGCCCGTCAGCACGTTAACCGGGCAAATCGCCACGACACCCGTCACGCGTCCCGGCTCACCCGAGCATTCGTACACGTAATACGCCGCGCCTGGATCCTTGAGCATCAGACCATCGGCAATGGCTCCGCGCAGAGCATCGTTGCCGCTCAGGATGCTGCCCATTGCAGGCAGTGCCTCGAGCACGCGGTCCTGAGCCGGGCGGATGCAGGGAAACGGAAGTGCTTTCATGGGCGGTCCTAACGCGCGAGTCGGTTTGTTCGCGGCTTATTATGCCCCAACTTGGCCGCTTGCGTCCCAGAGCGTGTTATCGGCAAGCGCGATGAGCACGTTTTGGCAGCGAACGATATCGGCATGGGGCACATACTCGTCGGGCTTGTGCGCGAGCGCCAACGAGCCGGGGCCGTAGCTCATACAATTGCGGTTGCCTGTCTTGCCGGCAATGACGGCGGGATCGGTGTAGCCGGTAAAGAAACCGACGGTCGTGTCCGCGTCCGTCACGTCATCGGCGGCACGCTTGAGCGCTGCTAGAAGGGGAGAGTTCGGGTCGCGCTCGATGGCGGGGCGGTCGCCCGTCACGGTGTAGCTGCCATGGCAACCGGGAACGGCGGCTTCGGCGACGGCGATGGCATGCTCGACCATATTGATTGCGGCGGCCGTATCGGTCGGCGGGGTCAGGCGCATGTCGACCCAGACTTTGGCGCGGTCGGGTACGACGTAGGGGCGATATCCGCCCTCGATTTGGCCAAACGTGATGGTCGAAGGCCCCAGCTCATCGTGCGCGGGCAGCGCCGCAAACGCGCGACGAAGCGAACACACGACCTCGGCTATGGCGGCGACGGCGTCGGCGCCCTTCCAAGGCTGGCTTGCATGAGCCGTGACGCCGGCCATCTCGATCTCGAACCACGTACGCCCCTTGTGCGCCACCTGGATCTGTCCGTCGGTGGGTTCGGTGTCCAGCACCCATTCGCGCGAGCCGACCCAGCCGGCATCGATCGCGGCCTCTGAGCCGCGCATGAAGTCTTCCTCGTCGACCGAGCAGATGAGCGAAAAGCCGCGGCGTGGCAGCGCGCCATCCGCCGCCACGCGCTCGAGCGTATGGACCAGTGCGGCAATGGCGCAGGCCAGGCCACCCTTCATATCGCAGGCACCGCGGCCATAGAGTTTATCGTCGCGCACAACCGCCCCAAGCGGTGCGATGTCTGCGTCCCAGCCATCGCCCAAGGTGACGGTATCCATGTGGCAGATATAGACCAGCCGCGGCTCGTCGCTTTGGCCCGGCACGGTGACTTTAAGGTTGCGGCGCCCGGGCAGCACTTCGAGCTCCTCAATCTGCACGGCATCGAGCGCAGAACTATCAAGTTGTGCCAGCTGCTGCTCAATGAGCCTCTTAATGAAGCGCTCAATTTCATCCTCATACGCGCCCGGGTCTGAGCTGTCGATCCGCACGAGTCCTTGCGTAAGCCGCCAGGCAAAGTCCTCATCAACCATATGCAACCTCACAATCAGTTTGCTTTCCAAACCGATTGTAAGCCTCCTGAGAGATCCGCGACGTGGGCGTGGCAGTATTTACCGTTCGCAGGCCGAGCCAGCGCGTTTGCCGTCCGAGCGGGTTCACAAGCGACGCAGCGGGTACGTACCCTTCATGGACGACATGCTGTGCGACATATCTGCCTTTCGGTATCACCGGATACCTCCACAGGTCTTGGCAATAATGCCGGACCTGCCCGATTCTGCGGACGATCCGCGCAGGGAGCACCTATGTGAGCATCCGCTCGTCACGCATTTCCTGGGCACCCCGTTACACGTGTTGGCGCAGGGCAGCTGCGGACGTAAGGGCGATCGCATTGTCAGGCATGTTTGGAACGGGGAGAGGCCGTTTGATTCCGTGCGGCAGACGGAGTTTGGCCTCGATGTTGCGTCCCCACTCTTTACCCTGCTGACCCTGGCTTCCTCGGTCTCAAACGAGCGTCTAATCATGTGCATGTATGAGATGTGCGGCACCTTTGCCGTGTGCAAGATTGCACCTCAGGTAAAGTCGGCACTTGAGCAGGCATACGGGGGCCGGTGGGGTGACGCACGGTCGGGCTGGGAAAACGTAAAGGATGTCTCGGGGAATCCAACGGACTTGTGGAAACGACCTCCCTTGATCGAGCTCTCTGAGCTTACAGAGTTCGTCGATAAGGTCCGGGGGCTCCGCGGCGCTAAATCGTTCATACGAGCCGCGAAATGCATTACGGGGGTGGCAGCATCGCCGCTCGAGGTCCAGGCTTCGATGCTGTTTGGCCTTACGAGGTTGCGCGGCGGCGAAGGGCTGAGCCTTACCAATAACGTTGAGATTCGTATGACGCGCAGCGCCCGCCTGATTTCGGGGCTTGATAGGCGCTATGCCGATATCCTGCTGGCAAATAAGGACGGCAGCAGAGAGTGTCTGGTTGAATGCCAAGGTAAAGCCATTCACGGATCCATAGAATCCAAGATTTCGGACTCCGATCGAACGACGGCGCTGCAAGCGATGGGATATCCCGTCATTCTGATGACCTATGGTCAGCTGGCCGACTCCGATGCCTTCCGCGTGGTGATGGAGCTCATCATGGCCTATCTCGATGTGCCGCTGAAAGACAAGACGCCGCGACAGCAGGAGCTCGAACGGCGGCTTCGTGAGGAGATTTTTATCGATTGGGCAGGAATGTAGCCGCGCGGGTGGAAAACGGTCGCGCGGACTAGAGTTTTGGTCACAAAAAGACTTATATTTCGCCTTAGAGGGGCCTTAAAAATGCTATCTAGAATAAGTTGTTTCGGAAAATGGACAGTCAACTTACATTCGGCACATAGAGATCGATTTTTACCTACTAAAGTCCCTGATAAAGCTGTTTATCAAAGCGGGTGTGCTTAGCGACTTGAGCCTCACTATCGATTATCTGAAAAAACTTATTTTGGGTATCATTTTAAAGTCGTCCGGAGCAACAAAATCGGCCCCCGTTTCGTGAAAACGGGGGCCGAATGGGCTTCATGGCCTGCCTGGCAGGCTTGGCACCGGCGCTATTTGATCACACGCACGCGATACATCGACGGAATCTGCTTGAGAGCCTCGATGGTGCTGCTGTCCAGGTGCTCGTCGGTGTCGAACATAGTGTAGGCGTTCTCGCCAGCGGACTCGTTGGTCATGCGCTGCACGTTGGCGTTGTCCTTGGCGAGAATGGCCGTGATCTGGCCGATCATGTTGGGCACGTTGGCATGCAGACAGGCAATGCGGCTTGCGGCGCGCGCCTTGCCCATGCTGCAGGCGGGGTAGTTGACGCTGTGCGCGATGTTGCCGTTTTCCAGGTAATCCTTGAGCTCGCTGATGGCCATGTCGGCGCAGTTGGCCTCGGCCTCGCCGGTGCCGGCGCCCGAATGCGTGGTGATAAACGTGTTGGGCATCTTGACGGTCTTGGGCGTGGCAAAGTCGCAGCTAAACCAGCTGAGCTTGCCCGCGCGCAGGGCGGCGTCGACGGCGTCCTCGTCAATGATGGTCTCGCGCGCGTAGTTGATGAGCACGGCGTCCGGGGCCAGCAGGTCGATCTGCTCGGTGCTGATCATGCCGATGGTATCGGCCTTGCTGGGCACGTGCACGGTGAGGTAGTCGCAGCCGCGGCACAGATCCTCGAGCGTGCCCACGCGCTGCACCTCGCGGCTCAGCACCCACGCGTGCTCGACGGAAATGAACGGATCGTAGCCGTAAACGTCCATGCCCAGGTCGACACAGGCGTTGGCGACCTTGGAGCCTACGTTGCCCAGGCCGATGACGCCGATGCGCTTGCCCTTGAGCTCGCGGCCCACAAAGGCCTTCTTGGCCTTCTCGGCATCGACCTGGATCTCGGGGTCGTCGGCGTTGTTGCGCACCCAGTTCATCGACTGCACGACGCCGCGGCTCGAAAGCACCAGCATGCCCAGGACGAGCTCCTTGACGGCGTTGCTGTTGGCACCGGGGGAGTTAAAGACGACGACGCCCTTTCTGGCGTACTCCTCGACGGGGATGTTGTTGACGCCGGCGCCGCAGCGGGCGATGGCGCGGATGCCCTCGGGCAGCTCGTAGCCGTGCAGGTCGGTGGAGCGCATCAGGATAGCGTCGGCCTCCTCGGCGGTGCCCACAAACTCGTAGCCCTCGCCAAACTCGACTTTGCCGTCTTTAGTGATGTCGTCGATGGTCTTAATCTTACGCATGGAAAAACTCCTTAGCAGGTTTTGATCTAAGCAGGGTGGTTTGAAGTGGCTGGTCGGCCCGCGGGTTGCGGGCTAGTTAGATCGCGGACTCAAACTATGCTGCGCTTCGAAGTCCTTCATGTACGTGGCCAGTGCCTGCACGTCTTCCATGGTGACGGCGTTGTACACGCTGGCGCGCATGCCGCCGACGAGGCGATGACCCTTGACGTTTTGGATCTGGTGCTCTGCCGCGCCCGCAACGAAGGCCGCGTCGAGTTCGGCATCGCCGGTACGGAAGGTGACGTTGGCGATGGAGCGGCTATCGGCCTGCGCGGTGCCATGGAACAGCTCGCTGAGTTCGAGTAGATCATAGAGCAGGTTGGCCTTGGCCCAGTTGCGCTCGGCCATGGCGGCAAGTCCGCCGGTCTCCTCGACCCAGTGGAACACCTTGCCGCACACGTAGATGCCAAAGGTGTTAGGCGTGTTGAGCATGGAGCCCTTGGCGGTCTGGGTCTTAAGGTCCATGTACTGCGGCGTCTGCGCAAAGGCGGGGCCATCTGCGATGAGATCGTCGCGCACGATGACCACGGTCACGCCCGCGGCGCCGGCGTTTTTCTGCGCGCCGGCGTAGATGAGCCCGTAGCGCTCAACGTCGAGCGGCTGCGACAGAAAGCAGCTCGAGACATCGGCGACCAGCGGCACGTCGCCGCAATTGGGCAGCTCGTGGTACATGGTGCCAAAGATGGTGTTGTTCTGGCAGATGTAGACGTAGTCGAGCCCGTCGCCCGCAGCCTCGGCGGCAATACGCGCGTTGATGTCGGCCATGTCGGGGATGCGGTCGAAGGTGGTGTCTTCGGAGCTCGCGAGCAGCACGGCCTCGCCGTACTTGGCGGCCTCCTTGTACGCCTTGTTGGCAAAGTTGCCGGTCACGACGTAGCCGGCGCGGCCGCGGCGCATGAGGTTCATGGGGATGCCCGCAAACTGCAGCGTGGCGCCGCCCTGCAAAAACAGGACGCGGTAGTTGTCGGGGATGCTCAGCAGACGGCGCAGGGTTGCCTCGGCGTCGTTGATAATCTGCTGGTACATGCTAGATCGATGGCTCATCTCGAGCACGGACATGCCGCAACCGCGGTAGTCCATCATCTCGTCGGCGATCTCGGCGAGCACGCTTGTAGGCAGCGCGGCCGGGCCAGCTGAGAAGTTGTGCACACGTGCCATCTTCTAGTTCCCCTCGTAGTCGTTTGAACGTTCGGGATACTTTAGCACAGTGGAGCGTCAGGCGCGACCGAATCACAGCAAAACCCGAGTGCGCCGCTATGATTTACAGGATGGTTACATGGGGGAGGGGTGCTTTACTCCTCGGGCAAATCCAAATCTGCGAGCGAAGGCATGAGGTTCTCTAGGCGCTTGATTTCTTCGTCGCAAATTAGCTAACCCCTGGTCACTACGACGCCAGCGTGGCGATGACGGCTTCGTCGCCGGCGTATATTAGGGTGTTGCCATCGGGAATGATCGTTTGGCCGTCGCGCTTGAGCATCACTACAATAAACGGATGCTTGCCTTGCGGCACATCGCGCAGGCGCTGACCGGCCAGGCGACCGTGGGGAGTCACGGTGACCTCGCGCAGCGTAACCTCGGCACGCTCTTCGAACGTTGGGGCGGCCATCACCAGCAGATCGCCTTCCTGGATCACGGTGTCGCCATTGGGCAGTACCGGATGCGCCCCGTCGCGCAGCACCAGGACCACGAGCATGTCCGTCGCGCTGCCAATGTCCGCGAGCGAGCGTCCGGCAAACGGATGGCCAGCGCCCACCTTGAGCTTTACAAACGACATGCCGTCCTCGTCGCGGTAGTCGTTAAAGGTGCGGCGCACGTCGCCGGTCGCATCGATCATATCGAGTTTCTTCGCCACCGCCGGCAGCAGCGAGCCCTGCACCACGATGCTCGACGCGGCAATCACAAACACCAGGTCAAATAGGTCGTGTCCGCCGGGAACGCCGGCCACCACGGCAAAGAGACTAAAGACGACCGAAGCTGCTCCGCGCAGGCCCGCCCAGCTTACGAGCGCGACCTGGCTGGGATTCGTCTTAAAGGGCGCTAGGAGCACGCCGACGGCGATGGGGCGGCTCACGAAGAGCATGAACGCCATGAGCGCCAGGCCCGGCAGCAGCATCTGCGGCAGGCGTGCGGGCGTTACGAGCAGGCCGAGCAAGAAGAAGATGGTCATCTCTGCCATCTCGGTGAGGGTGTCGAAGAAGTGCGCCATCTCGACCTTACCGGTGATGTCGCTTGCGCCCAGCACAATGCCTGCAAGGTATACGGCCAAAAAGCCATTGCCGCCCAGGTAGCTCGGCAGCGCGTAGGCGACGATGGCCACGGCGAACAAGAAGATGGTCTGCGCGCCTTCGGCCGTTGCGTGTGCGCGCTCAATCAGACGGCTGGATGTCCAGCCGATGGCAAGGCCCAACCCCACGCCCAGGATGATCTGCTTGGTCAGCAGCACGGGAATGTTAATGTCGCCGCCCGCCGCGAGGGTCGCGAGCACGGCAGTGAGCATGTAGGCGACGGGGTCGTTGGAGCCCGATTCGACCTCGAGCAGCGAGTCGGTGCCGCCCCTCAGCGAAAGGCTGTGCTCGCGCAGAACGCTAAAGACGCTGGCCGCGTCGGTGGACGCCACGACCGATCCCAGCAGCAGGCCGCCGATCCAGTCGAAGCCCAGCACAAAGTGGGCGAACACGCCGGTGATGCCTGCGGTGATGACGACGCCGAGCGTGCTCAGCAGCACCGCAGGCGCGGCGACGGGCTTGGCACGGTCGATGTTGGTGTTAAAACCGCCGTAGAACATGATGAACAGCAGCGCCGTGCTGCAGACGGTTTCGGTGAGCGCGTAGTCGCTAAAGTCGATGTGAGCCGGGCCGTTGACGCCCAGCAGCATGCCGAGTGCGATAAAGATGAGCAGGGTGGGGAAGGGGAGCTTTTTGCCGACGGGTTTAATGGTCAGGCACAAAATGATGACGAGGCCGATAAAGAGAAGTATCTGGTTCATGGATGGTGTCCGCTCCTGGGTGGTTGGCGTGGCACGGTCAGTTGTCTGCGGTTATTTGTACCCAAAGATGGTGGGTTTATGGGGTTGGATTGCGGGCGTGCGCGATATCGTCATAGACGGCTTCCGTCTTTGCCTCTGCTCGGAAACCCTTTCCAGCTTTATTGCAACGGAGTACAATGGGTAACGTTTAAGTTCAACTTGAAGTTTTAGTTGCGGCGCCGGGCTTAGACCGCAATGCAAGGAGAGGCGTACCATGGCGATCTATGTGACATCTGATGCTCACGGGCACGTGCGTGCGCTTGACGAGGCCCTGTCTAAGATCTCGTTGACGTCCGACGACACGCTGTACGTGCTGGGCGACATGATCGATCGCGGGCCCGATCCTGTCGGTGTTATTAAGCTCGTGCGCTCGCTGCCCAACGCCCGCGTGCTCAAGGGCAATCACGAACAGATCATGCTCGATGCCATCATTGGCCAGGATCCGCTCGATGCCGAGCCGGCCCAGCTGACCGTCCTCTTCATC
>CABSDO010000039.1 GCA_902476475.1 uncultured Collinsella sp. | reverse complement strand
CCTGGCGGCCGCCGGCAACCACACCTGCGAGATGCACGGCTGGCCCACGTTTGCCGTTGACGAGTACCGCTACAAGGTGGGAAACGGCATGCTCAAGCTGGTTGAGCGCTTTATGCCTGCCGAGTATGCGGGCGACGGCCGTATGTTTGAGCAGACGCTTGCCGAGTTTAGGGCTTACTACGGCGAGCACAAGGAGGACCACACCGCCCCCTATGCCGGCACAATCGAGATGCTCGACCGCCTGCGTGCCGCGGGCGTGCAGCTTGCCGTGCTCACCAACAAGGACCACATCTCGGCGGCCCCGCTTATCGAGAAGTATTTTGGTTCCGAGCGCTTTGCGCTGGTACAGGGCCGCGTCGATGCGTTTCCGCCCAAGCCCGAAGCACCCGTCACGCTGCATGTGATGAAAGAGCTAGGCGCCGATCCGTCGACCACGCTCTATGTGGGCGATTCCAATGTCGATATCCTGACCGGCCACAACGCCGGCCTTAAGAGTGCGGGCGTCAGCTGGGGCTTCCGCGGCCGCGCAGAGCTGGAAGCCGCCGGCGCCGACTACGTGGTAGACACTCAAGCCGAGCTCACTGCGTTGATCCTGGGCGAGTAACCGCTCATCCCACCCACGGGTAGCTAATGCGGGACGGGACTCTTTTAGCTGCCCCCTGCACCAAAGGAGTGTCCCCAAGTGCCGCCCCAATAACCACCATAGCAACGCCGCAGGTAGAGGACGGACAGCGAAAACGCCCCTAAGCGAGCAAGGTGACGTGAAATGAAAGGGCGCTGACCTTCTGGTCGCGCCCTTGAAATTGAACGTTAGATTGCCGCTTAGGGGCGTTTGCAGCGTCGAGCAGTTGCGGCGTTTGGTAAAACGCCGCAACGAACTAGCTCAGCATTGCATCCATCATCTCGGAGTTGACGGAGTCGTCGGCAGACCACTCGCCATCGTCGTTGCAGGTGTACTTGAAGATAACCGTGGTCTTCCTGGGCTCGGTGGCCTTGGTCACATCGACCATAACCTGACCGGCCATCTTGTACAGCTCGTCATCGGAAGGAACCGTGTCAAGCGCAGCGACCTTCTCCTGATACTGGGTGGAGAAGTCCTCGACGATCTTGTTCATAGACTTGCAGGTGATGGAGACCTCGGCGGTCGCGACACCCTTGTCTTCGTCGACCGTCACGTCGCCGATCTTGTAGTCAAAGCCCTCGAGATAGGTCTTGGCATACTCCTTGGGATCGATACCCAGCTGCTCGAACTCGTCGCCCGAAGCCTCCTCCAGACCAGAGAGGAAGTCGTCGCCACCGTTCTTGACCTCGTCAAACTGAGTCGTAAGATCCTCGGTGATGAGCTCCTCAACCGAAGGACCTCCACAGCCGGAAAGCACGACCACGCATGCAACCAAGACGGCCATGAGGGGCGCAAGCAGCAGCTTCTTTTTCATGTTGTTCCTCCCAATGAGCGGCACCGCGCTTCCCGGACGCGGCACACGTTGTAATAAGTAAGCCCATACTATCCACTTATGAACACCCTCGGCAACGCGAAGGCGTGGTCGGTTCGTTTTAGCGTCCGAACGGTTTGCAAGCCCGCCCAACGTGCAATAAAACGCTTCCCCACGGTGCAATAAAAAAGGTGGCCGGAAAACCCGACCACCCTTGCACATCCTTTGGATGCCGCAGTTTACTTGCGGACGACCTTAACGATGGCGTCACCGGCGGCGACAGCGGACTCTGCCTCAACGCCGAGTTCGACATCGGCGAACTCGGCGGTGTTGGACACGGCCACGACGACGCAGTCCTTGTAACCGGCGGCAGCGATCTTGGCGCGGTCGATCTTGAGGATGGGCTGGCCGGCCTTCACGACGTCGTCAGCCTTGACGAAGCCCTCGAAGCCGTCACCGTTCATGTTGACGGTATCGACGCCAACGTGCACCAGAACCTCGATGCCGCTATCGGACTGCAAGCCCACGGCGTGACCCATGGTGACGGTCACCTTACCGTCGCAGGGAGCGTAGACCAGATCGTCCTCGGGCCACACGGCACAGCCCTTGCCCAGAACCTCGCCACCAAAGACGGGATCGGGCACGTCGGCCATCTTGATGACCTTGCCCTTGACGGGCGAGCACAGCACGTCGGCGCCAGCAGAAGCAGAGATGGAGGCCGGAGCAGCGGCAGCCGCGGGCTCAGCCTTCTTCTTGAACATGTCAAACAGACCCATACGTTTTCTCCTCTTGATTAAGCGCAACGTTGTGCGCATGCCTACGGTAATTATAGTGCCAAATGGTTCAAATGCTAAGGTGGGGACTCGAATCGCGAGCCCATCCCAACGCTTTTCCCCGGTGGCACTCATATTGTCGATTAATCCAGGCCCTCGGCACCGTTGGACTTGATGATCTTCTGGTAGGCGTAGAAGCTGTCCTTGCGGCGTCGCTCGTAGGTACCGGTGCCGTCGTCGTACTTATCGACGTGGATAAAGCCGTAGCGCTTGCGCATCTCGCCGGTGCCGGCGGAAACCAGGTCGATGGGACCCCACCAGGTGTAGGCGATCAGGTCGACGCCGTCGGCAATGGCCTCGCCCATGGCCTTGACGTGGCTCTGCAAGTAGGCGATACGATACGGGTCGTGGATGGAGCCGTCCTCCTCGACCTCATCGTAGGCGCCCATGCCATTCTCGACCACCATCAGCGGAATCTCGTAGCGGGCGTAAATCTCGTTGAGGGCGATGCGCAGACCCAGCGGATCGATCTGCCAGCCCCAGTCGGTGGACTCCAGATAGGGATTCTTGCCGCCAAAGGTCATGTTGCCCTCTGTCATCTCGTGGTCCTTGTGGGTGCCCACGGTGCCGGACATGTAGTAGCTAAAGGTGTAGAAATCAACCTTGCCGTCGGCGATATCCTGCAAGTCGCCGTCCTCCATCACGAGCTCGACATCGTTCTCGGCCCAGAAGCGCTTGGCATAGAACGGGTACTTGCCGCGCACCTGCACGTCGGAGCAGTACCAGTTCATGGTATTCATCTCCTGCTGCGTGGCGAACACGTCGGCCGGATCGCACGTGGCGGCATAGGAAAGGATGAAGCAGTCCATGTTGCCCATCTTAAACTGCGGGTAATGCTCGTGGGCATAGCGCACGACACGGCCGCTGGCGACAAACTGGTGATGCAGCGCCTGCATACGAGCCTGCGGCGTGGTGTGGACCGCCGACGCCGGACCCTCAAAGCCCTGAATCATGCTGGTCTCAAAGAGGTTGCCCATGTCCTGGGCACCGCAGTTGATCTCGTTGAAGGTGAGCCAGAACTTGACCTTGTCCTGATAGCGGTCGAAGACGGTCTGGCAGTACTTCTCAAAGAAGCCGATGAGCTCGCGGCTCGCCCAGCCGTTGTATTTCTCGACCAGGTGATAGGGCATCTCGTAGTGCGAGAGGGTCACGAGCGGCTCGATATTGTGAGCGCGCAGGCAGTCGAAAACGCGATCGTAGAAGGCGAGGCCGGCCTCGTTGGGCTCAGCGTCGTCGCCGTTGGGAAAAATGCGGCTCCAAGAGATGGACATGCGGAACATGGTAAAGCCCATCTCGGCGAACAGCGCGATGTCCTCCTCGTAGTGATGATAGAAGTCGATACCGTCATGATTGGGGTAGAAGCGGTTGGGGTCGATGTCGATCGTAATCTGACGCGGCTCCTTGTAGCTGCCGCCCAAGAAATGGTCATCGACGGAAGGACCGCGGCCGTCCACGTTCCAAGCGCCCTCAAACTGGTTGGCGGCGGTGGCGCCACCCCAATAGAAACCCTCGGGGAACTTGATGTTTGCCATGAGCATCTCCTTTGCATCGCGGGTCGATAAGCCGAGTATCGCCCACGCGCGGGACGCGCGGCTCCTAGTGCTCTAAACCCGACACTTCTTTTCGCGCCCACGGACCGTCGCCGCCCCGTCTCTGACACTTCCTGATACCGACCAAAAAGGGACAGGTTTATTTTGGCAGGTTTTATCTGGACAAACGCCGGCGGTAGGCGGCCGGCGTGCAGCCATAGCACTCGGCAAACTTTTTGTAGAAGAAGCTCGTATTGGCATAGCCCACCTCGCGCGCTGCGGCCTCCGCAGTAGCACCGGTATCGAGTAGCGCCGCCGCGCGTGTCAGGCGGCTCTCCTGTACAAGTTGCATAAACGTGCGTCCCGTCTGTCGCTTGAGCAGCGCGCTTGCGTAGTTGGGACTCAGGTGCAGGTGGCGGGCTAAGTCGTCGAGTGTGCAATCGCAAGCCTGCCGCTCGATGTAGCTCATCGCCGCTGCAACCTGCGCCGAGGGAAGCGCGGGACCGCCCGTTTGCAGCAGCGCGGCCTCGTAGCTTTGCATGAGCTCGACCAGCAGCAGCTCAAACAGTCTCGACACGATCTGGGGGCTCGCTGCCGTCGGCTCCAGGAGCTCGCACAGCATCTCCTGCATGTATCGGCGCACGCGGCGGCTGTTGCCCGTGCGGAAATGCACATGACCGCGGTGGTCGGTTTCGTCATTGAGGGCATTAATGAGGAACTGCGAGACGGTGCTTGACGGCGACAGGCTCTGCTCTAGGCTGCGGTGCAACATCGGCCGCGAGATGACGATGCTCAGCATAATGTCATGCTCGCCGAGCTCGCCCACGGCATGTGGACAGGCCGCGTCAAGCAAGAGCACCTCGTTTTGGGCAAGCGTGAGCTGTGCGCCGTTGACGACCTGCGGCGCATGACCGCGATAGACATAGCTGATTTCGACATAATCGTGCACGTGCTCCGGCACGGGGTTAAAGCGCGAGTTGCGCACAATCGACAGGCCCTCGGGCATGCCTTCTTGGTGCAGGGCGTATGTCGCGTTACCGATTTTATGAACATGCCTGCCATCGATATCCGCCTGTTGACCCCGTCTAAATGCATCGTTCCAGTCATAGCGGGCGCCCGCGCAGTAAGCGCGCTCGCTATCGGTCAGCTCGAGCAGAAGATTGTCCAAACGTGCGATATCCATAGCGCCACCATCGTTGATTTAGTCATATTCTGCCGTGGTTTTGATATTAGCAGGGCAGCTCGGACAACGTACCCTGAACTCGCAAGGGTTTAGAAGGCTGGTTCTGGCATATGGCACGCATCCCAGCGCTTCGCCAAGCAGCTGCGGAGTGGCGTTTGCCCAGATAAAACCGACCAAAATAAACCTGTCCCTTTTTGGCAGGTTTTGAAGGAGTGAATATGGCGGCATACGACAACCATGTGCTTCCGTTCTTGTGGCTCAAGGGCGAAGAACGCGAGACGATTACCGAATACTTAGAGCAGATTGCCAGAGCGGACATCCGTGAAGTCTGCCTCGAATCGCGCACGCATCCCGAGTTTTGTCGCGACGGCTGGTGGGGTGACCTGCGTTTTATTATCGACGAGTGCAAGCGCTTGGGGTTGAAAATCTGGCTGCTCGACGACGCCCATTTCCCCACGGGCTACGCCAACGGCGCGCTTGCGGGCGAGAACGTCGACCCCGCGCTTAAGAAGACCGTGCTCAAACATCGCACGGTTACGGTCGTCGGTCCCCAGCCGTCCACGGTCATCAAACTCGGCAATCTTATGGATCCCACGGAGCACTTTGTGGGCGCGGCGGGTTTTGACGCCGCCGGCGTGCCGCTCGACCTTGAGCTCGCCGTTGACCAGACCGAGGACGGCACTCCCGCCTGCCTGCGCTTTGACGCTCCCGCCGGCGTCACCACCCTCGAGCTCTACGTCACCAGCCAAAAAACCGGCTTTCGCGATGAATACATCAACATGGTCGACGCCGATTCGTGCCGCGTGCTCATCGATGCCGTCTACGAGCCCACGTTTGAGCACCTGGGCGACGAGTTCGGCTGCACCATCCTGGGGTTCTTTACCGATGAGCCGGGCTTTATGAACGAGAAGGGCACGGCTCTCAACGATGCTTCTACCAGCAGCTTTATTGGACGCGGCAATATGGCACTACCCTGGTCGAACGAACTTGCGCGACGCCTGCGCAATGCACTTGGCGAGGACTGGCTCACCAAGCTACACGGCCTTTGGACACGCGAGGCAGATGGCGCCCGAGTCCGTCACACCTACATGGACATTGCTACGCAACTCTACCGCACCTGCTTTGACGAGCAGATCGGCGACTGGTGCCGTGAGCGCGGCGTCATGCACATCGGCCATGTAATCGAGGACAAGAGCTGCCACACACGTTTGGGCCAGGGCGCCGGGCACTACTTCCGCGCGGTCGCCGGACAAGATATGGCGGGCATCGATGTTGTCATCAACCAGCTTGCCCCCGGCGTCGACCACGGGCGCTACAGTTACTTCCATGGCGCATGGAACATGGAGTTCTTTACCTACGCGCTTGCCAAACTGGGCTCTTCGGCCGCGCGCCTCGACCCTAAAAAACAAGGACGCTGCATGGCCGAGGTCTTTGGCGCCTTCGGCTGGCACGAGGGCCTGCGCGAGATGAAGTGGATTGCCGACCACATGCTCGTCCGCGGCGTCAATTGGTTTACGCCGCACGCGTTTAGCATGGCGCCCTTCCCCGATTGGGACTGCCCGCCGCACTTTTACGCGCACGGCAACAATCCGCAGTGGCCGCACTTTGGGCAGCTCATGAGCTATATGAACCGTACGGCAACGCTGCTTTCGGGAGGCTGTGCCGCGTGCCCCGTTGCCATCCTGTACCATGCCGATGCCGAGTGGGCGGGCGATGCCATGCCTATCGAGCGCGTGGCTGCCGAGCTCACGCGTGCGCAGATCGACTTTGATTTTGTGCCCGCCGAGGCTTTTGAGGATGAGGGCCGTTACGAGGTTTCAATTGCTGATGGAATGCTTACCGTAAACGATTGTCGTTACCAGGCGTTTGTTATGCCAGGAGCTTCATTTATTGGCTCGGCGACGGCGCAGGCCGTAAGGCGCATGATGGATGCGGGAGTTATGGTCCTCGCCGTCGACGAGGTGCCGAACGCACTTTACGACGCCGATGACGTGGTTGAACTGGATGAACTTGCAGCGACTCCGCTTGCCGATATGGCGGGCGTGCTGGCGAACGCTGGGCTGCAGACGGTTGTCACCGACACGCCCCAGTCCTGGCTGCGCGCGCTTCGCTACGAGCACGCCGGCGAGACCTACGTCATGCTGGTCAACGAGCACCCGCACGAACGCATCGACTGCACAGTTAAACTCGCGCAAGGCGAGCGACTTTGCGGCACGCGCCTCGACCTGTTGAATGGCACCGATCCCGTTGCGTTTGACGGAACGCTTGAGCTCGCACCCTTCGAGAGCTGCTTCGTTGCCTTGGAGACGGACGGCGGGCTTAAGTCCGGGGACGGCGCGGACATGGGCTCGAGCGATGCGCTCGCCCTCGACATCAACGGCCCTTGGACCGTCGCCCTCTCCCCTGCCGGCGGCGGAACCTTTGGCGCCCCGCAGGAACTCGAGCACTTGTGCGACCTCACGGCCGAGCGATTCCCCAATGCATGCGGGACGTTCCGCTATCGCACGTTGTTCGAGCTGGCGAACGAGCTTGCCGATGCCACAATCGACCTGGGAGATGTCTACGAAGTCGCGACACTTACGCTCGACGGACACCCACTCGGCACACGCATCTGTCCGCCCTATCGCTTTGCCATCGATCCTCTTGCTGCCGGCACGCACGAACTCACCGTCGACGTCATCAACACGCTCGATCATGCGATTCCCGACATCTTCGCCCTCACCGAACCCGTCGCCCCGAGCGGCACCCTCGGTCCCGTTACCCTTTGCGGGCAAAACCTGCCAAAATAAACCTGTCCCTTTTTGGCAGGTTTGTTGAGTGTGGGAGTTCGCATGGATATCAAACGCAAGATTTCCGAGGCACAGGGCCTTACCCCTACCGAGCAACAGCTCGGCATTGCAGCCCTTGCCATCGGCGAGGACATCCGCGGGCTTTCTATTAAGGAATTTGCCGCGCGCACCAACGTTTCTGTTGCGAGCGTGCACCGCTTTTGCAAAAAGCTCGGCCTCGAGGGATTCAAAGACCTCAAGGTCGAGCTCATCCGTCAGGCGACCGAGGCGGGTAACCGGCGCGAAGTGGACATCAACTTTCCCTTCGATGCCACCTCCACCCCTGCGCAGGTGATGGAGTGCATGGAGGGGCTCTACCAGACCACGCTGGCCGAAACGCAGGAGCTGCTCGACCCCACGCAGCTTGACCACGCCGCCAAGCTCATCGCGAACGCCCGACAGGTCGACATCTACACGGGCTCGCACAACCTGTATCCAGCGGGAATGTTCCACGATCGTCTGCTTTCCGCCGGTAAGTGCGCGACGTGCTACGGCGGCGTCGAGGCCCAGGTGCGCACGGCGCTCACCTCGGGCCCCGACCATGTGGCAATCGTCATTTCCTACAGCGGCCTTGCCCCCAACTTCAAGGAAATCTTGCCGATCCTCAGTAGTCGGCATGCCCCGGTCATCGTCATCGGCACACCATACTGCGCCCGCATTCACCCCGGCTTTGCCGCCTATCTCATGGTGAGCGACCACGAGAGCATGACGCACCGCATCACGCAGTTTGCCAGCCACATCGCCGTGCAGTACGTGCTCGATTCGCTCTACAGCAGCTACTTCGCCAAAGACTACGCCCGCTGCTCCGAGTTCCTCGAGCGATCGTTTCCCTACCCCCGCCTGCCCGGGCTCAAGTAGTCATTTAAGAACGTCCCCAATGACTACTCCGGCAACGCCGATGTTTTGGCAACGACAGCGAAAGCCCGTCAGAGCGAGCAAGGTGCCTTGAAACGAGGCGGCATTGACCTTCTTGGTCATGCCGCCGAAGTTGAAAGGCAGATTGCCGCTCTGACGGGCTTGCAGCGTCAACTGGTTACGCGGGTTGGTAAACCCGCGTAACTACCTACTCCTGAGCTCCGTACTGCTCGTAGTAGGCGTCGATGGCGGCCTTGAGCTCGTCGTCGATGACGACCTTGCCGTCGATCTCGTGGTTGTAGAGGGTCTCGACGACCTCGGCCATGGAGACGATGCTCGCGACGGGGAAACCGTACTTGGCCTCGATCTCCTTCTGCGCGGTGGTCACACCGCCCTTGCCGACTTCCATGCGGTTGAGGGACACGATCAGGCCTTTAATTTCGACGTCGGCAGCAGCCTTAACCTTGGGATAGGTCTCGTCGATGGACTTGCCGCTGGTGGTGACGTCCTCGACCATGACCACGCGGTCGCCGTCCTGGGGCTCATAGCCCAGCAGGTTGCCCTTATCGGCACCGTGGTCCTTAGCCTCCTTGCGGTCGCAGCAGTACTTGACCTCCTTGCCGTACAGCTCGTGGTAGGCAATTGCGGTCACGACGGCCAGCGGAATACCCTTGTAGGCCGGTCCAAACAGCACATCAAAGTCGTCGCCAAAGTTATCGTGGATGGCCTGGGCGTAATACTCGCCCAGCTTCTTGAGCTGGTAGCCCGTCACGTAAGCGCCGGCGTTCATAAAAAACGGGGACTGACGGCCGCTCTTGAGCGTAAAGCTGCCGAACTTAAGAACGTCGGACTCAACCATAAACTTGATGAACTCTTGCTTGTAAGCCTCCATGCGGGCTCCTCTCGTAATCGCGTACGTGCCTTCCAGTTTAGCGCAGGCGAAGCGTCGATGCGGGTGCGCTTTGAGGCCACGGCATTCTGTAAAGGCTTTGTCAGGGAGAATGGTTTTCCGAACAATGGGGGTTGACATGTCAAACCCCCTCATCAAGAATACGGGCGGATTGAAACGGGTACGGGATACCCAAAGCGCGCAGCGCCCGGCCTTAAGGAGGTGTGCCATGGAAGGCAGTCATAGTCGAAAAACCTGCATGTCGCCCTCGGCACGCCGCGAGGATTCCGTATCCGCATAAGCGCCATGAACCGATCGTCGACCCCTCCCACAAAGGTGCCTGTCCTCTTTGTGGTGGTTCGTGAGCTTGACGTGAGCGACATCTAGGTTTTTTGCAACTCAATACGACACGTACGCTAACTCCCTTCAACAAGGAGGACCCTATGCTGATGCTCAAAACCGCCACGGTACTCGAAGCCATCTCCAAGCGCCGCCGCACGGCGCGCCCCGCCGCTCATACCGGCCTGTCCAAGAACACCATATTCGCCGCCACCCATAGTGCCGAGGACGCTCTCGTACTGCTTGACGCCACGGCAAACGGCCTCACCGCCGAGCAGGCAACCGAGCGCCTGGACGCCTCCGGCCCCAACGCCATCGAGGCACCGACCAAGACGCTCGCCCGCCGCATCGCCGATGCGTTCATCGATCCTTTCGCCGGCATCCTCGCCGCGCTCGCGCTGGTCTCGCTCTACATCGACGTGCTCGCCGTGCCTGAGCCGCAGCGCGACCCCTCCACGGTCATCGTCATCGGCATCATGCTGCTGTTATCGGGCGGCATGAAGTTTATCCAAGAAGCCCGCAGCGGCAATGCGGCAGAGGCCCTCAAGGACCTGGTCTCCAACACCTGCACCGCCCTGCGCGACGGCGAGCGCATCGAAATCCCCTTCGACGAGCTCGTCCCCGGCGATGCGATCCGCCTCTCTGCCGGTGATATGGTGCCGGCCGATGCCCGCATCATCACCGCGCGCGATCTGTTTGTGATCGAGTCCGCGCTCACCGGCGAGAGCGAGGCCGTCGAGAAGACAGCTGCCATCACCATCGTCGAGGGTGCCGACGGCTCCGCGCTGCCACTCTCCGCCTGCAAGAACATCGTCTTTACCGGCACCTCCGTGCAAAACGGCACCGCCATGGCGCTTGTCGTTGCCACTGGCTCGGACACCTACCTGGGCGGCATCGCCAAGATGCTCAACGGGCGCGGCGAGAAGAGCGCGTTTGACCGCGGCGTGTCGAGCGTCTCCATGCTGCTCGTACGCCTCATGCTCGTTATGGCGCCAGCCGTCTTTGCCATCAACGCCGCCACCAAGGGCAACGTCATCGACGCGCTGCTGTTCGCCACGAGCGTGGCCGTGGGCATCACGCCGCAGATGCTTCCCGTCATCGTGACCACGAGCCTGTCACAGGGCGCCAAGGACCTCGCTCGTCGCCAGGTTATCGTCAAGGAGCTGCCGGCGATCCAAAACCTGGGCGCCATGGACGTGCTGTGCTGCGACAAGACCGGCACTCTCACCGAAGACCGCATCGTGCTCGAGCGCTACCTCAACACCGATGGCAACGAGGACGCACGCGTTCTGCGCCATGCGTTTTTGAACAGTTTCTTCCAGACCGGCCTCAAGAACCTTATCGACCTGGCCGTAATCGACCGTGCCGATGTGACACCCTCGACCGTCGCACCCGATTCCATGCTGGGCCAGAGCCTGCGCGACCGCTATACCAAGGTCGACGAGGTGCCCTTCGATTTCTCGCGCCGTCGCCTGAGCGTAGTTGTCGCCGACGCCCAGGGCAAAACCCAGATGGTTACCAAGGGAGCTGCCGAGGAAATGCTCGAGATCTGCTCCTTTGTCGAGGTCGATGGCATCGCCCAGCCGCTCACCAAAGACAAGCTCGCCCAGATTCGCAAGCAGGTCGCTGGACTCAACGCCGAGGGCCTGCGCGTGATTGCCGTGGCGCAGAAGACCAATCCGCGCTGCGTGGGCGAGTTTGGCATCGCCGACGAGTGCGACATGGTGCTGATGGGCTTTTTGGCCTTCCTCGATCCGCCCAAAGCAAGTGCCGCGGGCGCTGTCGCCACGCTCGAAGCCAAGGGCGTGGCGGTCAAGGTCCTGACTGGCGACAACGACCGCGTCGCCGCCACCGTCTGTGAGCAGATCGGCATCGACGCGAGCAACGTCTTGCTCGGCTCCGAAATCGATGCGCTCGATGACGCCGAGCTTGCCGAGCGCGCCGAGGAAACCCACCTCTTTGCCAAGCTCTCGCCGCTGCAGAAGGCGCGTCTGGTGCGCGTCATGCGCGAGTTGCTCGGCCACACCGTGGGCTTTATGGGCGACGGCATCAACGACGCCGCCGCCATGCGTGCGAGCGACTGCGGCATCTCGGTCGATTCTGCCGTCGACATTGCCAAGGAATCCGCCGATATCATCTTGCTTCAGAAGGACCTGGGCGTGCTCGAGCGCGGCATCATCGAAGGCCGCCGCACCTACGGCAACCTGCTCAAGTACCTCAAGACCACGGTGAGCTCCAACTTTGGCAACGTGCTGTCCGTGACCGTCGCGAGTCTGTTCTTGCCGTTTTTGCCCATGAGCGCTCTGCAGCTGGTGCTGCTGTCGCTGGTCTATGAGATCGTGTGCATCGCGCTGCCGTGGGACACCGTCGACGACGCCTGGACTGCCCACCCGCGCGCTTGGGACGCTGCGTCCATCAAGGGCTTTATGCTCGAACTGGGCCCCGTGAGCTCGCTGTTTGACATCGTGACCTTCACCGCGCTTTTCTTTGTGGTGTGCCCCACCGCCGTGGGCGCAAGTTGGTCCGAGCTTGCCGCCGCGGACAACGTCAAGGGCATGACGGCCTTTGCGGCGCTCTTCCAGAGCGGCTGGTTTGTCGAGTCCATGTGGTCGCAGACGCTCGTGATCCACATGCTGCGCTCCCCGCATCTGCCGAGCCTGCGCGACCACGCCGCGCCCGCCCTGTGCGTTCTCACCGTACTGGGCCTGGCGCTCGTCACCTGGCTGCCGGCAAGCCCCATTGCCGATGCGCTCGGCCTTACGACGCTGCCCGCGAGCTTTTTCGCGCTGCTCATCGGCATCGTCACCGCCTACATCGCGCTCACTCAGCTGGCAAAGCGCCACTACATTGCCCGCCACGGCGAGCTGCTGTAGCAAGCAGACGGAAAACACCCTACCGGCTGCCGTTACCGCTACCACAGCTGCCGACGCCGCTGCCGTTGCCTCTGCCGCCGCCGCAGTCTATCCCCTCAGCAGTTGCGGCGAAATAGCTCCTGTTTAAAGCCCCGTGACTTTAATTTAGGGACTATTCCACCGCAACTTATTGGAGGATTAGCTAGTCCCTTGGCGTCCAGGACCAGAAGAAGATGATAAGGGCCACACGCGAGGCGGTACCGGTCTTTTTGTTGATCGAGGAAATGTGACGATAGAGCGTGGAGCGCGAAAGGAAGAACGTTGTGGCGATGTCCTGAACGCTCTGGTCCGAAACGACCAAGGCCTCCAGAATATCGCGCTCGCGCTCTGTAAGTCCAAAGGTGGTGACGAAGGCATCGAGGCGTTCATCGGACGTGAGCTCCGCTGCCTCCACGAGCGCGGAATCGGAGCATGTAGACGCAAAATCCCCACCAAGATCGTCGGTAGCAAGCGCCAGCCCGTCCTGCATCACGACATCATCGGCCTGTTGCCCCAACTGCCCCAGTAGCGTAATCGCAATACCCACAAACATCACGAGCGCCGCGCCGACTGCAGCCAGCACGTTTTGACTCAAAATAATCGCCACTGCCGGCGCCGTCACAAGCATCGAGCACACGTTGTTGACGACGCGACCCATGCACGGCCAAAAATATGACCAGCGCGCATAAGGCGAGATGGCGGAGAATTTTGTGGTAAAGAACACCACAAAGAAGCCCGAGCCCAGATAAAAGATGATCGTGGCGGCAAGCTCGTTGCCACCATTGCCATCGATGATGAGCACAAAGAACGAAAGCGTGGACAGCATGGCAGCACATGTCATGCCGATATTCATATACGAGCGGCCACGCAAGTCAAATAGGACACCAGCGGCCAACGAGCTCACGACAAGCAGCAGGCGCGGCCAATCGCCCAAATCGACGGCTCCGATAGCATGCAAGGTTGTGAGGCCCGCGTTGAGAGCGGCGAATACGCCGGAAAGATACGCTGTCGCCACGGTCAGGCGAGCTACGGTGCGTCGGAATGCCGCCTTTGCCTCGGGATCGTCTTGCCATTTGGCACCATACTCCAAAGCATCTACCGAAAGCCCGGCAACACTGGGTTCAAAGTTGGGATCGGACTCGTCGCGCAGCTTGGCGCGTCGGGCACCATGAAGCAATGCCACCTGCGCGATCGCACAGATGACCAGAACAGCCTGCTGAGGAATGCCGACAGGCATCACCATGTGGTTGAGAACTTGCACCAGAACGCCCATGGCGTAAGAAAGTGCAGCGGCGCGCGCCAAGCAGGGCGTCCGCGCAAAGCGCCGCGCAAAGTTTGCGTGGGCAGTCGATCCGCAGTAGCCCAGCGCGCAGCACGCCACCAAACCGCCGGCAATTACCACCTCAGCCTGAACCGCCATAATCAACAGCAGCAATGCCGCCACCAGCAAAACACCCGTGATGTCGCTCGTCGCGTCGATGGCATGGGGACGGCGATAGTACAGAATGGGACGCACAAAAAAGCCAATCACACTCGCGCCGATGACAAGGCTCTCATAAATAACGACCTCGTTTGGAGACACGAACTCGGCCATGCGCACATCAAAGAGATACTCGCACGCCAAAAACGTGAAGAAGAACAGCGCCAGGCATATAATCTCCCGAATGCCCCGACGCAGATATGTGGTTGTGTCTCCCATGCCCCTCATGGTTAACCCCCGGCCGCTCAATTGTCTGGAATCCCATTTTAATAAAGAACCAATCTCAATATCGAAGCCGAGCTCGAAATGCTGCAAATTTGACCCCAGCCGTTCACATCACGCCGCGATTTTTAGCCGCATGGACCAGAAGGGACACACGCGACCTCTAGCTCGGCAAGGAGTGTCTCCAACTACCACTCATTTAAGTACGTCCCCAATGAGTACCGCCTCAAATTAAACCGCCCCCATTTCCTGTGCTAAGGAAATGGGGGCGGTTCACGCCGGCCTTTATCTTTTTTTGACAGCCTCGTTTGGCTCGCGCTACACCAGGCGCATGGCCTCCTGAACAGCACCGTAAAGGTTGGCGTCGTTGCCGAGCTCGGCCGCCTTTATCTGCGGCACAGGAATGCCGGCAAGGGTCCCTTCGTAACTCGCGAGGGCCAGCGGCATCTGCGCACGCAGGGCATCGACGAGTTCGGGATGGCATGAGATGCCGCCTGCGATCACAAAGACCTCGGGGTCGAGCACGGCCTGCAGGTTGATGAGCTGTCCGTCAAAGGCGCGAGCGTAGCGGTCGAGCGCGCGCTGCGCCGCCTTGTCGCCATCCGCGATCCACTCAAAGACGCGGCGGCCGTCCACCGAAGAACCCGCAGGTAGGCCCTTCTCGGCAACGGCAGCATCGCGGAGCGCACGCCAACCGCCCGAATCGGCAAAGGAGTTTCCCATGTTCGCGGCAGTCGTGACATCGTTGCGCAAGAAGCTGAACTCGCCTGCAAAGCAGTGCGCGCCGCGCAGGACCTTGCCGTCGATGACGATACCGCCGCCGATGCCCGTGCCAATAGCGAGCACCACGCCAAAACGCGTCCCGCGCAGGGCACCAGCCGCATACTCACCGAGCGCACAGCACTTACCGTCGTTATTGACGGCGACCGGCACCCCCAGCGCCTCGCGCATAAGCTTTCCCAGCGGGCAGCCGTCCATAAACGTGAGCGCACCGCCGCGATGGATCGTTCCCGTGACGTCTCCCTCGTAGATACCGCCGGGTGCGCTCACGCCTACGGCGCTCACGCGCTCACAGTACGGCTCGACGAGCCCGATCAGCGCCGAAACCGTCTCCTCAGCCGTGGTAAAGCCCGTCGGCAGGCTCCCACGCTCGCGGATGGAAAAATCCTCGCCCAGCACAGCCCATTTAACGGCCGTACCGCCCACATCGATTCCAAAGAACTCCTGCATATTCGCTCCTCACGCGCCATAGCCCCGGACGTGCATCGCCGCGACCACCACAGGGGCTGCCCTTATGAAGGTCATGCGCAAATCGCGCCCGGAGCCGATTATCTCTGTTTTACGCCTCCACTTTGGTCAGACGAAGCAGCATGTATTGTTTACTAGGGAGGTCGATGCGGAACTTGCCCTCAAAGGTTCCGGGAAGCTCCTCCTCCGTCATGTCCCATGTGTCCACGGCACCCACCTTGTAACGAGCACCCGCCGCGCCCTCAAACTCACGAGACCACTCATTTAAGTACGTCCCCAATGAGTGCGACGGAATGCCCCTTGGCAACTTAAAGCTGTCAAGGGGCATTCCGTCGCAGCCTAATGAAAGGGACTGGGCTGTAAATGTTGGAGAAGAGCCGTTAGCGCCCGGGGGCCAGGATTACCAGAGCGTCGTGCTCAAAGGGATGCTGAGCCACGCGCACGGTGCCGTCACCGTTGTCGCGGACGGGCAGCTTGGCGATGCGCTTGTCCTCCATGTCGAGGACCGTCGCCGTCCAGCCACGCGTGCCGTCGAGCTTAAACTTGAGCGCCGTGGTGCGCGGCAGGTACGTGACGACGCGATCGCCAACACGCGCCACACGAATGGCCTCGCGCGCGTCATCGAGGAGCTCCTGCGCCGGAACCACGGCAAGCGCGTCGTCGGCAGCCGTAGCGCCCAGGGCGGCAAGCACGTGCTCGATCGCGCCAAAGTCCCACACACCCGCAAACTGCAGGCACTCTTGCCAGCGGAAGGGCATGTCAAAGCCCTCGCCCAGCACCGAACCCTGGCTCTTGCTGGTCTGCCAGTTCCAAACACCGTGTGCGCCATAGGTCACGCCGGCGCTCGCGCCGGCAAGAATCGACGACCATACGCTCGCGCGGCAATCCTGCGCGGTGAAACGCCAGTAGACGTTGCGTGACGCACCCATCTGCTCGTAGCAGGGCTCGGAGTTGACCATCGGCTTTTTGGGATAGTCGGCGATAAAGTCCTGCGGCAAATGCCATGCCTCGGGCTGGCCCTCGTAGTTGTGGCCGGGCTGGAACATGTAAAAGTCCAGACGATCCAGGTACTGTGACGGAATGGTGCGGTTGCCGCGGTTGATATGCATGGTGTGCAACGCCTCGGGCGCGCGTTTGACGACTTCGTCGAGGGCGTCCTCGTAGTAGGCAATCGCCTCGTCGCTGGTAAAGTCGGTATCGCCCGCCACCACGTAGACGGGGTCGAACTCGCCCAGGTTCTCGACGACGCGGGCAACGTGGGCACGGACCTCCTCGCGCGGCATAACCTCGGCACCGCAACGCTCGGCAATCTTGGCGCCCCAGGTACCGGGCACGTAGTTGCACCACATAAGCACGAGCGCCGGACGAATGCCGTGCTCGACGGCAGCGCGGCACATGGCAGCAGCGCGGTCCCAGTACGCCTGGTTGGGACAGGACCAATCAAAATGCACGCCGTCCTCGCTGGCATAGGGCCAAATGCCCAGATCGGGGCGGCAGCGATCCCACTGCGGCAGCGTGTTGATCTGCAGCACGTTCATGCCCTGCTCGGCGCGACGAGTCAGATAGTAGTCCCAATCGGCCTCGGTAATGCTCGTAAACGCGCTCCAGCACGTATCGGCAAACCAAAAGAACGGTTTGCCCTCGCACAAAAAGCCGTCCTGACGACCGTTGACGGTCAGCTTTCCCAAACTCATCTGCATGTCCTTTCGTTTGATAAAGGAGTTGCGAACCGGCAGATTCTTTCGCGGTTACCCCGCGCGAAAGCCCCTGGCGCTTAGCAAGCCCCGGCGAGTAGGCGCCACGCGCCCCCAATCAGTCTACCTTGTAAGAAGGGCCCCGCCGGGCTTGCGCCTGAC
>CABSDO010000038.1 GCA_902476475.1 uncultured Collinsella sp. | reverse complement strand
CTTCCGCGCGTTTGGCGCCAAGCGCGTCATGCGTTTCTTTCCGCCGGTGGTGACTGGCCCCATCGTCATTTCCATCGGCTTGATTCTGGCGAGCTCTGCCATCGCCAACTGCCAGACCAACTGGCTTGTCGCCGTTATCGCCGTGGCCGTGATCATCATCTGCAACATCTGGGGCCGTGGCATGGTTAAGATTGTGCCGATTCTGCTGGGCGTTGTGGTGAGCTATGCCGTTGCGACTGCGCTGGGCGAGGTCGATTTTTCGGGCGTCGCAGCCGCTCCCTGGGTTGGCTTGCCCGTCGTGTGGGACAACACCGTGTTTGCGCTCTTTGGGCCGCAGTTCGATAGCGGTCTTGCCACGACGGCCATCATCACCATCATGCCGCTGGCCTTCGCGACCATGATCGAGCATATCGGCGATATCTCTGCTATCGGTTCGACTTGCGAGCGCAACTACATTGCCGATCCCGGTCTGCATCGCACGCTGCTCGGCGACGGCCTTGCCACGATTCTGGCTTCGCTCTTTGGCGCTCCGGCCAACACTACGTATGGTGAGAACACCGGCGTGCTCGCCCTGACGCGCGTGTTCGACCCGCGCGTAATTCGAATTGCCGCGTGTTGCGCCATCGTGCTTTCGTTCTGCCCCAAGTTCGCCGCGGTCATCGCCGCCATGCCGGCATGCGTTATCGGCGGTGTGTCGCTCGTGCTCTACGGCATGATCAGCGCTGTGGGCGTCCGCAATCTCATCGAGAACCAGGTCGATTTTCAGAACAACCGCAACGTGCTGGTGGCCGCTCTTGTACTCGTACTTTCGCTCGGCATTGCCTATAGCACCGCCGGCGCCATCGTGTTGGAGCTGGGCGGCGTGACCATTTCGCTGTCCGGCATTGCCGTGGGCTCACTGGTGGGCATTGTGCTCAACGCCATCCTGCCGGGTAACGACTTTGAGTTTGATGTCTCCGAGCTTGAGGAGGCTGCTGAGTAGCAGCTGCGTTCAGCTAAAACAAGATATGGTGCCCATGCGTATATGCGTGTGGGCACCATTTTTAATGTGTCAGTATCCAGTGGATGCCGCGGGCCATGCGTAAGTCGGTTTGGGCAAAGTGATTGCCGGGGTTGAGCTCCAGCGTTGTTGGAATGCCGCGCTCGACGAGCAACGCTTCCATCGCGCGTGTGTCGTCGAGTACATGCCGCATCATGCGGTTGGGCGTCTTGGTTTCCTTTTTGCCGAGTGACAGGTAGACGGCTTGCGGGCTGCCGGCAAAAGGGGCCGTGCTGGCACGGTCGACAAAGTCGGGAAACCATAGCGACCCCGATGCGCTCGCGGCGCGGTCAAAGGCGTCGGTTTGCCAGAGGGACCAGAGTGCGAAGAGGCCCGCGAGCGAGTAACCGGCAATGCCGCGCCAGGTGGGCGGCTGAGGAAGCGACGACTCGACCTGGGGGATTATCTGATTCAGCAGCTCATCAAGAAAATCGGCAGCTTGGCCGCCGAAAGGCTCGGCATCGCGTACGGTCCCGTCGCATGCCCAGGGGCTCAGCTCGCGATTCCAATCGAGCCCGCCAATGGTGACGAGGGCGAATGGCGGACAGTCGAGCTCTCGGCAGCGGTCATAAACCTCGCTGCCGTTGCCCATGACCACGGGGAGGTAGATGACGGGCGCGCCTTCCGTATGCTCCGAATGTACGGTTATCTGCTTTTGCGCTTCCAAGGCAGGCTTCTCTCAGTGTTGTGATATCGGCAGTCCCAATTGTCGCACGCCAGCGTATACCGGTTGGACAGCATCAAGAACATTCGCGCGCGTCGTGCGGGCGCAAACAGAAAACGCCACCGCTGGAGGGGAGCTCGGCGGTGGCGTTGTTAAACGGTGCTGGGGCTCGGGGCCTTCGCGGGAGCTGCCATGTGCGCAGAGGCGTCTAAGAACGCTTACGGCTCGCCATGGTGCCTGCGGCGATAGCGGCTGTTCCCGCAAGGACGGTTGCCACGATGGCCGCACCCGAGGTGTCGCCGGTTGCCGCGAGCACGCCGGTAGTCTTGGCTTTCGTGGTTGAAGCCGCAACGGCCTTGGTCGGCTTTGAGCCCTCAGGCTTGGGGTTCTGCTTGGACTCCGCGGGCTTGCTTTCTGCGGGCTTGGTCTCGTCGGGCTTGGGGTCTTCCGGCTTGGCTACCTCGGGAGGTGCGATGGTCGTACTTTTGGCGACTGCTTTGATATGGAGGGAGTCGACCGTGGCGTCGCCCGTGCCGATGGCTTGGCCTGCCTCGTAGATGCCGTCACGGAGCTTGCGATAGTCAATGACCTTGCCGCCTTCGGGCGTCTGGATGGCGGCGTTCTCAATCTTGATGGTGCCGATTGTCTTGCCGTCAGCGCTCATGGCACGGGCAAAGATTGCCGCTGTATCTCCTTCGGCCGTTACCTTGCTGCGGATGATCGAGATGACTGCGGGTGTGACGCCCTCGCTGGTCTGGGCGATGATGCCGATGTTCTCGCCTTGGGGTTCGCGCCTCGTCTCGCCATCTTGGTTTTCGCTGTAGGGGATGGGGCCGTCGCCGTTCTCGACATAGCGGGCTATGGCCTTGACAACGGAGTCGCTGATGTAGATGTGGCCGCCCTTCTCGTTGGGTCGATCGTTTCTGGTGGAGAATGCAGCCGAAACCTCGCCTTCCGCAAACGCGTCCACGGTGGAGCCGTTCTTGACGACGATGTCGTCCTGGTAGGTGAAGAGGGCGTTGGCGCCACCGTATCTGCCTTTACTTGCACGGACCGTCACGTTTGCATGATCGAGGGTGATGCCCTTGTGGGCATAGACGCCATATTCAACACCGTTTACGTTGAGGGAGGCGTTTGTGGCTGCGAGGCTGCCCTTGGCCTCGACGGCAGCGTCTTTCTCGGAGCTTGCCTTGACCTGGCTGCCGTCCGAGATGTTGATATTACCGCCGCTCCAAAGGGCCTCACCATCGGCTGAGCTTGCCTCGACCGTCCCGCCACCCTTGATGGTGAGGTTCTTGTCGGCTCCAATACCCTTGTCCTTGGTAGCCCTGGCGGTGACGGCTCCGCTGTCGTCAATCGTGATATTGCCGTTTGCCCTGATGCCATCCGATGCACCCGTGGCGTTGACGTTGCCCGAACCTTTGATAGCGAGATCACCTCCGGCATTGATGGCATCAAACCCAGTGCTCGTGGCGTTGACGGATCCGGCTCCGTCGATGTTGATATTACCCGTGGAGAGGATAGCGTCCTCAGTAGATGTCACGCTGAGCGTGCCGCCCTCGTCGCCTTGGATATTGAGCTCGGCATTCTCGTTAGTGCCATGAGAAACGTTGATGCTTTCGATCCATTCGGCAGTGACGATGTTGGTTCCCGAGTAATTCACGTTGAGCTTGCCTGCGGCCTGGATCTCGCCGCCGTTATAGTTGTTGAGCTTCAAGTCGTCGGCGCCGTCCCACGACCAGGTACCGGCCTCGTCGCTCGCCGCGGTGTTGTACTTGTTGCCGCCGACCTTGACCCATTCCGCTGCGAGCGAGACGCTCGGCATGAGCAGCGAGCTCACCGTGAGCGCGCACACGGCGCCCGCGACGATGCGGCGCGTCACGCGGCGCCAGCTGCCGTGCGCGAGTCCTATGCGACGGCGAACGTCGGGTTCGGCAACATGGGTTCCGGCGGTAGTGTCATTGCGTTTGGGGGTCGTGAACAAGGCTGCCATGGTTGCTTCCGTTCTCATAGGGCCTATACGACTAGATTCAGCGTATCTGCTGGATGTTGCCGGCGGTAGTGCCGTTTGGAGGGCAAAATGTCCAAAATCCGGAAGAGGAATAAGCTGCGCACCTACGCGTTGTCGGGCATTAATCACAAAGCGCGGAGCCGCTTGTTGCGACTCCGCTCGCGTGTGCGCCATACGAGTGCAAACAGAAAACGCCACCGCTGGAGGGGAGCTCGGCGGTGGCGTTGCTAAACGGTGCGCGGACTAGGCGGCTTTAAAAGTGTCGGTTCGTGTATGAAGGGCGTCTATGAGCGCTTGCGGCTCCCCCCGGCGCCTACGGCGATGGCGGCTGTTCCCGCAAGGGCGGCTGCCACGATGGCTGCGCTCGAGGCGTCGCCGGTTGCCGCGAGCTTGCCGACGGTCTTGGCTCCCGTGGCTGCAACTGCAACGGTCTTGGTTGTCTTCGTGCCCTCGGACTTGGAACCCTCGGGCTTGGTCTCGCCGGGCTTTTCCTCGGGTTTGATCTCCTCGGGAGGCACGATGACCGTGCTCTTGGCGACAGCTTCATCGTAGGGGGAGTCGACCGTGGCGTCGCCCGTGCCGATGGTCTGCCCCGCCTCGTAGACGATGCCGTCGCTGAGCTCTTCCTTGTTGCGATAGTCAATGACTTTGCCGCCTGCAGGCGCCTGGATGATGGCGTCCTTGATTTCGATGGTGCCGATCGCCTTGCCGTCCGCGCTCATGGCAAGGGCGAAGATTGCCGCCGTGTCTCCCTCGGCCGTGACCCTGCTGCGGGCGATCGAGATGGTCGCGGGCGTGATGCCCTCGCTGGTCTGCGCGAAGATGCCGATGTTCAGGCCCTCGGACTCAGGGATGATTTCGTCGTTTTGGTCTCCACTGTAGTGGTCGGGGCCGTCGCCGCCGGTCTCGGCATAGCGGGCTATGGCCTTGACAACGGAGTCGCTGATGTAGATATGGCCACCCGCTTCGCCGGAGTAGAAATTACTGGTGGAGATTGCAACCGAGAACCTGCCTTCTGCGAGCGCATCCACAGTCGAGCCGTTCTTGATGACGATGTCGTCCTCATCGGTGAAGAGTGCGCTGACTTCCCCGCCATCTGAGCTTGCGCGGACCGTCACGGTCGCGCCATCGAGCGTGATGCCCTTGTAGACATAGATGCCATACCCAACGCCACTTGCGTTGAGGGAAGCGTTCGTGACCGTGAGGCTGTTTTTACCGTCGATGGCGGCGTCTTCCTCGGAGCTTGCCTTGACCTGGCTGCCACCCGAGATCTCGATGTTGTCGTCGGCCCAAATCGCATTGTCTTTGATAGAGCTTGCCTCTACCTTGCCGCCGCCCTTTATGATGAGGTTCTCGTTAGCATCGATACCCTGATCCTCGGTGGCCTTGGCGGTGACGGTTCCGCTGCTGTCGATCGTGATGTTGCCGTCGGCCCTGATGCCATCCGAATCGCCCGTGGCGTTAACGTTTCCCGAGCCCTTGATGGTGACATCGCCCCCGGCATCGATGGCATCGTGCTCGGTGCTCGTGGCGTTGACAGTGCCAGCGCCGTCGATGTTGATGTTGCCGACGGAAGTGATGGCGTCACGAGAAGATGTCACGTTGAGCGTGCTGGACGCGTCGCCCTGAATATTAAGCTCGGCGTTCTCGTTCGCGCCATCCTTAACCTTGATGCCGCGGCCGTCGTCGTTAGTGACGGTGTTGTTGCCCTCGTAGCTCAGGTTGGGCTTGCCCGCTGCCTCGATCGCGCCGCCGTTATAGCCGTTGAGCTTCATGTCGTCGGCGCCGTCCCAGGCCCAGGTGCCGGCCTCGTCGCCCGCTGCAGTGCCGGCGTTGTACTGGGTGCCGCCAACGTCGATCCATTCGGCGGCAAGCGAGATGCTCGGCATGAGCAACGAGCTCACCGTAAGCGCGCATACGGCGCCTACAACGATGCGGCGTGTCACGCGGCGCCAGCTGCCGTGTGCGAGCAGCGTGCGACGGCGCACGTCGGGCTCGACAAAATGGGCTCCAGAGGTTTTGTCATTGCGCTTGGGGGTCGTGAACAAGGCGGCCATGGTTACTCCCATCCTCATAGGGCCTATGCGATTACGCCCAGCATATCTGCAGGATGTAGCCGGCGGTAGTGCCGTTTGGAGGGCAAAATGTCCAAAACTTGGGAAGCAATATATCGCGCGTCCGTGCGTTGCCTGGGCTTAAAAGAAAAGCGCGGAGCCGCTCGATGCGACTCCGCGCTTTGGCGTTCTGCTTTGGCAGCTTTGCCGTTACGCTACAAAGAAGTAGACGAGGAAGGCAAGGGCTGCGATCCACATGAGCGGCTTGATCTTGGAGGCCTCGCCCTTAAAGAGCGCGACAATCACGTAGGCGATAAAGCCCAGGCCAATGCCGGCAGAGATGGAGTAGGTGAAGGGAACGCCGGCGACAATCATGAACGCTGGGAAACCCTGCGACACGTCGGACCAGTCGATCTCGGAGGCCTCGCTCATCATGAGGTAACCGACGTAGACCAGGGCACCGCAGGTGGCGGCGCTGGAAACGATGGTGACGATGGGGGAGAAGAACGCGGCGAGAATGAACAGCACGCCGGTGGTAACGGAGGTGAGGCCCGTGCGGCCACCGTCGGCAGCGCCAGAGGTGGACTCGACGAAGGTGGTGATGGAGGAGACGCCCATAAAGCCACCGGCAGCAGCGGCCACGGAGTCGACGACCAGGATGGGACGGATGTCCTCGACATTGCCGTCCTCGGTCAAGAACTCGCCCTGCTTGGCGACGGCCATCGCGGTGCCCATGGTGTCGAAGAAGTCACTCATGAGCAGCGAGAAGGCAACGACGAGCAGCATCGGGTCGGTCAGAACCTTCACGATGGCCATGTTGCCATCGGCGGTGCTAGCAAACGGGGCGCCAAAGGTCGAGAAGTCGAGCGGTGCGATGAGGCCCTCGGGGGCGTGGGTGACGCCCAGCGGGATACCGGCGATAACGGCGACGATGATGCCGATGAGCAGCGAGCCCGGCACGTTGCGGGAAGCCAGGGCAACCGTCACGACGATGGAGATGATGCCGACGATAAAGGTGGGGGAGGCGATGTCGCCCAAGCCGACGAGCGTACCGGCGCCAGCGGTGATGATGCCAGCGTCGCACAGGCCGATCATGGCGATAAACAGGCCCAAGCCAACCGAGATGGCGTGGCGCAGGACCACGGGGATGGCGTCCATAATGGCCTCGCGCAGGCCGCACAGGACGAGCAGCAAGATGACGATACCCTCGAGGAAGATAACGCTCATGGCCACGTGCCAGTCACCGCCGCACATGGTGGTGGCGATGCCCGCGATCATGGCGTTGATGCCCAGGCCCGAAGCGCAGGCGAGCGGGCGGTTGGCGAAGATGCCCATGCAGATGGTCATGATGCCGGCGCCCAGGCAGGTGGCGCAGGCGAGTGCTCCCGCATCGATGCCGGCGCCCGAGAGCACTGCGGGGTTGACGGCGATGATGTAGGCCATCGCCAGGAATGTTGTCAGTCCAGCGCGAAGTTCGGTCCCGATTGTGGACTTGCGCTCACTGACGTGAAAAAGTTCGTCCATGCATACCCTTTCCTTGTTCGGCCCCGAGTTTAGGCCGATTGACACGAACTCATTCACTATATCGCCTTTACAACCTTGCTGTTCCTCACATGTTGATGTTCGGCGCTTTGTAGCGGACGGGCGGTATTTTCCGTATGAAAATGTGTGGGTACCGTATACTTAAGCAGTTACAACGACCCCTATGGAGGAACGTATGATTAAAGAGCTCTGCCACGACGAGGCTATTCTGTCCCAGCGTTGCGAGGTCGCGACCGTCGAGGACGAGTCGGTGGCACAGGACCTGATCGATACCATCAAGTCGCTCGACGATGCCGGCTGCCTTGCCGCCAACCAGATTGGCGTCACCAAGAAGGTCTGCGTCTACCTGGACGATGCCGGCGAGCCCCATGTGCTCTACAACCCCCGCCTGGTGTTTGGCCTGGGTGCCAGCAAGATGGAGGAGAGCTGCCTGACGCACGAGGAGATCACCAAGTCCACGCGCTACATCAAGTGCAAGGTCGCTTATGACGTAATCGTCGACGGCAAGATGCGCGAGCGCAAGCAGGACTTTGTGGGCTTCGAGGCGCAGATGATTCAACACATGATTGACCACTGTCTAGGAAAGTTGGTCTAAGGGGACCAAAGCACCGCACCTTGCCGCTCAATCGTCGCTCGCGTACCTTAAGTACGCTTCGCTCCTCTTTCGTGGCAATCTGCGGCACTTTGACCCCTTAGACGACCTGCGGGGTTAACTTGGTTGAGTTTATCCTGCTTGAATAGCCCGGGTATGACGTTGTTGTCATGTCCGGGCTTTTGTGTTTAGCGCCTTTTTGTTTGGTGACAATAAGCTTAGCAAGAACGTAAGGCTAGGAGGCGCTATGTGTACGAGTATTCGATTTACCGATAATTCTGGCCACATGTATCTGGGCCGCAACCTCGACTGGAGCTTTGACTACGGCCAACAGGTTCGCGTGATGCCGTGCGGGTTTCACATTCCGTATTCGTTTATCGATGACGCGACAGCGGCACACGCGGTGATCGGTATGTGCATCGATTACAAGAACTACCCTATGTTCTTCGACTGCGGCAACGATGCGGGCCTCGCCGTGGCGGGTCTCAATTTCCCGGGTTATGCCGAGTATGCCGAGGGGCCGGTTGATGGAAAGACCAATATCGCGGCCTATGAGTTTCCCCTGTGGGTGGCAGCGACGTTCTCGACGGTCGATGAGGTCGAGGCCGCGCTGCGCGACACGGTGATTGTTGCCAAATCTGCAGGAGAGGGGCTGGGCGTGTCGCTGCTCCATTGGATTATCGGCGACAGCCAGCGTAGCATCGTGGTCGAGATGATGGCTGACGGCCTGCATGTATACGACGATCCGGTCGATACCCTTGCCAATCAGCCCACCTTCCCGTGGCACATGGAAAACCTGCGCACCTATATCACGGCCACAAGCGATTTTCCGCAGACGGCGACATGGCGTGGCGCCGAGCTCAAGCCCTATGGCGCGGGTGCCGGCATGCGCGGTATTCCGGGTGACTGCTATTCGCCGAGCCGTTTTGTAAAGGCGGCGTACCTCAATGCCAATTACCCGCAAAAGGAGAGCGAGACCGAAAACGTCGTCCGCATGTTCCGTTCACTCGAGGGCGTGGTGATGATTGAGGGGGCGTCCAGGATGGGCGATGGCAAGTTCGAGAAGACTATCTATACCGGATGCTTTAGCGCGCGCACGGGCAATTATTACTACGCGATGTATGGGGATCCGTCGATTCGCTACGTGAGCCTGATGGATGCCGAGGGCGCGAGCCCCGATAGGCTCGTGGTTCCCGAGCCGCGCCGTTCGTAGCCGATAGCTTTACTGCAATGCAAAGCGGTCCCGCATCTCCCATAAGATGCGGGACCGTTGTCGTCGATTTGTGACGTCGCTAGAAGTTGGCGTCGTTGAGTTGTTCGCTCTCGAGGCCGTCGAGCTGTTGCTGTTCGGGCGTATCGGCGACGCTCTCGAGCAGCTCGGTGGGATCGACGTTCATGTCCTTACCGGCTTCGTTGCCGTTGACCAGGTCGTCCGAGAAGATGTCGACTTCCATTTCCTCGGCCTCTTCGATCAGGATCTCGAGCGGCACCTGGGTGCGAATGAGTTTGACTGCCGGACGCATGCGGGCAAAGAGTGGTACGTACTCAATGATGATGGCCGAGTTCTCGAGACCATACCAACGTGCCGGGCTTCCGCAGGCGCGGCGGACGGCGTACTTGATGGCCATCACACGGTGGTCGTTGCGGTTGATGTCCGTTTCGGGGGCAAGCATCTTGCGCAGCATGCAAAAACGGAAGTCGCCCACGTTGCCGCGGGTCTCGTAGATAGAGTAGGTGTGATGCTGCGGCGGCAACTCACCCGATGCCATCAGGTCGCCAACGATCTGGCGCAGATAGGCGTTGATGCGCTGGTTGACCTTAAAGCCCAGGTCCAGGCGCACGCGGAACAAAAAGTCCGTGCCAAAGGTCTCGACGGAATACTCGTGTGTATAGGGCTCGTCGGTAACGTGCACGTTGATGAACCAATATGCCTTGGCGCGCTTGGGATGCTTGTCCAGGATGGAATAGAGCACGTCGCGGTCGAGCGTGAGCGGATCGGGGCTGTTGGTGAGGAACACCAGATTGTCGGCGAGCACGGGGTAGGTCTCGTCATTGCGCAGACGATTGAGCTGGTCGATGTACTTGGAGACGGGCAACAGGATCGTTTGCGTGCGCTCGATGGCGGTGCCGCGGCGCCACACATACATAAGGCCAAACAGCAGCGCGGCCAGGAAGATCATGACGTAGCCGCCGTTAAAGAACATAGTGAGGCACGAAGCGAAGAAGCACAGCTCAATGGCACCAAAGAGCAGGGCGAAGACGCAGGCACCCAGCTTGTGCTTGAGGATGCCGGCGATATAGCTCGTCAGCAGTGTGGTGGTCATGAGCATGGTCACGGTGATGGCGAGGCCATAGGCGCTTTCCATGCGCTCAGAGTTCTGGAATAGCAGCACGATGAAGATGCAGCCGACCCACATGATGTTGTTGACGAGCGGAATATAGAGCTGGCCCTTGGTGTCGCTGGGGTAGTGGATGCGCAGATGCGGCATAAGGTTGAGACGCGTGGCCTCGGATACCAGCGAGAACGAGCCGGTGATGAGCGCCTGCGAGGCGATGATGGCCGCCACGGCCGAAAGCACGATGGCAAGGGGGCGCAGGGGCTCGGGAAGCATCATGTAGAACGGGTTGACGATGTCCATCGCGAGCATCTGGGGATTGGAGTTGTTGGCGAGCAGCCAAGCGCCCTGACCCAGATAGTTAAGGATGAGCGCCGCCTTTACGAACGGCCAGGATGCGTAAATGTTAGCCTTGCCCACGTGACCCATGTCCGAATAGAGCGCCTCGGCGCCGGTCGTCGACAGAAAGACAAAGCCGAGCACCATGATGCCCGAGTGGTTGATGGGCGAGAACAGGAACATGATGCCGCGGATGGGGTTGAGTGCGCGCAAGATGGACAGGTTGCCGAGCATGTTGAACAAGCCGGCGCCCGCCAGGAACAGGAACCATAGCGTCATGAGCGGACCGAAGAGCTTGCCGATTGACGAGGTGCCGGCGCGCTGCATGGCAAACAGACCGCAGATAATGATGATGGTAATGATGATGACGTTGGTCTGGCCGTCGCCCAGCAGCGCATGGCCCCATTCGATGGTGCGCAGACCCTCGATGGCCGTGGTAACCGTGACGGCGGGGGTGAGGATGCCGTCGGCAAGCAGTGCCGCACCGCCGATCATGGCGGGGAGAATCAGCCACGGCGCCACCTTGCGAACGAGGCTGAACAGGGCGAAGATGCCGCCTTCGTTGTGGTTGTCGGCCTTATGGCAATTACCACGTACTTGACCGTGGTCACGAGCGTCATGGTCCAGATGACGAGCGAGAGCGCGCCCAGGATCATGTCCTCGCTGACGGTGCCGATGCCGCCGTTGTTGGCGACGATTGATTTCATGGTGTACATGGGGCTCGTGCCGATGTCACCATAGACGACGCCGAGCGTAACGAGCAGCATGCCAGCGGAGAGGGGAATGGCTCCATGCCCGCCTTGACTACGCTGGTCTTGGAGGCTTGCCTCCGGTTCGTTGTGTGCCACGTGGACTCCCTTGGACATCCGGCCTCTGCCAAGAGCAGTAGACCTTTATGCCATCTTTATACATATAAGAGCAGTTTGGCACATCGGGGTGTTTTAGACAATAATCCCCAGCTGGGGATTATTTATATACGCGGGTAGCATTTCAAAGCAGGGGCTGTTAGGCGCGTGCTGTCTGGGCGATGCTAGCCTTGGCGTTTGCGCGCTTGCCGGCGAGCTCGCAAAAGATCGCACCGCCGATGATAAGTGCGGCACCCATCAGACGGACCGGTGTTATGGCTTCGCCTAAAAGGACGGCCGAGAACACGACCGCCGAAAGCGGCTCGAGGTAGCCGACGACGGCGACGGTCTGGACGGGCAGCTTGGCGACGGCGCTAAAGTAGAGCAGACAACCGAGTCCGGTGTTGACAATGCCGAGCATGGCAACGGCGCGCCAATCGATGCCGGCGGCAATGCTGGGGGAGAGGAACGAGGGGGCGCCTTGGGTGACGAGCGTGAGGACCAGCGCGGTCACAAAGGCGGCGCTCACCTGGAGCGCGGAGTTCTCGAGACCCTCGATGTGCGGCGCACCCTTGCTGGCGATGACCATCAGCGTATAGCAAAATGCCGAGGCGATGCCGCAGACGATGCCGGCAATGGGCATGTTGCCGCCTAAACCTTGCGCTGCAATGAGAAAAGCGCCGCAGGCGACGGCGATAAACCCGGCGATTTTGCCACCGGTCAGCTTTTCGCCAAAGATGAGCGGGGAGAGCGCCATGACAATGATAGGGCCGCAGTAGTACAGCAGCGAGGATATGCCGACGCCGATCGTCTGGTAGGCGCGGAACAGAAAAATCCAGCTAGCGCCCAGCGCGGCTCCCGAAAGGAGGAGGGCTGCGGCTTCGCGGGGGCGAGATGGCGCCTGCAACTTATGGCGTTGGGTGATGGCGAGGACGGTGACAAGCGAAAGTGCGCCCAAAAACGTGCGCAGGAGCACGATATTGGAGCTCGGCAGCGCGATGGCAGCGGCAATGATGCCGTTGGAGCCAAACAATAGCAATGCTGCTAAGTACGTAAACAGTCTGTTGTTCATGCGCTGACATCCCCTCTATATCCGAGCATGTTCACTATGGGTGAACTGGCTTTAGAAGAAAAGCGAATATAATGTATGGCAAACATGACAAAAACTCATGCAAAGGTGGGGACGTGCTGTGGAGACCAATATCCAAAAGATGCAAGTGCTGCTCGAGACGGTACGTGCCGGCAGCTTTACGCGTGCTGCAGAGCGGCTGAACTATTCGCAGTCGGGCGTGAGCCGCATGGTGGGCGACCTTGAGGCCGACTGGGGCTTTAAAGTGCTCGATAGAAGCCGCGAGGGCGTGGTGCTTTCTGCCGACGGGCGGCAGGTCATGCCGGCGGTCGAGGCGTTATGCGAAGAGTTTGGCCGCCTGCAGCGACGCGTGGACGAGATGCGAGGGCTCATGCGTGGCAAGATCTGTATCGGTACGTTTTCGAGTGTGGCGACCCATGTGCTGCCGCCGGTGATCGCGCGGTTTCGCGCCGATCATCCGGACGTCGATTACGAGCTGTTGATGGGTGATTACTCCGAGATAGAGCAATGGGTGGCGGAAGGCCGCTGCGACCTGGGCTTTATTCCGCGTGAGCCACGCGGCGCCGGCATGGCGTCGCGGCCGTTGGTGCAAGACGAGCTGATGGCCGTGGTGCCAGCGGACTCCTCGCTTGCCACCGCGGAGGTCGTTTCCCTTGCCGATTTGGCCAACGAGCAGTTTATTCTGCTGGAACGCGGTGGCGACGACGAGATTACGCCGCTGTTTCGCCGCGCGGGCCTGACGGTGCGCTCAAAACTGTCGACCTGGGATGACTATGCGATTATGGCCATGGTCGAGGACGGTCTGGGCGTGAGCATTCTTCCGGCGCTCATCTTGCGCCGCTGCCAGTTTGATATTGCCGTGCGCCCGCTCGAGGGACATCCTCATCGGCAGATCAACGCGATATATCGCACGGCCGATGTTTCGCTTGCTACCGCCCGTTTCCTCGAATACCTCTAAACGTGTGCGCGTCATTGTCCGCTTTGGGCAAATCTCAGAGTCCGGTGCATTTTCTTATGAAATTGAACTTTCGAATGAGGTGCCGCGTTATACTGCTGCCTAAATTGAACCTTGGTTCAATTCGTGTTCTATAAATTGAACTTTGCCAGCAAGGAGGTTCTAGTGGCCCAAGAGACGTTTAGCGATCGCCTGCGACAGACTATGTCCGATCGCGACGTTCGCCAGTCGGACGTGATCCGCGCATCGGAGATGCTCGGCAAAAAACTCGGCAAGAGTCAGATGAGCCAATATGTGAGCGGCAAGACGATCCCGCGGCGCGATGTGGCCGAGCTGCTCGCCCGCATTTTGGAGGTCGATGTTACCTGGCTGCTTGCCGGTAGCGCCGATCAAGGCGAGGCATCATCGCCCCGTAACGTTTCCAAGTCCGAACCCCATCCCTCAGCTCAAATTCCAAGGAGCACCACCATGCGTACTTTTTCTAAATCCACCAAGCTCGATAACGTCCTGTATGACGTGCGCGGTCCCGTCGTCGACGAGGCTGCCCGTATGGAGGACGAGGGCGAGCGCATCCTCAAGCTCAATATCGGCAACCCGGCGCCCTTCGGTTTCCGCACGCCCGACGAGGTCATCAAGGATATGCGCCAGCAGCTGCCCGACTGCGAAGGCTATTCCAACTCGCGCGGCCTGTTCTCTGCGCGCAAGGCGATTATGCAGTACTCGCAGATCAAGGGCCTGCCCAATGTTCAGATGGAGCACATCTACACGGGCAACGGCGTGTCCGAGCTCATTCAGCTTTCGATGAACGCGCTGCTCGACAATGGCGACGAGATTCTGATCCCCAGCCCCGACTATCCGCTCTGGACGGCGTGCGCAACCCTTGCCGGCGGCCATCCTGTGCACTATCTGTGCGACGAGCAGGCCGATTGGTATCCCGACCTGGAGGATATGGAGTCCAAGATCACGAGCGCGACCAAGGCCCTCGTCATCATCAACCCCAACAACCCCACGGGCTCGGTCTACCCGCGCGAGGTGCTCGAGGGCATCGTCGAGGTTGCGCGCAGGCACCAGCTCATGATCTTTGCCGATGAGATCTACGACCGTCTGTGCATGGACGGCTACGAGCACGTCTCGATTGCCTCGCTCGCTCCCGATCTGCCCTGCGTCACCTTTAGCGGCCTTTCCAAGTCGCACATGATCGCGGGCTATCGTATTGGCTGGATGGTGCTTTCGGGCAACCAGCGCTGTATGAGCGACTTCATCATGGGCATCAACATGCTCTCCAACATGCGCCTGTGCTCCAACGTGCCGGCTCAGTCGATCGTCCAGACGGCGCTCGGCGGCCATCAGTCGGTTAACGACTACATCCGTCCCGGCGGCCGTGTCTACGAGCAGCGCAACTTTGTGTATGAGGCGCTCAACAAGATTGACGGCATCTCGGTGGTTAAGCCGCGTGCAGCGTTCTACATCTTCCCCAAGATGGATGTGAAGAAGTTCAACATCACCGATGACGAGCAGTTTGCCCTCGACCTGCTGCACGAGAAGAAGATCCTGATCACGCGCGGCGGCGGCTTTAACTGGGCCGAGCCCGACCACTTCCGCATCGTGTACCTGCCGCGCATGGAAGTGCTCAAAGAGTCGCTCGAAGATTTGGCCGACTTCTTCGATCACTACCGCCAGAACTAGTGGGATAGAAGCTCCGCACTATGAAAAGCTCCTTGCAGTTGTTTTGCTGCGGGGAGCTTTCTTGAATCGTCGGAACTATATAACGATTCCTTGGCAGTGGTCGATTTCGTGTTGGATGATCTCGGCGGTGTAGCCCGAGAAGTTTTTGATGCGGTGGACGAAGTTCTCGTCCAAATACTCAACCTTAATGCGGCGATAGCGGGTACAGGGACGCTCGCCGGCCAACGAGAGGCACCCTTCGCTCGTCTGGTAGGCGTTGACCTGCTCAAGAATTTGCGGGTTGTACATGAGCAGCGATTTGCTGCCGTCCTTTACGCAGATGATGCGCTTGCGCACGCCGATCATGTTGGCGGCGAGGCCCACGCACTCGTGCTCATGCTCGTGGAGCGTATCCAGGAGGTCCTGCCCGGTCGCGGCATCGTCGGGCCCCGCGTCTTCGGAAGGCAGGCGCAAAAAGAACTCGGATTTCATGATGGGCTTAATCATGGCGGGCTCCTCATGTCTTATGCTTTCGTGGACTTTTAATAATAGCGCGGAAGGAAAGCTGCGTGTCCGCGTTACAATCTTTCGACGTTGGACCATGTTGCCAGATGCGTCGTGTACGGCGTCTGGTGTAAGTCTAGGGCTCATTTTCGCCCTGGACTGTTCCTCTGGGGCGATGCGATTGTCGTTCTAAGAGGAAGGAATTTCATGGGGACCAAATCCCAGAAGCAAACTCAGTCAACATCGACGACTTCGGCGATTCTCGTCGTAATGTATATTGCAGCCTTTGTTGCCGCGTTTAACGAGAACATCATTAACGTGGCGTTGCACGACATTATGGCAGCCTTTTCGGTGAGTGCCACCACGGCGCAGTGGCTCGTCTCGGGCTACATGATCGTGACGTCGATCTTTACGGCCATTATGGCCTTTCTGTCCGGCCGTTTCTCGACGCGCAAGCTGCTGTTTTTCGCATGCGGATGCATGGTCGCCGGCGAAGTCCTGTGCCTGTTCGCTCCGTCGTTTAGCGTTTTGCTGCCAAGCCGTATTTTGCAGGCTGCGGGATCGGGCATCTTGTTCCCACTCATGATGAACGTGGTGCTGTCTTGCGCTCCGCGCGAGAAGCTCGGTCTGTATCTGAGCCTGGGCGGTGCCTGCATTACGCTGGGGCCGGCGTTTGGACCCGTGATCAGCGGTCTAATGTGCACGTTGTTTGGCTGGAGGGCGGTGTTCGTAGTGCCGCTGGTGGGCGGCATTGTGGTCGCTGCGGCGGGCGTAAAGCTCGTTCAGAATGTCGGAGAGCGTTCGAACGCCACGCTTGATATTCTGTCGGTTGTTTTGCTCGCCGCCGGTATTACGGCATTTGTGTATTCCGTAGGCGAGTCCTCGACCAATCTGATTGCCGGCATCGCGGCGCTCTTCGCCGCCATTGTGCTGCTCGGCCTGTTTGCGGCCCGCCAACTCAAGCTCGAGCATCCGGTGCTTAACGTGCGTCCCATGGCGAGCGTTCGTTTTTGGCCTGCGTGTCTGCTTGTGGTGGTGTCGATGATGACGACGTTCTCGATGAGCGTTTTGTTGCCGCTCTATTTTGAGGGCGCATACGGCATGACCGCCCTTGTTGCGGGCTTGCTCATTTTGCCGGCGATTGCCTGCAATGCCGTGACCTCGATTGTGGGCGGACGCGTGATGGACGCCCGTGGCGCATGGCCGCTGCTGCCGGTCGGCTTTGCCCTGATCGCCGTGGGGCAGACTGTCATCTCGATGACGGCCGCAAGCATGAACATCGGCGTCGTCGTGGCGCTGACCGTTGTTGTGTATGCCGGAGTCGGTTTGGTGCTGAGCCCCTCGCAAACGGCCGGCTTGGAGACGCTGCCTGTCGCTGAGCATCCTCACGGAACAGCATTGCTCAACACGTGGAACATGATTGCCGCATCGTTTGGCCCGTCGCTGTTTATCGGCCTGCTCTCGAGTTCTGCGGCGACTGCCGGCGCCGCTGGCGTTGCGACCGACGTTGCCCAGGCGATTGGATTTGCGGCAGCCGTGCGTGTGGCGGCTGTAATTGCCGTGGTCGGATTTGTGGTATCGGTTGTGTACGCTCGCCGCGAGTCGCACATGTCGCATTAATGTGTGCACATAGATTCTGCAGCTAGATTAGCGGGCGACACCATAAACTAATGGACGTTTTGCCGAGAGGCATGAATGTTTAAAGCGCAAAGAGTGCGCGACGGGCCCCGCGAATGGGGCGATGATGCCCGAGAGGGCCAAGAAGGAGTCTCATGTCTGAGAACGAAGAGATCATGAACGAGACCGAGAACGAGACCATGGCTGCCGAGGTTGAGGCAGTCGAGACCGTGGAGACCGAAGCTGCCGAGGTTGAGGCTGCTGACGAGGTTTCCGCCGAGGAGGAGGCCGAGGTTGTCGAGGCCGCCGCTGATTACGATGACGAAGAGCTGATGGACAAGATGCAGAAGGCCGCCCGCCTGCTGCGCAGCCGTCGCTTTGCTATTTCCAAGGAGGAGGAGGCCAAGGCCGAGCGCATGGCGAATATCGAGCGCGCCATCAAGCTCCTTGACCTCAAGCCCAAGATGGAGCAGAAGGAGATGTCCGACCTGCTGGGCATGCGCCTTCGTGAGCTCGATGGCCTGATGGCCGAGGCCGAGGCTGCCGATCTGGTCGGTCGCATCGACGACGCCGAGGGCGACATGCGCAAGATCGTCGTCTTCGCTGCTGAGGATGCTGCCGAGGGCCTGACCGAGCTTGCCAACAAGAAGGAGAAGCTCCTGCCCGAGCTTTCTTACGAGGAGGCCACCGAGCTCATGGCTGCCCTCGATAAGGTTATTGCCCCGCTCGTCGCTATGGGTCTGGACGAGGACCGCGGTCCTCGCGGCGGTCGTGACGATCGCGGTGGCCGTGGCGGCGACCGTGGCGGTCGTGGCGGCTTTGGCGATCGCGGTGGCCGTGGCGGCGACCGT
>CABSDO010000037.1 GCA_902476475.1 uncultured Collinsella sp. | reverse complement strand
TTCGCGCGCGGCAGCGTTGGCCTGCTCGACAGCGGGCGCAGAGGCGTTGGCGGCGACGGCAGCGACACTATCGGACTCGAGACCCAGCTCGGCGGCGCGCTCGGCCTCCTGGTCGCAGAGCAGCTTATCGTATGCCTTCAAGAACGGCAGGTAGATGATGGCGTCCAGCAAGATAATGATCGCGACAAACACCAGGGCGATAAGCTGGAAGTTCGTGGTGATGAAGATGCCGATGGGGGCAGGGGTGGCCCAAGGCACCACGAAGGAGAAGCCGTTCATGCCCACGTTATCGATAAAGAACTTGGCAACACTTACGTTGACGCAGCCGGCGGCAACAAAGGGGACGAGCATGTAGGGGTTAAGGATCATCGGCGCGCCAAAGAGCAGCGGTTCGTTGACGGCGAAGGCAACAGGAACAATCGAGGCCTTACCGACGGCTTTGAGCTGCTTGGACTTCATAAAGAGAATCAGCAGAAGCGGCACGATGAACGTGGCGCCGGTGCCGCCGAACTCACCTACGAGCGACATGTTAAAGGTGAGGGAATGGGCGGGGTGGCCGCCTGCCAGCAGAACCTGCAGGTTCTCGGCCTGGTTGGCAAGACGGATGGGGTCGATGCCCGGCTGGACGATCGAGGGGCCGTGGACGCCGATGAACCAGAAGAACGCGGTGGCTGCCTGGATAAGGATAAGACCAGGATAGGTTTCTGCAGCGGTAAAGAGCGGGGAGAGCAGTTTGATAAGCAGCTCGGAGAACGGAACGCCCATGAGGTTGCGCACGACGACATCGATGATGCCGCAGATGATGACGGCGCCGCCAAAGGGGATGATGTCGCGGAAGTTCTGAGCGATGGCGCCCGGGACCTCCTTGGGCAGCTTAATGGTCAGATCGCGCGAGACGCAGAATTTGTAGACCCACACGGTGATGAACGCGGCGATATAGGCCGAGAACAGACCGCGCGTGCCCATGCTGGTGCAATCGAAGACCGAAAGCTCGGAGCCGTTGAACTTGGTGGTGAACTGCGTGACCGCGAGCAGCAGCATGCTGCACTGGGCGGCCACCATGGTGGAACCGTCGTTGAGCACTTTGCCGGCGGGCATACGACGGTTCATGGATGCCGTGAAGTTCTTGGCAGTGGTGCCGGCAACCATGATGCCCATGACGCCCATGGTGAAGTTGTAGAGCTTGTTGCACCAGTCGATGAGCGGCTGGGGCAGCGTGATGCCGACTACGCCGGGAAGGGTGGCAATGAGCAGAAAGATCGAAGAGGTGAGGACAATGGGCATGCACCCAAGGAATCCGTCCTTGATGGCCTGGAGGTAGATATTCCTCGAGATCTTCTCAAAGAACGGTTGATGCTTTTCGAGCATCTTTACGATGGCGTCCATAGAGCTCCTTTGCTGCTTGATGCGCGATGCATGTGGATGGAACTGGTCGTCGATGGATGGTCAGGACTGCCCGGAAACCTTCCTGTTTAAGGAAGGCATTGCGAAATGACAACGTTGTCATTTCGTTAATGACAACGTAAGACATTTTTGGAAGAGCAACAAGGATTTACGGGTGAACGGTCGATATTGTCCGATAAACGGCTGATTTGTCAGTTGGGCAGGTAGTGTATGCTAGAACACAAAAAACAAGCGATGCAAAACCGACTGGAGAAGTAGTGGCAACGATGGACAAGAAAAATGTCTCAATGAACGATGTGGCAGTTGCCGCGGGTGTTTCTCTCAAGACGGTGTCGCGCGTGATCAACGAGCCTGATAGCGTGCGAGAGTCGACGCGCGATAAGGTCCATGCGGCCATGGAGGCGCTCGGGTTTCGAACCAACTTTGCCGCGCGTTCACTCAAGTTGGGCCGTTACGGGTGCATCGGCGTGGTGATGTTTCACTTGTCGGGCGGCGCCGTGGACATGATTGACGGTATCGCCGATGCCGCCGAAGAGCGAGGCTTTGCTCTCACGATGATCAAAAAGCGCGCTGGGGAGAAGATGACCCTTGCCGATGCGGCGCGCAGGATGTCGCAGCTGCCTGTTGATGGCATGATCTTCAACCTGCGTCAGATGGTCGATGACTTTGATACCTTTGAGGCGCCGAAAGACCTCAAGACGGTGATTATCACACCAATGGAACATCCTACCTGCTCCACCGTCAGTGACGATCAAGAGGGCGGCGCGCGCATGGCGTGCGAGTACTTCTTGAACCACGGGCACAAGAACGTGTACTTCGTTTCGGGTAAGAAAGAGTCGCTGTCGAGCCAGTGCCGAATGAAAGGCTGGCGAGCGGCGCTCGAGGCGCGTGGCATTGAGCCGCCGGAGCCTCTGCAAGGCGATTGGAATGCGGATAGTGGCTATGCCGCTGGCCTTGTGCTTGCCGATAAACCCGATTGCACGGCGGTCCTCGCTGCTAACGACTGCATGGCCAACGGCGTGATGATGGCTCTGCGTGACAGAGGGCTCAGGGTGCCCGACGACGTGTCCGTGATCGGCTTTGACGACGAACTCTACAAGACGATTCCCAACTCGATTCTGACGTCAGTGAAGTTTCGCCACCGCGAGCTGGGCATCCGTGCGCTTAACGAGGTCGTCGCAGGTTTGGAAGCCCCGAGCTCCAGAAGCCGTACGCTTGTGTCGGGCGTGCTGGTCGAGCGTTCCAGCGTGAAGGACCTGCGGGCGTAGACGTGCTCGGCTCGTTCATCTTAATCTGTAACAGGTGGGACCCAAAAACTCGGCTAGATGTTACAGATTTAGACAATTCGGCCCGGCTTATTCCGTTTGTCTCGATTTGTAACAACTAGACGGTCAAAAGTGGTCTACATGTTACAGATCTAGATTGATTGGATTGACCCATCTGTTTGTCTCGATCTGTAACATCTAAGCGGTCAAAAGCGGTCTACATGTTACAGATTGAGATTTTTGGCTTGGCCTGTGCGTTCACCTCGATCTGTAACAGCTGGGACCCAAAAACTCGGCTAGATGTTACAGATTAAGATGAACAGGAGGACGGGTGCGGTCTAAACAAAATGGCCCGCGCATCACGCATCGATGCACGGGCCATTTTTTTCTGCGAGCGGCAGGTGGCGTCAGCGTTTTATGCCTCGAGGTTTTCCTCGATCCAGGCGACGGCACCCTTGGGATCCTTAGTGAGGTCGATGTACTGTTTGCCCTTGGGCGACAGCAGCGTGATGCCCAGGCGGTCGGTGTCGGCCTTCATCTCGTTGTAATAGGTGCGAACCTGCGGAGCCAGGACGATGACGTTGTACTGGTCCATGATGGCGTAGTGGCTGCCGTAGGCACCGGCGTTGGCGGTAATGTCGATGCCCAGCTCGTCGGCGCCTTCCTTAAGCGCGTTGGCGAGCAGTGCAGAGGTGCCGGCGCCAGCGCACAGAACCAGAACCCTCAGATCCTTGCCCTTAAGGGCGGACGGAGCTGCGGAGGCCTCAGTGGCAGAAGCGGTCTCGACAACAGGAGCCTCAACGGCGGGGGCGGCAGCGGTCTTGACGGCCTTGGTCTCCTCGGCCTCTTCTTCGGCCAGGGTCTCGGCCTCCTGCTTGCACAGGACGTTGTCGTAGGCCTTGCAGAACGGGTAGTAGATTAAGAAGTCAACGACCAGCAGGACGACAACCAGGACCAGAGAGATCGGCTGGAAGTTGGTGTCGATGAAGGTGCCGATCGGTCCGGGGAGTGCCCACGGCATGGCATAGATAAAGCCGTTCATGCCCAAAAAGTCGATGAAGAACTTACCAATGAGGACGTTGGCCACGGGGGCAAACAGGAACGGGATCAGGAAGTAAGGGTTGAGGATGATGGGCGCGGCGAACAGCAGCGGTTCGTTGACGGCGAACATCACGGGTACGACAGAGGCTTTGCCGACGGCCTTGAGCTGCTTGGAGCGCATAAAGAGCAGGAAGATGATCGGGACAATGAACGTGGCGCCGGTGCCGCCGAGTTCGCCGATGTAGTTACCGAAGTTCTCGGTCAGGGCGAGGGCGGGGTGACCGCCGGCCTGCAGCGTGGCGAGGTTGGTGGTGATGTTGCCAAACAGCGCGGCGTTGAGGGCAGGCTTAACGACCGAGGGGCCGTGGATGCCCATGAACCAGAACAGCGGGATCATGAACCAGATGAGGGCGAGGCCGGCGTAGGAATCGGCAGCGGCGAACAGCGGGCTCACCAGCGTGGAGATGACGTTGGCAAACGGGACGGCCAAGCAGGTGCGGCAGATAACGTCGATGACGGCGACAAACAGGATGGAGAAGCTGAAGGCGAAGATGTCGCGGAAGTTCTGGGCGATGGCGCCGGGGACTTCTTTGGGCAGCTTGATGGTGATGTCTCGCTTAATGCAGAAGGCATAGATGTTGACCGTGGCAAATGCGGCGACAAAGGAGCTCAGTAGGCCCTTGGTGCCCATGTTGTCGGTAAAGAACACCGAGACATCGGCGCCGTCGATCTTGGCACTCGTCTGGGTAACGGCCAAGATGAGCATAGCGCACATGGCGGCGACCATGGTGCTCGTGGCGTTGATGGCCTTGCCAGCAGGCATGCGGCGGTTCTTGGAGCCGGTCAGCGCGCTTGCGGTGGTGCCGGCGACCATGATGCCCACGACGCCCATCGTGAAGTTGTAAACCTTGTTGCAGAAGTTCACGACGTCGACGTTCCACCAGTCGGGCAGCGTAAAGCCGCCGACCGTGGCGACAACGCCCGGCAGGGTCGAAATAAGCAGGAAGACAGAAGAAGACAGGATGATGGGCATTGCTGCCAAAAAGCCGTCTTTAATGGCCTGAAGGTAGATGTTCTTAGAGACCTTGTCGAAGTACGGCTGACCTTTCTCCAAGAACTTAACGATCGATTCCATAGTTCACGCTCCTCTTTGCATGAAATCTTAATGGCATGGACGTTGAAAACCTATATGGTCTCCCGCTTGCTAAAAGCCCGGGTGCAGGCGGGGTCGGTCCCAGGGGGAGAGAGGGGAGCGGCTGGGTTTGTATCGCATAGGGCCGCTCCCCTCTCGGGGGAAAGCGAGGCGATGCGCTACTGCGCGTCCGCCATAGTGTCGGCGAGCTCCTTGTACCAGAGTGCCGACTGCTTGATGTAGCGTTTTTGCGTGTCGAAGTCGATGTAGAACAGGCCGTAGCGCTTGTTATAGCCGTTGGCCCACGAGAACTGGTCCTGCAGGCTCCAGATAAAGTAGCCCTGGACGTCGACGCCCTCGGCGCGCGCCCGGAGCACCTTCTCCATGTGCTGGTCGACAAAGTCGATGCGCTCGGGATCAGCGACGATGCCGTTTGCGTCGGGCTCGGGGTCCTTGTGGCCCAGGCCGTTTTCGGTGATATAGATGACGGGGAGGTTGGGATAGGTGGCGCTGATGTGCTTGAGCGTGTCGTAGAGGCCTTGCGGGTAGATGAGCCAATCCCAGTCGGTGGTGGGGATACCCGGCATATCGACCTGCTGCCCGACGCCCTTAAACTTAAAGCACGAGGTGCCCTTGTCTCCGGTGCCGTTAAAGCTGTTGGTGGACTCGCCATCGTAGGCGGCGATAAACGCCGACTGATAGTAGTTGAGGCCGAACATATCGTTGCGGGGCGCCGCCTTGGCGAGCTCCTCCATGTCGCTGTCCTCAACCGTAAGCGTGGCGTTGTTGGCACGCAGAATCTCGTTGATGAGTGAGAGGGTGCGCGCGGAGTAGTGACCCAGGAAGGCGCCGTCCATGATGAAGTCGGTGTAGAAGGCGTTGTACAGGTCGGCGGCGTGCTGGTCGGCGGGCGAGTCTGTGGCAGGATATGCCGGCGTCAGGACGTTGACCATGCCAATGCGTCCGCCCAGGTGCTCGGTCTCGTCAAGATCCTTATACAGGTTGACGGCGCGGGCGTGGGCAACGAGCTCGTTGTGCTGGCTCTGGATGCCGCTCGTCACATCAAAGTGATGGTTGGGCGGGAAGTTGCCTTGGATGTATTGGGAGTGCGAGAGGCTGATGAGCTCGTTGATGGTGAACCAATTCTTGACCTCGCGGAACTCGCGGAAGCAGAACTCGGCATAGCGCACATAGGCGTCGACGGTCTTGCGGTTGAGCCAGTCGCCCTGGTTGAACAGGGCGGCGGGGGAGTCAAAGTGATGCAGGGACACATAGGGCTCGACGCCATACTTTTTGCAGCAGGCGAACAGCTCGTGGTAGTGCTTAACGCCCTCGGCGAGGGGCTCGGCATCGTCGCCGTTGGGGAAGATGCGGGTCCAGGCGATGGACACACGGATGGCGTTGAGTCCATGCTCGGCAGAAAGGCGGATATCCTCCTCGTAGCGGTTGTAGAAATCACTGGCCGGGTCGGGCAAAAAGCGACCCTGGGCGACAAGGTAATCGTCCCACATGGTCTTACCCTTGCCTGCCACCTTCGTGGAACCTTCCGTTTGGTACGCGGCGGTTGCGGCGCCCCAAACAAAGCCCTTCGGCAGCTGCTGTACGCGGTTTAGCAAAGACATATGCATACACCCTCTCGTCTCGCTGTTCGATATTGTGCGTTTGCGCTCAGGAGGCTCCCTGGTTAGCGTTCAGCGGTGAAAAAGCCCGATAAACACTATCTCAAAATGATTAGAACCAAAATGAGCACGTGAACATTTGACAATGAGCACGTTAACATCTGGCTGGGATGTATAGAAACAAAACAACTTCAAACAGCCGCGAACGGTTGTATTTGTTCGGTAAGCGGTTTTGATTGACAGAAGTTTTCATGTTGTGGTATATGGCTCGGGTATCATGAGCACGTTATCGATGTATGTACGATGCGCCATGGGCGCGGGGAATAGTTGGGAAGCAGGTTAGCGTGGAAGGCATGGCTCAGCAGACAAGGAATGGTCATTCGGCGAGCGCGGCAGAGGTTGCGGCGCTCGCTGGCGTGAGCCGCCAGACTGTGTCTCGCGTGGTCAACGGTATGCCCAACGTGACGGAAAAGACGCGCAAGCGTGTGCTGGCCGCCATGGAAGAGCTGGGCTTTCGTCCCAATTTTGCTGGAGCGGCGTTGCGCGGCGGGTCGTATCGTTCTATTGGCCTGTGCATGTACAACATCACACGTGTCGGTAACCTGGCGACGCTCGAGGGTATCATGCAAGCGGCGCGCGAGCACGATTTTGCCGTCACTATGATCGAGATGGGCGGCGACAAGCCCTATACACTTGCCGATGCCTCGCGCCGCATGGTCGAGCGACCCGTCGACGGCATGATTCTCAACATGAACCGCATGGCTCCCGATTTTGAGGAGTTTGTTCCCCAGCCGGGAGTGCGAACGGTCATCCTGTCCATGTATGCGCATCCGCGCTGCACGACGATCGACTCCGACCAGTATGGTTCGTGCGAGCTGTTGACCAATTATCTGCTGGAACATGGTCACTCGAATATGCGGTTTGTGGCGGGTCCGGAAAACTCGATTTCCTCGCGTTTTCGTGAGGCCGGTTGGCGCGATACGCTGGGTCGTGCTCATGTCGATGCCGCTCCGATGCTGCGTGGCGATTGGAGTGCGGACAGTGGGTACGCCATGGGCGAGCGGATTGCGGCCGAGGTGCTTGCCGGCGGGTCGCAGGCGCCGACTGCCGTGCTTGCGGCAAATGACCAGATGGCGCTGGGCGTTATCGCCGCGCTCGAGAACGCGGGCCTGTCCGTGCCCGACGACGTGAGCGTGGTTGGTATCGACGACGCACTCGAGGGACTTGTTCCTCACAATCGGCTGACGACGCTGCGATTTGATTTGCGCGGTGTCGGTAAGCTTGCGTTTGAGGCGGCGATTGGAGAGAGCTCGTCTATCGAGGCGATTCATGTGCCGAGTACGCTGGTCGAACGCTCGACTGTTAGGGACATACGGGGTTAGGTCCTACTCCGTTTGTCTCGATTTGTAACAGGTAGACGGTCAAAAGCGGGCTACGTGTTACAGATTTAGATTCTTCGGAAAGAGCAATCCTGTTCGTCTCAATCTGTAACAGCTAGGACCAAAAAACTCGGCTAGATGTTACAGATCGAGACAAACGGCTCCCGACCAGCCCAAAAACAAAAAGACCGGGGGCGGCGCGCCGTGTGACGTGCCGCCCCCCCCGGCTGAGAAATGGGGACAGGTTATGTGGGCAGGCAACCCCGCTAGTCTTTAGTCCAGACGACGGGTCTGCGCCACGTGCTTATACCAGTATGCGCTTGCCTTGGGCGTGCGCTTCTGGGTTTCAAAGTCAACGTAGAAGAAGCCGTAACGCTTGTTGTAGCCATTGGTCCAGGAGAACTGATCCTGCAGGCTCCATAGGAAGTAGCCGCCCACGTTGACACCCACCTCCATGGCCTTGAGCAACCAGCGCAGGTGCTGCTCGATGTAGTCGATGCGCGGCTGGTCGTCCACGAAACCGTCCTTGTAGGGATCCTTGTAGCCCATGCCGTTTTCGGTAATGAAGATCTGCTTGTAGTTGGGGTAGCGCTGCTTAATGTAGACGAGCAGATCGAACAGGCCCTCGGGATAGATGATCCAGTCCCAGTCGGTGGTGGGGATGCCAGGCTTGTTCACATGCTCGCCAATGCCCTTAACGCGCCAGCGACCGGTGCCTTTCTCGCCCGTACCGTTGTGGTGCAGGTCGTTCTCGCCGTCGTAAGCCTTGAGGAAGCGGCACTGATAGTTGTTAACGCCCAGGTAGTCGTTGTAGAGCGCGGCCTCGCGCATGATTTTCAGATCCTCGTCTAGGATCTGGATGGTGCCGCCCGAGACGGCAGCCAGGCGGTTGGCGCACTCGAGGGTGTCGGGCGCGTAGTCGCCGCGGAAGGTGGCGTCGAGCAAAAATTGGTTTTGCAGCACGTGCTCGTTGTTGGCGGCTTTGATGTCGGCGGGGTCGTTCTCGTTGAGCGGATACTTAAACTCCAACGACTGGATGACGCCGATCTTGCCCTTAAAACCGCCGTTGTGGAAGGCCAGCACTGCCTTGGCGTGGGCGAGCATCATGTTGTGCTCGCACTGGAAAGCCTCGGCCAGATGTGCCTTGACGCCACCGGGGAAGGTGCCCTCGATGTAGGTGTTGGAGGCGTCGGCCCAGATCTCGTTAAAGGTGAACCAATAGGTCACCTGGTCGGCGTACTCCTTAAAGCAGAAGGTGGCAAAGTCCACAAAGGCGTCGATGGTCTCGCGGTTGAGGAAGTCGCCCTTTTCAAAGAGGGGCAGCGGCGTGTCGAAGTGATGCAGCGTGACAAAGGGCTCAACGTGGTGCTTGTGGCACTCGGCGAAGAGGTCGTGGTAGAACTGCACGCCCTCGGGGTTGATCTCGCCGGTGCCATGGGGGAAGATGCGGCTCCAGGCGATGGAGAGGCGAATGCCGTTGATGCCGAACTCCTCGCACAGCTCCAGATCGACGGGGTACTGGTTGTAGAAGTCAGAGGCGGGGTCGGGGGAGAAACGGCCCTGCGCCTCCAGGAAGTCGTCCCAGGCGACCTTGCCCTTACCGTGGGTGCGGGTCTCGCCCTCTACCTGGTAGGCAGCGGTGGCGCCACCAAAGATAAAGTCCTCGGGAAACTGCGCGGGCGGGTTGGTGACGCTAGCAGGGTTAACGGACATGATGATCCAATCGTCTAAATCGAAGGGCCAGCCGGTCTTGGATGGTCGGCTGGCCCTGGGCGTTACTTACTTCGAGAGTTGCTCGGAGACGAAGGCGAGAGACTTGTCGCCGTTCTGGGAGAGCTCGATGTACTGCTTGCCACGGCAGGCGACGCACTTGTTGCCCACGCGCTCGCAGTCCTTCTGCAGGTCGGCCAAGTAGCTGGCGGCCTGCGGGGCCAGGACGACTAGGTCAAAGTCGGGGAGCATGTCCACGTGGTTGCCATAGGCCTCGGCAGCGGTCTCAAGATTGATGCCGCGCTCCTTGGCAGCCTTGGCCAGCGCGTTGGCGAGCAGGCCCGAGGTACCGCCGCCCTGACAGAGCACGAGCACGCGCTTGCCGTTGAGGTCGCTGGTGGCCGTAGCCTCGGCAGCGGGTGCTGCGGGAGCGGCGTCGGACTTCACGGCCTCGGCAGCGGCGCCGGCGGCAACGCTCTTGGCGTCGGCCTTGCCCTGGAAGGCATCGTTGAGCTTGGCGGCCTTCTCGGCGTTCTTGGCGGCGAGCTCCTCCTGGGAGATCTCGGCCTCCTCGGCGCATTTCTGGGCGTCATAGGCACGGAAGAACGGGTAGTACAGCGCAAAGTCGACGACCAGGATGATGGCGAGCATCACAAAGGCGAGCGGCTGGAAGCCCAAGCCCATGATGGTGCCGATGGGGCCGGGGACGGTCCAAGGCAGGGTGTACATAAAGCCGTTCATGCCCAAGAAGTCGATAAAGATCTTGAGGATCCAGATGTTGGCGATCGGGGCAAAGACAAACGGGACAAAGAAGACGGGGTTGAGCACGATGGGCGCGGCGAACAGCAGCGGCTCGTTGACAGCAAAGCACACGGGGACGATGGCGGCCTTACCGACGGCGCGCATCTCCTGGGACTTGGCCAGGAAGCAGAACATAAAGACCAGGACGAGCGTGGCGCCGGTACCGCCCATGCAGACGACGAAGTACTGAGCACCCTGGGTCAGGACAGCGGAAGCGTGCTGGCCAGCCTGGAACGCAGCCAGGTTGTCGGTCATGTTGGCAACGAGGGCGGCGGCGATGGCGGGCTCGACGATCGAGGGACCATGGACGCCGACGAACCAGAACAGGCTCATGGCGCCGTAGATCACAGCAAGGCCGATGTAGCCGTCGGCAGCGGTGAACAGGGGCTGGAACACCTGGATGACGCCCTGGGCAAAGCAGAAGCCAAAAGCAGCGCGGAAGGCGATGTCAAAGACCCAAAAGACGGTGATGCAGACGGAGAAGGGGATGATGTCCTTAAAGGTCTGCGAAATGTTGGGCGGAACCTGCTCGGGCATCTTGACGGTGATGTTGCGCTTGATAAAGAACTTATAGATGATGCCGGTCACAAACGCAGCGATGAAGGCGGTCAGCAGGCCCTTGGAGCCAAGGTAGGTGGTGTTGAAGCCGCTGGCAGCGTCCGTGGCGATGGTGTCGCTCGAAAGGAGCAAGAAGCCGATGATGGCCGCGCACATGCACGAGATAAAGTTGATCTGGTTGTTCTTGGGCAGGTCGCGGTTCTGAGCGTCGGCGAAGTGCTTGGCCGTGGTGGCGGCGCAGGCGATGGCCAGGATGCCCATGGAGTAGTTGTAGCACTTCCACAGGGCGTTGTTGATGTCATCGGGCCAGTAGAAACCCCAGATGTTGGGGACCGAGGCTACCAGACAAAAGATGGACGAGAAGATGATGATGGGGATGACGGAGATAAAGCCGTCGCGGATCGCCTTGAGGTACTTGTTGCGGGCGATCGCGTTGAAAAAGGGCTGGCCTTTTTCGATGATGGCGATGAGTTGCTCCATGCAAAGCTCCTAAGAGTCGGTGGGTTGGCAACGATGGTAGCTTTTGACGTTTGGTTGCCAAAATGTTGACGTTGCCATTTTGCGACACAAAATAAGACGCGAACCGATGGCCCCTGTGCCTGTGGACCGTCGATTCCTTGCGCGTAAACGTTTGAGCCGCCCGGTGGCTCTGTGTTTGCACAATGGCAACGTTAACATTTGGTCGACAAAAGCCGTTCGGGGAAGCAAAAATGTCGGTGAACGGTAGGTTTTGGGTGGTGAGCGTATGGTGGGGAAGGCGTTGGATATACTTGAAGGCGTTAAAAATGACTGCGCAAGGTGCCACCAATGGCATCGTTGACATAGAAAGATCGACCTATGGCCGCTGTTAAAAAATCGGTATCCGTTAAGGATGTGGCGCGTCTCGCGGGCGTCTCGGAGCAGACAGTCTCGCGCACCGTGCACGATTCGCCCAGCGTACGCCCTGAGACCAAGGAGCGCGTGCGCGCCGCCATGCGCGAGCTGGGGTATCGCCCCAATTTTGCCGGTCGATCGCTGCGCCGTGGCAAGTTTAAGACCGTCGGCGTCGCCATGTTCAACATTACCGGTACCGGCAACCTCGACCGTATGGAGGGCTTTGCCGCCGCCGCCGATAAGCACGGCTACGCCATTACCCTCACTAAAGTAGATGGACATCCCTATACCCTCGAGAGCGCATCGTCGCGCATGAGCGCGCTGCCGGTAGACGGCATGGTCGTGATCATGAATCGCATGCCGGCGGACTTTGGCACCTTTGAGCCGCTGCCCGGTATGCAGACGGTGCTCGTTACCATGCTGGAGCACCCGCTGTGCTCGACGGTCGATAACGACCAGTTCGATTGCTCGCGCCAGGTTGTCGAGTACTTGCTGGGGCAGGGGCACAAGACCGTGCACTTTATCTCGTGTCCCGAGCGTTCGCTTTCGGGCATGCGGCGCGAGGAAGGCTGGCGCGAGACATTGCGCGCACATGGTATTGAGCTGCCGCGACTCATCCGTGGGGATTGGACGGCACAGAGCGGATATGCCGCAGGCCAGGCTCTGGCGGATGATCCGACCTGCACGGCCATCTATGCCTCCAACGACGCCATGGCCTACGGCTGCATTCGCGGGCTCGAGTCGCGCGGAAAGCGTGTGCCCGAGGACGTGAGCGTGGTGGGTGTTGATGACAGTCTGGGCGATATCGTGCCCGATCGTTGCCTGGCCACCGTACGCTTTGACAACAAGCGTGTCGGCATGTGGGCAGTCGATAAGATCGCCGGTGCCGATGGGGGTGCGTCTGGCGTGGAGCACATGCTGATTCCTGGTGTGCTCGTAGAGGGCGATACGGTGCGCGATTTGCGTTAGGGCGCGGTCCTGTTTGGGTTTCCGCTAATCATGTTTGATATTGTTCAAAATGGTTTGGAAACCGTTCACGGATGAAAAAAGACCGTTCACGGCTCGAAATAACGGTTTGTATTGTTCTTTTTTGTTTGAATGTTATTGTTTCGGTCATACACAGCGCAGCGCGTATGCCCGGACGCGATGCTCTCCGTTGGTTCATATGTGAAAGGAACGCAATATGGCAACCAAAGAAGAAATCTCGATGGTTGGATTCGAGATTGTCGCATACGCAGGTGACGCCCAGACCGATCTGCTTGCAGCGCTCGATGCTGCTCGCGAGGGTGACTTTGAGAAGGCCGAACAGCTGCACAAGGATGCCAGCGATGCGCTCATCGGTGCCCACGACACGCAGACCAAGCTGCTTTCGCAGGAGGCCGGCGGCGGCGAGATGGAGATGACCTTCATCATGGCTCACGCTCAGGACACTCTCATGACCACTATGATCCTGGAGAAGCAGACCCGCTTTACCATCGATGCCTACAAGCGCATCGCCGAGCTCGAGGCCAAGCTCGCCTAACGAGCCCTCACAACTTCGTCCCCTTCCAAAAGCTCTGCCGCTATCCGCAGCAGGGCTTTTTCTGTTCTCCTCCAAGTTGCGGTGAAATAGGGATTGAATAGGGGCCGGCGGGCGCAAAACAATCCCTATTCCACCGCAACTCATCCGGAGATAGTCATTGGGGACAGTCTTGGTGCGCTCCGTTCGTCTTGCCGTTCGGTTTTTCGATGGGTGGGTATACTTTCAACCGCAATACAGGCCGGACTGAGGAGGTATCCAAATGCCGGATAACGGATTGATTCAAAAGAAAGACGCGCACGAGGTGGCTCATGGGCGTCCTGTCCAAATAACCGAGCATACGACGGTAACCGAGCTGCAGCCCAGTCTGTCCGATGTCGTGTGCGCAAACAAAAAGCTGCAGATTGGCTTTATCGTTGCGCTCGTGGTACTGGCGCTGCTGTCGGGCTTTGTGGCTCGTCCGCATTTTGCCGATACCAAGACTTGGGACTCCACCATCGAGGTCATCGATCAAAAGAAGGGCAATGTTTTGGCGCTCACGACCTCGTGCGTGGCGCTGTCTGCGGGCATTACCGCGCTGCCGGGTGATACGGGAACGCCGGTTGCCGAGCAGCTCGCACAGCTTTCGGGTAATTTGGGCATCGTGCTTGCCGTGCTCTATCTCGAGAAATACCTGTTGACTATTTTGTGGTCGGTTGGCCTGGGCATCCTGGTTCCGTTTGCGCTGGTACTCTTTGCAGTGTCGCTCGGCATTCACGGACGCTGGAGCACCAGCGCCGTCCTGCGCCGCGTGGCAACGCGTGTGCTGGTGGTCGCCATAATTGGCATGGCGTTGGTGCCTGCAAGCGTATGGGTGTCGCAGAAGGTCGACGAAACGTATCGCGTTAGCATCGAGGCGGCCGAGCAAAAGGCGGCTGACGCTGCGAGTGCGGCAGATAGCGATAGCTCCAAAACAAGCAAGAAAAAGACCGAGTCCACAGAGTCCAAGAGCGTGCTTGAGCAGCTTGCCGACGGCGCTTCGGGTCTTGTCGCGTCGGTGACCAGCGGCGCCAAGCAGATGACCGATGAAATTGTGCAGCAAGTGACCGATCTGATCGAAGGCGTCATCGTGATGATCGTGACCTCATGCGTGATCCCATTGCTGGTGCTCGCGGCGTTTTTGTGGCTGGGGCACACCCTGCTGGGGATTGATATTTCCGGACCGGCAAACTATTTGACGGACCGCTTTCTGGGTGCTCCGTCCAAGCATGCCAAGAAGGGCGGGCAGTCCGAGTAACTAAAACGGCTGTAAATACCGGGACATACCGCTGAAGGGCGGCCGAGACGCGTTCTCGGCCGCCCTTTTGTTTGTTGAATACATGGTCGCTACGCCCGCGCCCGCCCCAAACGGTCGCCAATCATCCGCGAACGGTATTTGTTCAAAAAAGAACAAAGATAAACAAATAGTTATTGCAGTCGCTGTTTGAATGTGTTCAAATAAACATGAACAGTGAAGAACCGCACGTTCAGATGCCCGGACCTGAACGCGATTCAACACTTCCAAACAGAAACTACGCACCTGCGTATCTCTCAAGGAGGATGTCATGAGGGTTGTAATCGCTTCCGATGCCGACGGTATGTCGATGAAGGAGTCCATCAAGGAGATGCTCATCGCCGACGGTCACGAGGTCGTCGACTATTCCGAGACCCCTGCCGCGGACTTTGTCGATTCCGCGACCGCCGTTGCCAAGGACCTGCTGGAGCACAAGGATTCCCAGGGCTTCGCATTCGATAAGTACGGCGTTGGCTCCTATATGGCCGCCGTCAAGATGAAGGGCATGGTCGTCGCCAACATTTCCGACGAGCGCTCCGCCTACATGACCCGCGAGCACAACGGTTCGCGCATGGTCACTATGGGCCCGGGCGTCGTTGGTACCGAGGTCGCCAAGAAGATCGCCCGCGAGTTCCTGCGTGCCCAGTACGCCGGCGGTCGTCACCAGATTCGTGTCGACATGCTCAACAAGATGGCCTAACGAGAGCCACCGAGAACTCGAACTTCTATTTCAACTTGTGAATTCAGACGAAAGGACGTTCTGATGAAGAAGACCATCGCAATCGGTTGCGACCATATCGTTACGGACGAGAAGATCTATCTGGCCGACCGCCTGGAGCAGGCTGGCTACAAGGTGCTCGACTGCGGCACCTACAGCCACACCCGTACGCACTATCCCATCTACGGTAAGGCCGTGGGCGAGGCTGTTGCCAGCGGCAAGGCCGACTTTGGCGTGGCCCTGTGCGGCACCGGCATCGGCATCACCAACGCCGTCAACAAGGTTCCCGGCGCCCGTTGCGCCCTGGTCCGCGACATGACCTCTGCTCTGTATGCCCGTCGCGAGCTCAACGCCAACATCGTGGGCTTTGGCGGCAAGATTACCGGCGAGTTCCTGATGGCCGATATCATGCTCGCCTTCCTGGAGGAGCCCTACGAGAAGACTCCCGAGCACGATGCCCTGATCGCCAAGATCGACGCCTGCAACAAGGCCGACGCCGAGGCTCAGGCCGACCCGCACTTCTTCGATGAGTTCCTCGAGAAGTGGGACCGCGGCGAGTATCACGACTAAGGAGGTTCCGGCGTTCTACCGAACGCCGGACCGGTCGACGCTGCGCGGCGCTCAGGCACCCCATCTCGCCGCTCAAACCGTCGCTCGCGTACATGAAGTACGCGTCGCTCCTCTTTCGCGGCGACCTGGGGCACCTGAGCGCCGCTCGCTGACGTTGGGGGTACCTGTGGGGTCGCCTCTGTTGCGAGGCCATCTGGCGGGCGAGCTGCTCCGATAACACGTTTGCTTGCTTTGCTTGAGCGCTTCGTTCCTGGCTGTACTCGGCTATTTGCAGCTTTTCAATTGACGGCTCGCGTTTCTGTAATGAGGCGCGGGCCGGTTTTCTATCAGCCCATTGACTCGGCGGGCTGGCGTAAGAAAGGGAAGGCTCCTATGGAGTTTGTACTTGATAACGGTTCTATTCGCGTGGCACTGAGCACGGCTGGCGGATCGTTCACTTCTATTGCGGCCAACGGCCGTGAGTACCTGTGGCAGGGTGACCCGGCGGTCTGGTCGGGCCAGGCACCCATTTGCTTCCCCATCTGCGGCGGCCTTCGTGACGGCCGCGCGATGACCATGGGCGGCCGCGAGGTCAAACTCGCCCGCCACGGCTTTGCGCGCAAACAGGAGTGGAAGCTCGAGGAGCAGGGCGAAAACATGGTTGCGCTGAGCCTAAACTCTGGCGACCACGCCGAGCTGCTCGAGCAGTATCCGTATCCGTTTAAGATCGTTGCGCGCTACACGATTGAGGCGGCAAAGGTGGCCGTTTCGTACGAGGTTACCAACGAGGGGACCGAGGACATGCCGTTCTTTGTGGGCGGTCACCCCGGCTTTAAGTGCCCGCTCGACGAGGGCGAGTCCTATGACGATTACGAGCTCCGTTTTGAGCAGCGTGAGGCCGCCGAGCTCTGCACCGCCGTTCCCTCGACGGGCCTGATCGATGTTGAGCATCGCAGCAAAAACCCGATGGTTGGCCATGACCTGCCGCTTACTCACGAGCTCTTCGACTTTGCCGAGACCATCTTTGATGTGCTCGAGAGTCGTGTGGTCACGCTGACCAAGAAGGACGAGGACAAGGGCGTGCGCCTGACGTTCCCCGATATGCCATACCTGATTGTGTGGAGCAAGCCCGAGGGCGACTTTGTGGCGGTGGAACCGTGGGGCGGCCTGTCCACCTGTTCCGACGAGGACGATGTCCTGGAGCATAAACGTTGCTGCCTGGTGGCCAAGCCGGGGGAGACCGTCACCCGTGGCTTTGAGATCGAGATCCTTTAAAGAGCTATCGTATGTTTGGGGTCGCACACGTCGCGCCCCGGAAACAGGAGTTCAAGATGATTCTGACCGTTACCCTGAACCCGTCGATCGATACGCGCTATCAGCTCGACAAGCTGATCATCGACGACGTGAATCGCGTGACGCCCGAAAAGACCGCTGGCGGTAAGGGCCTCAACGTGAGCCGTGTACTGTTGCAGCTGGGCGATGAAGTTCTCGCGACCGGTCTGCTCGGCGGCCACATGGGCGCCTATATGGCCGAGCTCATGGATGCCGATGGCGTTAAGAACGACTTTGTGCCCATCGCCGGCGAGACGCGCATTTGCCTGAATATCCTGCACGAGGGCAATCAGACCGAGCTGCTGGAGAGTGGCCCGCAGATCGCCCCTGCCGAGCTCGAGGCCTTTACGGCAAAGTTCGCCGAGCTCGCTGCAAAGGCGGATGTCGTGACACTTTCGGGCTCGCTGCCGCGCGGCGTTGATGCCGGCTACTATGCCGAGCTCGTTAAGATTGCCGAAGAGGCGGGCGCCAAGGTGCTGCTCGATACCTCGGGCGCTTCGCTGGAGGCAGCGCTGGAGTCCGATGCCAAGCCCGAGCTCGTGAAGCCCAATCTGACCGAGATCAATGGCCTGCTGGGCACGTCCTTTACGACCGACGATGTCGATGCGCTGCGTGAGGCGCTTGCCGCCGATGGTCGCTTTGCCGGTATCCCCTGGGTTGTCGTCTCGATGGGCGCCGCAGGCTCGGTGGGCTTCCATGAGGGTCGTGCGTTCCGCGCCAAGACGCCCGCGATTGCCGCTGTGAACGCGACGGGTTCCGGCGACTCGACCATCGCCGGCTTTGCGCATGCCATTGCTGCCGGCGCCGACGATATCACCGTACTCAAGACTGCCAATACTTGTGGCAAGCTCAACGCCATGGATCCCAAGACCGGCCACCTGGTCATGGACCGCTGGGACGAGATCTACAACAGCGTTGTCGTGACTGAACTTTAGGGTTACGGCGTTTTACCAAACGCCGTAACGGCTCGACGCTGCGCGGGCAGCATTTGGACAATCTGACGTTCAACTTCAAGGGCGCGACCAGAAGGTCAGCGCCC
>CABSDO010000036.1 GCA_902476475.1 uncultured Collinsella sp. | reverse complement strand
TGCCTGTCGAGCAGCTGCTCGACTTAGCCCAGCAGGCTTAAGCCCACGGAGACAAACGCCAGGATAACGCCGACGATGGACTCGCCGCCGAGCAGGCCGCTGGCAACGACCAGACCCTGTTCCTGGAAGGCGGCGTCCTTGGCAGCTCTCTCCTCGTCAGAAAGACCAGCGGTGGCGTCGCGGTGGGCGGACCACTTGTCGTAGGCGAGTTTGACGCAGGAGCCCAAGAAGGCCGTGAGTGACATGTAGAACGGCAGGTACACGCCCAGGCCGATCATCATGGCCGGAATGCCGAACCAGTACATGACGATGCCGGCGATAAAGCCACCTGCGAACCACGGCACGCTCGGGATGCCCGAGACCATGGTGGCGACAACGCTTGCCTGCGCGGCAACAAAGCTCTTGTCGGGGCCAAAGGCGCCCGGGCCATAGGCGGTGACGAGCGCGACCATGACGGCTGCGGCGACCAGGGCGCCCACGATGCCGCCGATGGCTTGGCCGATCCACTGCGCACGCGGGTTGGTGCCCAGCACGGCGCCGGCCTTAAAGTCGTTCATGACGTCGCCCGCAAGGCCGCACGCCACGGCTACGATGCCGGCGATAAAGAACAGCTTGACCTGAGCGATCTGTGCAAAGGCAGCCACGATGAGCATAACGATGAGGCCAAAGATCTCCATGGGGTCGATGCCCGTCTGGCCGCAGCTCTGTGCGCTCATGATGGTGGTGACAAAGGTGAACAGCGTCACGATGACGGCCGGGACGGGACCAAGGTCAAGCACGATGGCGACGATCACGGCGATGGCGGCAGCGCCCAGGCCGATGATGCCGGCGTCGAGCTTAAGGGAGCCCGAGATGAGCGATTGCTCGTCGGTGTCGGTGGAGCTGTCGGCGGCAAGACCGCGGACGATGCCGGCGACCTGCGGCAGGATGTCCTTGAGGACGACGGCGACGCCAAAGCCCATCATGAGGCCCATACCCAGGGACTTAACAATGCCCTGTGCGGTCATAACGTCAAACAGACCGGCAGCGGTGCCGCCGACAATGATGCCAAAGTTGCCCAGCAGCGCGCCGGCAAACCAGAACGCGACGGGGGCGAAGCCCACCAAAAAGCCGATGGACAGCAACATGGGCGAGTTGTAGATGGCAAAGGTCACGCCGGGGATATTGAGCGTGCACAGCATGCTGGGAACCACGCCCAGGGCGTCGCGCAGCACGCTGTATATGCCGGCGATGGCCATGGAGCCAAAGAGCTGCTTGCCGGTCTTGCCGCCGGCCTCGGTAGCACGCAGGGTTTGAGCTGCGGCGTTGCCGGTGGGGAACTCAAGCGCGGCGTCCACGATAAAGTGACGGTGGATGAGTGCTGTCGCCAGAAGGCCCAAGATGGTGCCGGCGAGTGCCACGATAAACATGTCGAGCCAGCTGATCTGGTCGGCATAGCCCAGCATCCAGGCGCCCGGGATGGTAAACGCCAGACCGCCGGCGACCATGGCGCCTGCGGACATGATGGTGTGGGTGACGTTTGCCTCGTTGAGGCTGGCGTTGCCCATGAGCTTAAGGAAGAACAGCGAAATGACGGCAGCGAAAATGATCGGCCAGGGGAGCGCACCCATCTTGAGGGCGGTATAGGCCGAGCTTGCCGTGATGATCACGCAGCCAAGGACGCCGATGACGACGCCGCGCAGCGTGAGTTGCCCGCGCATCGAAGCGCGGTTCGAGGGATTGCTCATATAAAACTCCTTTGCGTATATCCGCTTCCCCCGGGAGCGCCGTTACGGATACGGCGCGGGAAGTCGGGTTACCAAGGGCCGCCGCGTGAGCTCGCGCGCGACCGCGCACCAGTATAGCCGCAAGCTAGTCATTTTGGGATGACTGGTTTAGGTAGGCGATATACTGCTGGGCAGACGAAAGGAGCGCCGACGATGCTTAATGGGTGCGCATACATATTGACGGTCGACGTGGGTAACACGTTCATTCGCTTTGGTCTGTTTGCCGAGGATTCGGCCGCGGCGCAGGAATGTCCGCTTGCGACGTGCGAGATCACGACGCCGTCGAGCATTACGGCCGACGAAGCGCGCATGCGTCTCGCTCAAGTCATGGCCGCGCTGGCGGCTGATGCGGGCATGCCCGGCGCGCTCGTGCCCACGGCGGCCGTGCTGAGCTGCGTGGTGCCGGCGCTCGAGCGCCCGTGGAAGGCAGCACTTTCCCGTACCTGCACGGGGCGCGTGCTTACCGTGGGGCCGGGCCTCAAGACCGGTATGCCCGTGCATTACGATGACCCGGCCGAGATCGGCCCCGACCGCATCGCCGACGCCGTGGCGGCCCGTGCCGTCTACGGCTCTCCGTGCATCGTGATCGACTTGGGCACTACGACCAATATCGAGGTCATCGACGCGCACGGAACCTTTGTCGGCGGCGTCATCGCGCCGGGTCTGGCACTTGGCGCCCGCTCGCTTTCGGCGGCAGCAGCGCGCCTGCCGCAGGTCGAGCCCTCGGCGCCCACGCATGTGATCGGTCGCAACACGCGCGAGGCCATGCGCTCGGGCGTGGTCTTGGGCGAGGTAGCCCGCATCGACGGCATGCTCGACATGGTGCTTGCCGAGATGCGCGCGACCAAGGCGGCGGGGGAGGATGGCGTGCCCATCGTCATTACCGGCGATGATGCCGAGGCGCTCGCGGCGTTGGTCGGCCACAGCCTGACGGTCGACGACGCACTGACGCTGCGGGGTCTCGCCGAGCTCTACCACATCAACCAAAAGCCCCGCCGCGTGTAAAGGTGAGGGCGCCGGTGGGACAAACGCCCCCACCTTTCACCTGCTACAATGGGTCAAACTATTGCGATTACGGAGGTGTCTGCCATGTCGGACGATCTTCATCAAACTTCGTCAGGCAAGCGCCTGGACGTCATTAGCTGGGACGAGTTCTTTATGAGCGTGGCCATCGCCGCGCAGCGCCGCAGCAAGGACCCCAACACGCAGGTGGGTGCGTGCATCGCCAGCACCAACCACCGCATCCTTTCGGTGGGCTACAACGGTACACCCTCGGCGCTCAACGACGACTTTTTCCCGTGGGGCACGAGCGACGACCCGTTGCAGGATAAGCACAACTACGTAGTGCATGCCGAGGCTAACGCCGTGCTCAACTACCGCGGCTCGCTCAAAGACCTTGAGGGTTCCACGGTCTACGTCACGCTGTTCCCGTGCCACGACTGCGCCAAGATCCTGGCGCAGGTGGGCGTGGGCGAGGTCGTCTACCTGGACAATAAGTACGCCGACACCGACGACGGCCGCATCAGTCGCCGTATTCTCGACTCCTGCGGCATTAGCTACCGCCAGGTTATCGTCGACGTCCACATTGGCACCGGGGAACAAACTCAGCAGTAGCGGCAATGTGTGCTAGCGCCGGGTGTCGGCAAAAGCAGCTCAAAGAGCCCTGTCCCAAATTGACTACTCGTGAAAGTCGTGTCCGCACGCATGGCTGGCGCCTAAGCGGGTACATGGCTGTAGTAACATAGCCCCTGTCCGCGGGCGTGCCCGCGTTATTGTGAGAAAGGAGCCCCTGTGGCTGTTAACGAAGAGCTGCTTAAGAAGGTTCTTGAAGAGATCCGCCCCAACCTGCAGGCCGATGGCGGCGATATGGAGTATGTGGGCGTCGACGACGAGGGTGTTGTCAAGCTGGAGCTGCAGGGCGCCTGCGCCGGCTGCCCCATGAGCTCGCTGACCCTGTCTATGGGCATCGAGCGCATTCTGAAGGAGCACGTGCCTGGCGTTACCCGCGTTGAACAGGTCAATGCTTCCGGCGAGGCCGAGGACCTGTACGACGAGTACGCGCCGTTTTAAGATGCGAAAGCTGCGGACGGTATACTCCGCATAGACGTTACGCCCAAATATGCGGCTGCGAGCGCAAGGCCCGCGGCCGCATTTGTATGTAGGGAGCAGGAGGGTCGACATGCTCAACGACTTCTACCATATGCTTGATCCTGTCGCGATCTCGGCGGGCCCCATCACCATCTACTGGTACGGCCTGGCCTACGTGGTCGGCGCCCTGCTCACGGCGGTCGTCATGTACCGCACGCAGCGCCGTTGGGGTTTTGACATTACGGTCGACGACCTGACGAGTGTCGTGGTCGGCGTGGTCTTTGGCCTTATCATTGGCGCCCGCCTGTTCTATGTCATCTTTTACGGCGACGGCTACTACTGGGCGCATCCGCTCGAGATCTTTGCCACCAACGAGGGCGGCATGAGTTTCCATGGCGGCCTGGTGGGCGGCATCATCGGCGGCGTGCTCGTGTGCCGCATGTATAAGCTCGATGCCTGGACTTTGGCAGACCTTGCCGTCATAGGCGCGCCGCTGGCCTTGTGCTTGGGCCGTTGTGCCAACTTTGTCAACGGTGAGCTGTGGGGCAAGCCGACCGATCTGCCCTGGGGCGTGGTCTTCGGTGGCACCGCGGGCGATATGCCGCGTCACCCCTCCCAGCTCTACGAGGCATTTCTTGAGGGCATCGTGCTCTTTTGCATTCTGCAGGTGCTCAGCCGCAAAAAGCCGCTACTGCCCCAAGGCACGTTTATGGGCGTGTTTGTGATGGGTTACGGCATCGTCCGCTTCCTCATTGAGTTTGTGCGCGTGCCCGATGCCCAGCTGGGCTATCTGCTTGGCGGCGTCATCACCATGGGCCAGCTGCTGAGCCTGCCGCTCGTAATCGCGGGCCTGGCGCTCATCATCTTTGCTCGTCGCCGCAACCGGCCCCAGCGCATCTACCTCGACGCCTAACTACCACAAAGGGGACAGGCACCTTTGTGGTGATTCGCTGGGCAACGATGACAGAACCGTAACGTTTCCCCAGATAAAACCTGCCAAAATAAACCTGTCCCTTTTTGGCAGGTTTCTAGAAAGGCTCTTTGGACTGTGAAGGATTCCGATCTCTCCACAACGGCTGCGCGCGACGCTGCCCGCATCGTCTGGTTTAAGCGCTACCCCGCCAAGCAGACGCTCATCGCATTTTTGCTCGCGCTGTTGGCGACCACGGCGTTTTCCATCGATCCCGCCCCGGTGTCGAGCAACGCAGTCTTGGCGATTGACCCCAAAGCCTCGGGCATGCTGTACGTGTGCTACGAGGTGCTCCTCTCGTTTGCCGGCCATACCGACGCGGTCATGTTGCTTGCACTTGCCTGCCTGCTCACCTTGCCGTTTCGCTACGTGTTCTTTGGCCGTGGCGACACCTGGCGTCCATCGATCATTCTGCCGTCGCTGTTCTTCGCCATCTGCATGGTGTTCGGCCGCAGCTACGATCTCACCGACTCGGCCGAGATTGTCCTTGGCGACAAAGCCCGCATCATCTGCGCCTGGATTGGCGGCGCGGGCTGGATGCTCTTGGCGGTCGTTGCCTTCTACCTTGCCTTTGAGTGTCTAGATTGGCTGAGCTCTCGGCGCATTCCGTTTTCCGAAGCGCACTTTGGCCGCGTATGGCGTGTGACTCACGCCGTGCTCTCGGCCCATCCCTTTGCCGGGCCCTTCCTGGTGCTTATGATCGCCTGGGCGCCCACGCTCATCGCTTCGCTGCCCGGTCTTTTTATGGGAGATACGGGTGCGCAGATTCGCCAGTGGTTCAACTACCCCAACGGCACGAGTGACTACCTGCGTCTGCTCAATCCCAATGTGTTGCTCAACGGACATCACCCCGTGGTGCACACGGCTATCATCGGTTCGTGCGTCCAGCTGGGGCTTTCACTGTTCAACAGCGCTAACGCGGGCCTCATCATCTATACCTGCGCTCAATTTGTCATCACGGCCGCCTGCATGGCCTATTCCATTTCGTCGCTGCGCAAACTGGGCGTGAGCCTGCCGGTTCGCGGTGCGATCCTGCTGTTCTTTGCGTTTATGCCGATGTTCTCTAACTATGCGGCGTTGCTCACCAAAGACGTGCTCTTTGCCGACGCGTTTTTAGTGCTGTTGGTGCAGACCGTGAAGCTCGTGGCCTGCGGCCTGCCCCGTCGCGATGCCAATGTCGAGCGTGCGGGCGAACAGAGGCCCGTGCTCTTTGCGCGCCACGACTGGCTGCTGCTCGCTCTGGGCGCCATGGGTTCCACGTTTCTGCGCAACGGCGGCCTGGTGTTTCCCCTGGCGGCATGCGTAATCGCGGCGGCGTTTTGCGTATGGGACGTGCATGTGGCTCGTCGTGCAGCCAAGCAGACTGGTGCTGCGCCTTCGGGCGCCATCCCGCGTTTCCGCTGGGTTGGCGTTCTCGCGGTGCTCGCGCTCTGCCTTGCCTCTAATATGTACTTCACCAAGGTCTTTATGCCGGCGCACGATATCACGCCTGGTTCCAAGCGCGAAATCCTCTCGATTCCGTTCCAGCAGACGGCTCGTTTCGTCCAAAAGCACGACGGTCTCAACTCGGGCGTCAACCCTACGGTTAAGGAGGACGGCACCATCGTGGAGGCTCCTTGCGACGGTTCGGTGACCGACGAAGAGCGTGCCGTGATCGATCGCGTACTCAAGTACGAGAACCTGGGCCGCCGCTACAACCCCGACAAGTCCGATGCCGTCAAGAACTGCTTTGACGAGTACGCCTCGCAGGAGGACATCGATGCCTATTTTGAGGTATGGGCCCAGATGTTTAAGAAGGATCCCGAGTGCTATATTTCGGCGCTTATCAATAACTACTATGGTTATTTTTATCCGAGCGCGCGCGATGCCTGGGTCTACAGCACAGCGCGTAGCGCCGAGATTATGGCGCGCCCCGACAACCTCAAGTACTTCGACTTCCATCCGGTTGACAGCAACATGGTGCGCTGGTGCGACCACCTGATCAATCTGTACCGTGTGGCGGTGCAGCGCATCCCGTTTATTTCGCTCACCATGAGCTCGGCCACCTATGTGTGGATCATGATCGCCGTGGTGGTCTACCTGCTGCGTCGTCATTCATGGCGTGCGCTGGCGATCTGGGTGCCGCTGTTGGGCGTGCTCGCCGTGTGCCTGATCGGTCCATGTAACGGCTCGACCTACATGCGCTACCTGTATCCGGTCATCGCCTGCATGCCCTTCGCCATCGGCGCCACCGTCACCCGTAGCGACTTCCTCTGGTTCTAGCTTGGTGTATTGGGGTCAGGTTTCTTTGCACCAAAGGGGCCATCATCACGACGCCTTCATTTTGGGGTTTATCTCGCAGGCCAGTAGGTATATCATAACGACGTTTGTTTATATTGCCCGAGCATCTGCGCTGGGCTTTAGGTCGAAACCGATAGGAGACACGTATGTCCGGACACTCTAAGTGGGCCACAACCAAGCATCGTAAGGGCGCGCAGGACGCCAAGCGTTCCGCCCTCTTCTCCAAGCTCAGCCGCAACATCACCGTTGCTGCCCGTCTCGGCGGTGACCCGCTGCCCGAGAACAACGCCAGCCTCGCCGCTGCCGTTGCCAAGGCCAAGGCTCAGTCCATGCCTAAGGACAAGATCAAGTCCGCTATCGACAAGGCTTTTGGTTCGGGTGCCGATGCCGCCGTCTACGAGAACATCGTGTACGAGGGCTACGGTCCCGCCGGTGTCGCCGTCTACGTCGACTGCCTGACCGACAACCGCAACCGTACCGCCGCTGATGTCCGTTCCGCCTTCTCCCACGCTGGTGGCAACCTGGGCACCTCCGGCTCCGTCGCCTTCCAGTTTGAGCGCAAGGGCCAGATCGTCGTCGCCAAGGAGATCCTGGACGAGAACGCCAAGAAGGAGACCATGATCGCCAACGGTGCTGCCGGTGACGAGGATGAGTTCATGATGGCCATCGCCGAGGCCGGTGGCGAGGACTACGAGGACGCCGGCGAGGAGTGGATCGTCTGGACTACTGCCAACGAGGTCATGGCTGTCTCCAAGGCGCTCGAGGAGCAGGGCGTCCAGGTCAAGGGTTCCGAGACCACCATGGTCCCGACCACCCCGACCGAGGTCTCCGGCGCCGACGCCAAGAAGGTTCAGCGCCTCATCGACCGTCTTGAGGAGCTCGACGACGTCCAGGATGTTTACAGCACCATGGACATGACCGACGAGGTCATCGCTGCCCTCGAGGAGGAGTAGCGCCCACACGGGTTAAGCCGTGCATATCTGGGCATAATGAAGCGAGCATGCAAGCCTCGTGGAATAGATGAGCCGGATCCGCGTGCGTAGAGCACCGGACCCGGCTCTTTTATAATGATGCGAACCGTTTTGTATTTCGAGAGCCGAGATTTGAAGGGAGCGCCGCGTGCGCGTACTCAAACGAGCCCTAGCGATCGTGTATCTTGCCGCCACCATCGTGGCGCTGGGTACGCTTGTCTGCCAGTTTTGGGGGCCGTATACGTATCGCTTTATGCTGCTGATGCGCGACCCCATGCCGCGCATCGTCGTCACGGCGTGTGCCGGCGTCGTGGCGATCGGCGTGCTGGTAAGCTTCTTCCGCCTGATGTTTGCTCGTCGCGAGCCGTCCTGCGTGCATCCGGCGGGGGAGCGCAATATCGAGGTCACGCTCGCGGCGCTTTCTTCGTGTGCCAGGACTGCTGCCGAGCGCGACGACCGCGTGATGGTCGAGCATGTTGAGGCCCGCGTCCAAGGCTCCGACGATTCGCACGTTCGATTTAAGGTCGAGGCTATCGCGCTTGACGATAAGGACGTGGCATCTCTGGCTACCGCGATGCAACAGCGCATCGAGGAAGCTTGCGACACCATGCTCGGCACGCCGGGTACGACCGCGCGCGTCCGTTTTTTGCCGTCCAAGACTACCGTCCAGACCGTGGAGGTTTCCGGTGAGTGATACCAATCAAGACAAGACCGCCCGCACGCCGCGCCTGACTATCGATCAGAGCGCCGCGCCGGCAGGCGAGGTCGTCGATTCCAAGGTAGAGGGCACCGAGTCGCATGACGCGGTTGCCGACGATTTTGATGAGGCCATGGGTCTCATCAAGGGTACGGGGGCAGCCATCTGGAGCTATGCCGTCCGTCATCCCAACACCACGCTCGGAGCCGTCGCTGGTTTTGTGCTCGCCGTGCTGGTGCTCACGCTCGGCCTGTGGGATACGCTCGTCATCGCTTTCTTTGTGCTGATCGGCGCCGTGATTGGCCAGATCCGCGACGGCGAGAACGGGATCGTCAACTTCTTCGGCCGTCTGTTTAGCGGCCGCTAGCATGTATTCGACCGCCGCGTGTGCGGTGGGCATAAGGAGGAACCATGGCTTTTAACACGAAGGTCGATGTGGCCGATACCGAGCTCGAGGCAGACGAGACCGTCGCCGCCGAGGCCGAGGACGTAACGCTCGAGGACGAGGCACTCGTCGAGGCCGAGTCCGCCGACGATGCGGACGAGGATGATGAGGAAACAGACGAGTCCGAGGACTCGCTGACCTATTCTAACGGTGTGATCGAGAAGATCGTCGCCATGGCCACCCGTGAGGTGCCGCACGTCCTGGGCATGAAGGGCAACCTCATGCACTTTGTACAGGAGCAGTTTGGTGCCGAGAACCTGACCAAGGGCGTGACGGTCGAGGTCACCGATGACAACCGCGTGGTCGTCAACATTTCCGTCATTATCGAGTACGGCGCCTATGCACCCGCGATTTTCGACGACGTTAAGGCGCGCGTGACCGAGCGTCTGGCTGCGATGACCGGCCTTGAGGTGGCAGGCGTCAACCTGCGCATCGAGGATGTCATCACCCCCGAGGAGTACGAGCACCGCACCAACCAGCACGAGTAACCTGCCAAAAAGGGACAGGTTTATTTTGGCAGGTTTTATCTGCGAAAACGTCAAACGGCCGGTCGCACGGATGTATGTGCGGCCGGCCGTTATTTGTATGCCCCCGATGTAGGCATACCGCTCGTCTAACTAGGGGTTGCAATCGTCGCGTTCCGCGTTACCCTAATGGGCGCATTGTTTCCAAATTGTTAACGAGGGGTTGCCGTAATGGCTGACGAGCACGAAACAGAAAGCCAGGCATGGGCGATTGAGGCCGCTGCGGCAGAGGCGGCATCGCGTGCTGCCGAGGAGGTACATCGTCCTCCCGTGGTGCCGATGGAGCGCGTGGTCGATCGCACCGATATCGAGCGCGGCGAGCGTGCCGGTCAAAAGCGCAGCCAAGAGCCGGGCTTCCCGCGCTTTTTCGCCGAGCTCAATCTGGGCCTGATTCTTACGGCCTTTGCCATCGTTGCGTTTAAAACCCCTAATCACTTTGCTTTTGGCGGCACCTCGGGCGTGTCGGTTATTCTGTCCACGCTGTTCCCGACCCTGCCCGTCGGCGTCTTTATGTGGATTATCAACGCGGTTCTCGTCGTCTTGGGCTTTATCTTTTTGGAGCGCAAGGCAATCCTGTGGAGCGTCTTCGCCTCGTTTGCGCTGTCCGCGTATGTTTCGCTGTTTGAGCTCTTTATTCCGACCGATGTCTCGATGACGGGCGATATGTGGCTCGACCTGTGCTTTGCCGTGATTCTGCCGGCGCTCGGCAGCGCCATCGTCTTTGATATCGGCGCCTCGACGGGCGGCACGGACATCCTCGCCATGATCCTCAAACGCCGCACCACGCTCGAGATTGGCCGCGCGCTGCTGCTGGTCGATATCGGCATCGTGACCATCGCGGCCTTTTTGTATGGCCCGCGTGTCGGTCTGTATTGCGTGCTCGGCCTGTTTGCCAAGACGCTTGTGGTCGACAAGGCCATCGAGAGCATTCACCTTCGTAAGGTCTGCACGGTCATTTGTTCCGAGCCCCTTAAGGTCGAGGAGTTTATCGTCAAGCATCTCAACCGTACGGCGACCATCAGTCGCGGCTACGGTGCCTTCTCGGGCAAGTGCGTGACGGTGATCATGAGTGTGCTGAGCCGTCGTGAGGCCGTGCAGCTGCGCCGTTATGCGCGCGAGGTCGATCCGGGTGCCTTCATCACGATCGTCGACAGCTCCGAGATCGTCGGCAAGGGTTTCCGCGGAACGAACTAACGCGGACGCACTCATCAAACAATCGAAAAGCGCCTCGCGTGTTGCAAATACGTCATCTAGGAGTATTTGTCCTCACCTTGGGTGATAATGATGCCAAAGACATCGTTTGCGATCCAAGTGATTCGCTCAAGATACGAAGGGATGATTTCGATGTTCTGCTCGCAGTGTGGCGCCCCCATGGGCGATAACGATAAGTTCTGCGGCGTGTGTGGCGCCCCCAATGTCGGTGCTGCAGCCTCCGCCCCTCAGGGTCAGCCTCAACCTCAGCAGTTTGTCCCTCAACCTGTCACGAACGTGCCCAAGGGCTGCATGGCTCAGGCGTTTGAGGATATGACCAAGACGCCGGGCGTGCTGCAGCGCGTGTGCCAGATTGCCTTTTTGCCGGCGCTTATCTGTGTCGTGTCGGTGCTCGTGCTGTTCATCCCCGTTATCGGCGGTATTGCAGCCGCTATCGGCTTTTTGGCCGCTTACGTGGCGAGCGTGTGCGGTTCGGGCTTTGGCATCGAGTGGGGTCGCGATCTGTCGCTTAAGATTGATGACGGTATGGATCGTCCGTTGATGCGTTCCACATCGTTTGGCCTTGGAGTCTTTTCGAGCGTTATTTCGGTCGTGCTCGAGGTTATCGCTGCCATTCCCGTTATCGGTGTAGTGCTTTCGCTGGTGGAGAGCGTGGTAATTGGCGCCGCGGGCTCGTATTCGTATTACGGCTCTTATGCGCTCGAGGCTGCGCTGTTTGGTTCGCTCGGCCTGCTCGTTCTGGCTATGATTGCCACGGCGGTCCTGGGGGTCTTCTTTAAGATGTTCGCCGACATTGCCGTGATGCACTTTGCGGTGACCGGTCGCGTCGAGAGCGCGTTTTCACTCGATAAGGTCTGGGCGGCCTTTAAGAACAATAAGGCCAAGCTGTTCTGCGCTTCGTGGCTTCCCGAGTTTTTGACGGGCTTGGTCGCCAACGTTGTCATGTGGATCTTGAAAGCCGTCTTTGGCGCCATTGCCTCTATCGGTATGTATAGCTACTACTATCGTCCTACGGATATTGAGGCGATTGTTGCCCGTGGCGGCATCACACTCGTGCTGTTCCTGGTGCTGGTCGCTTTTGTCACCGTATTTCTTACGGTCTTTGGCAAGATGCTCAAGTACCGTGCCGTTGGCTATTGGGTCGCACGTTATGCAAGCGAGTGGGCCGACGAGGACAAGGACGACGTCCTGACTTTTGTATTGCCCTTCGAGAAGAAGTCCGCTCCCTCGGGTTACAGCGCTCCGGATGTCGCGCCTGAGCCCGAGCCCAAGCCTGAGTCGGCACCTGCACCCGAGACCGCGTCTGCGCCCGAGCCCGAGCCCGAGCCTGAGCCGGCGCCTGTGCCTGAGCCGGAGCCGACACCTGCACCTGAGCCGGCGCCCGAGCCTGAGCCAAGTTCCGACGAGGACCCTCAGGACGAGTAGCCATGCCGCCTGCCATTTGGGGACGGGGTAGAAATAGCGCTTGACAAATGAGCGGGGGCGGACGTTTCGACACGTCCGCCCCCGCTTTGCTTTAGCCAGGTTGTTATGGATGGGTGTGACGACTACTCGTCGTGCTTATCCTCGTGACGAGCGGCGGCGCGGGCTTCGTGGATGCCCTTGATTGCGGCATGGCGAGCCGTGCGGGCATCATGGATGGCGTCGCGAGCCTCGGCGGTCGTCGCCTTGGCAGAGCGTAACTTGGCGGCCAGATCGGGGTTGGTTTCGGCGACCGCGGTGATCGCGGGACCGTCGAGCTCCTCTTGCGTGGGCTCGGCCAAAAAGTCGATAGCATACTGGGCTGCCACCATGGAGCCCTTGGCCAGCACGCTCTCGTCGATCTTGTAAAAGCAGGAATGTTGGGCGTACGTGGCGCCAATCTTGGGGTTGCGCGTACCTACAAAGGCGAGCACGCCCGGTACGCGGCGCAGGTACTCCGAAAAATCCTCGCCCGAAAGCGTGCCGCGATAATGGCCTTGACCGGCGGGACCCAGACACTTAATTACAGCCTGACGGCAGCGCTCGCTCGAGCCCGCGTCGTTTTCGACCTTGTAGTTGGCGATGGTGTAGTCGGTGAGCTCTGCCTCGGCGCCCAAGGCGGCCGCGGTATGCTCCACGATGCGGCGCATAAGTTCCGGCATTTCCTCGTGGGTTGAATCTCCGTAGGTGCGCACCGTGCCGGCGAGGTAGGCCGTGCCGGCGATAACGTTGCGCGCGGTGCCGCCATGCAGCTCGCCGACGGTGATGACGGCCGGCTCGTAGGGGCTTATCTCGCGCGAGACGATGGTCTGCAGGGCGTTGACAATCTCGGCGGCAACCATAACGGCGTCGTGGCCGCGCTGGGGCATGGCGCCGTGGCACGAGGTACCGCGGACATCGATGCGGAACCAGTCGGTATTGGCCATGCGCGGGCCGGGCTCGCAGCTTACGGTGCCGGCGTCGACCTCGCTCCAGATGTGCGCGGCGTAAGCGCCATCGACGCCGTCGAGCACGCCCGCGCCGATCATGAGTTTGGCGCCCTGGCCGTTTTCCTCACTGGGCTGGAAGACGATGCGGACCTCGCCGTGGATGTCGTCGGTCATATGGCGCAGGATTTGCAGCGTGCCGAGCATCATGGCGATGTGGCAGTCGTGGCCGCAGGCATGCATGCGGCCCTCGTTGACGCTGGCGAATTCCTCGCCGGTCTGCTCGGTGACGGGCAGGGCGTCGATATCGGCACGCAGCAGGATGCGGCGGCGCGGCGTGCCGTCCTCGCGATAGGCGTCGGGTGCGGTGCCGCGAAGGGTCGCCACCAGGCCTGTCTTGAGGGGGCGCTCATAGGGGATATTCATGGCGTCGAGCTGGTTGGCGATGTCGGAGGTTGTGCGCTCCTCGGCAAGGCTCAGCTCCGGATGCTTATGGAAGTGCCGGCGCTGCTTGATGATGTAGGGCTCAAACTCGGCGGCGATATCTCGGATGGCCGCGGTGACGTCGTCTGCCGCGCGAACCGCGGTTGCCGCCATAATCTGCTGTGCCTTGGTCTTCGTCATGGTCGATTTGCTCCTTGCTGGGTTGATCGCAAAATCGTACAGGCTCTCTCCAGTATGCCACCTGCCGCTAGGGCTGGTAAAGTTGCCGTTTGCCGCTTGGGGTTTTGTTGCAAGGGCGGGGGAGTACACTCGGGGGTATTGAATTTCCTGCCAGAGATGGGGATGCCCATGCAACATATCGATCGGATTATCCGCTCCAAGAACGTCTTTACCGCGCAAGACGGCATCGATGCCGTCCGCGATCTGGCGATTGCCATCGCAGGCGACCGCATCGTCGCAGTCGGTGCGCCCGATGACGTGATTGCCGCCGCTCCCGCCGCCACGCCGGTTATCGACTACGGTGAGCAGTTTGTCTGCCCCGGTTTCCATGACGCTCATCTGCACTTCTTCCATACCTCGGTCGGTTCCTCGCCGTACATGCTCATGGATATGGGTACGTCCGAGGCGGCACTGGTGCAGCACGCGCTCGAGTTTTCCCAGGACCTGCCCGACGACGCTTGGGCTGTAACGCAGGGCTGGCGTGACTACCGTTGGGACCCGCCCGAGCATCCTACCAAGGCGTCGCTCGATGCGGCATTCCCCGATCGTCCCTGCGTTATGTACTCGGGCGACGGGCATACGCTTTGGCTCAACAGCCGCGCGCTCGAGGCGCTCGGCGTCACGCGCGACAGCGAGCCGCCAGCGGGCGGCAGCTACGACAAGGACGCAAACGGCGAGCTCACGGGTATTGCTCACGAAGCGGCTGCCATGCAGTTGTTGCCGCGCTGCCTTGAGTGGCTGGGCGAAGATCGCATCGCAAGCGCTTACGCCGATCAAATGAGGCGCATGGCCGAGCAGGGCATCACCTCGATCTGCGATATGTCGCTCATGCCCATGCCGGGCTGTGATTTTATCCGCGACGATGTCTACGACAAACTGCAGACGGCCGGCAAGCTGGGCATTCGTGCCCATCTGTTCCCCACGCTGCTGGATGACCAGTCGCGTCTAGAAGAGCTCCAGGTACGTTACGCGAACAACGCGCTGCTTTCGGCGCCGGGTTTCAAGCAGTTCTTCGACGGCGTGTCGAGCGAACACACGGCATATCTCACCGAGCCCTATACCAATCCGCGGTTCCCGGGCGACCAGGGCCGTCTGACGGTCCCGGCTGAGCGCATGCGCAAACTGGTTCTGGCGGCCGCGGAGCGCGGTCACACCGTGCGCATCCACGTTATCGGCGACGGTGCCATCCATGCCGCACTCGATATCTTTGAGGAGGCGGCAGAGCTCTACGGCCTGCCCCAGCACGGTCATAATACGCTTGAGCATTTGGAGAATCTGCTGCCTCAGGACATCGATCGTCTGCGCAAGCTCAACGTGGTTGCTTCGAGCCAGCCCTGCCATATCACGCTCGACCCGGGTGGTCCGGAGCGCGATCTGGGCTTGGAGCGCAGCCGCATCATGTGGCCGTTTGCGACCTATAAGCAGCGCGGCATCCGCCAAGCCTTCGGCACCGATAGCCCCATCACAGCCGTTACCAGCATGAACGTGCTCTACACGGCTATCACGCGCCAAGACCCCAAAAGCCACTGGCCCGAGGGCGGCTGGTTGCCGAGCGAGCGCATCGATGCGGCAACAGCCTTGCGCAACTACACCCTGGGCAGCGCCTATGCAGCGAGCGACGAGCAAAACCTCGGCAGCTTGGAGCCCGGCAAGTACGCCGACCTGGTAGTCCTGGACCAAAACCCGCTTACCGTTGATCCCCAAGAGCTCCAAGCCACCAAGGTTCAGGCCACCTACCTGGCAGGTAACGTAATCTACGAGCGCTAGCCCCGCATCCCACCCCTCAGTTGCGGTGAAATAGTCCCTAAAATCGGCCTTCAAGCCCAAAAACAGGAACTATTCCACCGCAACAAAAAGAGCGCGTCCCAACAACGTGCCCCTATCTTGTGCATCCCATCTGCATCGCCATTTTGCTGCACTGACTTTTCTGAATGCCGGGCCCGAATTAGTTAACCTGGCCCCCGTGTGGCTCCGGAGGGGCGGGGCATAAGGTTTATCGCGAGTTCCGCACGAGCCGAAGGCCACTTAATGTGGCCTTCGTGCGAGCAGGACTGCCCGAGCAGGAAACCTTATGCCCCGCCCCTCCGGAGCCACACGGGGGCCACCGCTAAGTTATCCCCCGGCATTCAGAAAATCTAAGTGCCAAAAAATAAGATTTTTTGACTCTGTGTTGTATAACCCGCCATTCGTGGGTACCATTCAACGCGTACGCAAACAAAAAGGGTTAATTCGCGTGGCATAACCACGCGGCCCAAAAAGGAGGAGACAAGCATGTCGTCTTTGAAGCCGCTTGCAGATCGTGTTCTGGTCAAGCCCGACGAGGCCGAGCAGAAGACCGCTTCTGGTCTGTATATCGCCAGCAACGCTCAGGAGAAGCCGCAGCGCGGCACCATCGTTGCCGTTGGCGCCGGCAAGGTCAACGACAAGGGTGAGCGCATCCCCATGGACGTTCAGGTCGGCGACGTTGTCATCTACGGCAAGTTCGGTGGCAACGAGGTCAAGGTCGACGGCGAGAAGTATCTGCTGATGCGTGCCGACGACATCTACGCCGTCGTTGAGGCCTAGTCTCGTCAGACTCTCTGATTCGTTTTTGAACGCGGTCGCTGCATAGGACTCGGAAGCGGCGACGCGAGTCACATTTCTTTTGGAGGATTACTCACCATGGCAAAGAACATTACGTTCAACACCGATGCCCGCGCTAAGCTCGCAAAGGGCGTCAACACTCTGGCCGACGCCGTTACCGTCACCATGGGCCCCAAGGGCCGCTACGTTGCGCTGCAGCGCACGTTCGGTGCCCCGACCATCACCAACGACGGCGTTTCCGTCGCTAAGGAGATCGAGCTCGAGGACAACATCGAGAACATGGGCGCCCAGCTGGTGAAGGAGGTCGCCACCAAGACCAACGACACCGTGGGTGACGGTACAACCACCGCAACCCTGCTCGCTCAGGCCATCGTCAACGACGGTCTGCGCAACGTCGCTGCTGGCGCCAACCCGCTGGCCATCCGTCGCGGCATCGACAAGGCCGTCAACGCCGCCGTCGCCGAAATGAAGAAGCAGGCCAAGCCGGTCGAGACCAAGGAGCAGATTGCTTCCGTCGGTACCATCTCTGCCGGTGACCCCGAGGTCGGCGAGAAGATCGCTGAGGCCATGGAGGTCGTGGGCAAGGACGGCGTCATCACCGTCGAGGATTCCCAGACGTTCGATATCACCATCGACACCGTCGAGGGCATGCAGTTCGACAAGGGCTACGTCTCCGCTTACTTCGTCACGGACAACGACCGCATGGAGGCCGTGATGAAGGATCCGTACATCCTCATCACCGACCAGAAGATCTCCAGCGTCCAGGACATCATGCCCGTTCTCGAGGCTGTCCAGCGCGCCGGCCGTGGCCTGCTCATCATCGCTGAGGACATCGACGGCGAGGCCCTGCCCACCCTCGTCCTCAACAAGATCCGTGGCGCCCTCAACGTCTGCGCCGTCAAGGCTCCGGGCTACGGCGATCGCCGCAAGCGCATCCTCGAGGACATCGCCGTCCTCACCGGTGGCCAGGCCGCTCTGGACGAGCTGGGCGTGAAGGTCGCTGACATCACCGCCGATATGCTCGGTACCGCTAAGTCTGTCACCATCTCCAAGGACAACACCGTCGTCGTCGGCGGCGCTGGCTCCAAGGAGGCCATCGACGCCCGTATCGCTCAGATCAAGGGCGAGATGGAGAACACCACCTCTGACTTCGACCGCGAGAAGCTCCAGGAGCGCCTGGCCAAGCTCTCCGGTGGCGTTGCCGTCATCAAGGTCGGCGCTGCTACCGAGTCCGAGCTCAAGGAGATCAAGCATCGCGTCGAGGACGCCCTGCAGGCTACCCGCGCTGCTGTCGAGGAGGGCATTGTCGCTGGCGGCGGCGTCGCCTTCATGGACGCTGCTCCTGCGCTCGACGCTGTCGAGATTGACGACCCCGAGGAGAAGATCGGCGTCGATATCGTCAAGAAGGCTCTGACCGCTCCGGTCGCCACCATCGCCAAGAACGCTGGCTTTGAGGGCGCTGTCGTGGTCGACAAGGTTGCCGAGCTGCCCGCCGGCCAGGGTCTCAACTCTGCCAACGGCGAGTGGGGCGACATGATCGAGATGGGCGTCCTCGACCCCGTCAAGGTCAGCCGCGTCACCCTGCAGAACGCTGCTTCCGTCGCCAGCCTGATCCTCATCACCGAGGCTACCGTCTCCGATGTGCCCAAGAATACTCAGCTTGAGGACGCTATCGCTGCTGCCACCGCTGGTCAGCAGGGCGGCGGTATGTACTAAGGCCGACAAGGTCTAGAACTCCCACCGGGAATCCGGGGGCGTGACGGGGGTTTCTCTCCGGAACGTCCTCGGACATGCAAAGAGGCTCCGCATCGCGCTTCGCGCTGCGGAGCCTCTTTGCGTCCTGCGGAATGTTCCGGAGAGACACCCCCGTCACGCCACCGCATCCCCTGC
>CABSDO010000035.1 GCA_902476475.1 uncultured Collinsella sp. | reverse complement strand
CGAGCCGAGCCGCGCCTGGTCCGACGGCGCCCAGGCCCTCACCCCCGATCAGTTCGACGACACCATGCGCCGTATCCGAGCCATCCGCGAGGTTGTCTGCCAAGAGACCATGGAGTAGCCCATGGGTACGGTGAGAAACGCGCGCGTTAACCAGGGCGGCCCTAAGTGCGCCGGCATCGTCGGCCTTGGCCTCATCGGCGGCAGTTTTGCCCGCGGCTATGCGCAGGCGGGCGTCCGAGTGCTGGCCTGGGACCCCGATGACGATGCCATGACGGCCGCCAGCATGGGCACTGTCGCCGGAGAGCTCAACGACAAGACACTCGGCGAATGCGACATCATCGTCCTTGCCTGCTATCCCGAGGCATGCATCGAGTGGCTCGAGGCGCCCGCCCAGGCGCTCGCCGACGCCACCGACACCGAGGCCATCATGGGCCCCGTGGTGATCGACACGGTGGGCGTCAAGGGCATCGTGTGCGAGCGCGCCTTTGAGCTTGCCCGTGAGCACGGCTTTTACTTTGTGGGCGCGCACCCCATGGCGGGCACGCAGTACTCGGGCTATGCGCACTCCCGCGCCGATCTGTTCCAGGGCGCGCCACTCGTGCTCGTGCCGCCCGCGGTGGACGATGCGCTCAAACTGGAGCTTTTGGGCCAGGTGCGCGAGATGGTGCGCCCCTTGGGCTTTGGCAAGTTCAGCGTGACCAGCGCCGCCGAGCACGACCGCGTCATCGCCTTCACGAGCCAGCTTGCGCACGTGGTGTCCAACGCCTACGTAAAGAGCCCGACCGCCCAGGTCCACCACGGCTTTTCGGCTGGCAGCTACCGCGACCTCACCCGCGTGGCGCACCTCAATCCGCAGATGTGGTCCGAGCTCATGATCGACGACGCCGATGCGCTCGCCTTCGAGATCGACCATCTTATCGAATCGCTCGGCGCCTACAGCCGCGCCCTTAAGGACCGCGACCAGCGCTATCTGGAGAATCTCCTTGCCGAGGGCGACCGCATCAAGCGCGCGCTCGACGACGAGGCCTCCCACTAGACCACCTATCACGCCAGGTCGAAAGGACCGAAGCTTATGGCGATTACCATCGATATCGACACTGCACGCCCCTACCAGGTGCATGTTGGCACGTTTTTGCTGGAGCAGGCGGGACCGCTCGTTCGAGCCACCGCCGGCGGCTCGCGCGCTGTCATCGTGACGGACACCAACGTAGGCCCCCTCTACCAGATGCCTGTTAAGCAGAGCCTCGAATCCGCAGGCTACGAGGTGAGCATCTGCACCTTCGAGGCCGGCGAGGCCCATAAGCGCGCCGAGACCTACGTTGCCATTTTAGAGTTTGTGGCCGAGCACGAGCTTTCGCGCTCCGACGTGATCGTGGCACTCGGCGGCGGCGTCGTGGGCGACGTGGCGGGCTTTGTGGCCGCCACCTACATGCGCGGCTGCAAGTTTGTGCAGATCCCGACGAGTCTGCTCGCCATGGTGGATTCTTCGGTGGGCGGCAAGACCGCCATCGACCTGGCTGCCGGCAAGAACTTGGCCGGCGCCTTTTGGCAGCCGAGCGTGGTTATCGCCGACGTGGGGTGCCTGGCCACCCTCACGCCCGAGCAGTTCGCCGACGGCTGCGGCGAGGTCATCAAGCATGCCGTGATCGCCGACCCGGAGCTTTTCGCCGAACTGGAGAAGACCCCGCTTACGCTTGAGCTACTCAACCGCGATGTGGCCCGCGTAGCGCTCATCATCGCCCGCAATATCGACATCAAGCGCGCCGTGGTCGTCGCCGACGAGCGCGAAACCAACCAGCGCAAGCTCCTCAACTTTGGACACAGCGCCGGACACGCCGTCGAGGCTTGCGAGCACTTTGAGCTCGGACACGGCAACTGCGTGTCGATCGGCATGGGCATTATCACGCGCGCCGCGGCCCTGCACGGCGTTTGCGATGCTGCACTGCCCGGTCGTATTGAGGAGCTCTGCGCCCGCCATGGCCTCAAGACCCGCTGCGACCTAGATGCCGATGCCGTCTTTGCCGAGGCGCTCCACGACAAGAAGCGCGCGGGCGACACCATCGACCTGGTGATTCCGCACGGCATTGGCCGCTGCTACATCGACCGCACGCCGCTTTCCACTTTCCACGAACTCATTGCCGAGGGCCTCGGCCAGAAGGGAGACGCATCCGCATGCTAGCCCGCATCACCCCCTCCCCGCTCAAGGGCACCGTTCCCGCGATCGCGTCCAAGTCGATGGCGCATCGCCTCATCATCTGCGCTGCGCTTGCCAACGGCGAGACGCACGTTACCTGCAACACCACCTGCGCCGACATCGAGGCCACGGTGCGCTGCCTTACGGCCCTGGGTGCTCGCATCGAGACCGTCGAGGACGGCTTCCAGGTCCACCCCACTATGAAGAGCATTGAGTTTGGCCTGCTCAAGGCACTTGCCGGCGGAACGCTTGACTGCGGCGAAAGCGGCTCCACGCTCCGCTTTATGTTGCCCGTCACCTGCGCGCTGGGCGCAGAAGCAACTTTTGTGGGTCAGGGACGCTTGGGCGCCCGCCCGCTGTCCCCGCTCTCGGACGAGATCATCGCCGCCGGCTGCGACCTGCAGGGTCTGGGCGGTTTTCCGCTCAAGACAAGCGGCCGCATGCGCCCGGGCACCTTTGTGCTGCCGGGCAACGTGAGCTCGCAGTATATCTCGGGCCTGCTGCTGGCGGCCCCGTTGCTCGCCCAGCCCTCCTGTGTGCAGGTGACCGGCCTCATTGAGAGCCGCCCCTACATCAACCTAACGATCCAGGCCATGAAGGCCTTTGGCGTTGAGGTCAACGTCGAGCGCATCCCGGCCAAGGACGGACAGCCCGAGGTCACGAACTTCCGTGTGAGCAGCGGCTCGTACCGCACGCCCGGTAGCGTGGCCGTCGAGGGTGACTGGTCCAACGCCGCCTTTTGGCTGTGCGCCGGTGCCATCGGCACCGACCCCATCACCGTCGAGGGCGTGTCACTAAGCTCCGCTCAGGGTGACCGCAACGTACTCGCCGCGCTCTCGCGCTTTGGTGCCCGCATCGTGCGCTCCACCAACGCCGCCACCGTGCAGTCCGACAAGCTCGCCGGCTTTGAGATGAGCGCCCACGATATTCCCGACCTGGTGCCCGTCATCTCCGCCGTGGCTTCGCTCGCCCAGGGCCGCACGTTCATCCGCGACTGCGCACGTCTGCGCATCAAGGAATCCGACCGCCTGGTCACCACCGCCCGCGAGCTCACCGCGCTGGGCGCGCAGGTGCGTATTGCCGGCGACGACCTCATCATCAAGGGCGTCGATGCCTTCACCGGCGGTGAGGTCGATTCGCACAACGACCACCGCATCGCCATGATGGCCGCCATCGCCGCGAGCCGCGCCACCGGCGAGGTCGTGATCCACGGCGCCGAGGCGGTCAACAAGTCCTATCCCGATTTCTTCGACCACTACCGCCTGCTGGGCGGCAAGGTCACGCTCGAGGAGGAATAGCATGTCCTCGACCTTTGGCAACGTCTTGCATCTGAGCATTTTCGGTCAGTCGCACTCCCCCGCTATCGGCTGCTCGCTCGATGGCATCCCGGCGGGCATCGCCGTGGACCAGGAGAAGCTGCAGGCCTTCCTCGACCGTCGCGCCCCCGGCCGCGACGAGACCGCAACCAAACGCCGCGAGGCCGACGCCGCCCACATCATCGCCGGTGTTGTCGATGGACATACCACCGGCGCGCCCATCGCCGCGATTATCGAGAACACCAACACGCGCTCCAAGGATTACTCCGAGCTGCGCCGCAAGCCCCGTCCCGGACATGCGGACTTCCCTGCGCGCGTGAAGTATCACAACATGCACGATGTCGCTGGTGGCGGGCATTTTTCCGGTCGCCTAACGGCACCCTTATGCATCGCCGGCGGCATTGCGCTGCAGGCACTTGAGGCCCACGGCATTCAGGTCATGGCGCACGTCGCGCAAATCGGCGGCATCTCCGACCTGCCGATGGACGATATGGTCTATCGCGAGGCCGACTGCAAGGCAATCCTTACGAACGATCTGCCGTGCATTGACGCCGCCGCAGCCGGCCGTATGCGCGAGGAAATCCTAGCCGCGCGCGACGAACTCGACAGTATCGGCGGCATCGTGGAGTGCGGCATTTACGGGCTTCCCACGGGCATAGGCGACCCCATGTTCGACGGCATCGAGAACCGCATCGCGCAAATCGCGTTTGGCATTCCCGCCGTAAAGGGCGTGGAGTTTGGCATGGGCTTTGCCGTGGCCGCCATGCGCGGCAGCGAGAACAACGATCCGTATCGCGTTGATGCCGAGACCGGCGAGATCGAGGTCGAGTCCAATAACGCCGGCGGCATCCTGGGCGGCATTTCGACCGGCGCGCCCGTCATGTGGCGCATGGCCGTAAAGCCGACGCCCTCCATTGGCCGCGAGCAGCAGACCATAGACATGGACGCCATGGAAAATGCCGAGCTCTCGGTCCACGGCCGTCACGATCCCTGCATCGTCCCCCGAGCCGTCCCCGTAGCCGAAGCAGCCGCCGCCCTCGCCATTTGGGACGCCCTCCTAGAGGACGCCGGACAGCTTTAGTCCACCCACCCCAAGGGTAGTTAATTTGGGACGGGGCTATTTTAGCTACCCCAATATGCCAGTTGATATTTGCCCTGGCACCCATCGATTCGTCGACAGTCAAAGGGTAGCTAAAAAAGCCCCGTCCCAAATTAACTACCCCAGGCAACCATTCACGAAAGGGGTCCCTATGGACCTTGCTGACATTCGCCAGACCATCGATGGCATCGACACCACGCTCCTCAACAGCTTTGTCGAGCGCATGGACATTGCCACCGAGGTCGCCAAGTCAAAAATCGAGATGGGCAAGGCCGTCTTCGACCCCGCCCGCGAGCGCTCCAAGCTCAACAACCTCGCCAGCCGCGCGCCCGAGCGCTACGAGGCACAGACCATCGCCCTGTTCCGTCTCCTCATGAGCATGAGCAAGGCCGAGCAGCAGCGCTACATCAACGAGCTCAAGGGCATCACCGTCTCGCAAAAGGCACACGCCACGGCTGCAGCCTCCGACACGCCCTTCCCTCAAACTGCCACCGTCGCTTGCCAGGGCGTGGAAGGTGCCTATAGCCAGATCGCCGCGTGCAAACTTTTCGACGTGCCCGACATCGCGTTTTTCGAGACCTTCGAAGGCGTTATGCGCGCTGTGCGCGACGGCTTCTGCGAGTTTGGCGTGCTGCCCATCGAGAACTCCACCGCCGGCTCAGTCAACGCCGTCTACGACCTGCTCGCCCAGTTCGACTTCTATATCGTGCGTTCGCTGCGCCTCAAGATCGATCACAACCTGCTCGTCAAGCCCGGTACCAAGCTCGCCGACGTGCGCGAGGTCTCCAGCCACGGCCAAGCCATTGCCCAGTGCGCCGGCTTTATCGAGGCCCACGGCCTGCACGCCACCAAGTACCCCAACACGGCCATGTCGGCCGAGATGGTCGCCAGCTCCGAGCGCACCGATGTTGCCGCCATCGCATCGCGCAGCTGCGCGGCACTCTATAGCCTGGAGGTGCTGGAGCCCAACATTCAGGACTCGGACAACAACTACACGCGCTTTGTCGTCATTAGCCGCGGGCCGCGCGTCTACCCCGGCGCTAATCGTACCTCGCTCATGATCACCACGGTCAACGAGCCGGGCGCCCTCTATCGCGTGCTCGAGCGCTTCTACGCACTCAACATCAACCTCATCAAGCTCGAGAGCCGCCCCATCCCCGGCCGCGACTTTGAGTTTATGTTCTACTTTGATCTGGACTGCCCCTTTGGCAGCAAGGCCCTCGACGACCTGCTCGATTCCATCGACGACGTGTGCGAGAGCTTCACCTACTTTGGCAGCTACACGGAGGTGCTCTAGATGACCGATACCGCCGCAACCCGCCCCTACGGCGTACTGGGCCGTGTACTGGGCCACAGCTACACCCCGACCATCTACAAGGAGCTGGCGGGGCTTGAGTACGTGCGTTTTGAGCGCGAGCCCGAGGACCTCGCGGCCTTTATGACGGGTAACGAATGGGAAGGCACCAACGTGACCATCCCCTACAAACGCGCCGTCATAGAATACCTGGACGAGCTGAGCCCGCTCGCCGAGCGCATGGGCAACGTCAACACCATCACACGCCTGCCCGATGGCCGCCTGCGCGGCGACAATACTGACTACTTCGGTTTTCAGTGCCTTGTCGAGGAGCTGGGGGTTGAGGTCGCCGGCAAGAAGGCTCTCGTGCTCGGAGCCACCGGCGGCGCGGGCACCACAGCAAGTATGGTGCTGGGAGACATGGGCGCCATCGTCGTACCTGTGGGTCGCACGAGCGAGGTCAACTACGACAACATCGCCCAGCAGTCCGACGCGGCGCTGCTCGTCAACTGCACGCCCGCCGGCATGTTCCCCCACTGTCCCGATGCGCCCTGCACGCTCGAGGGTCTCGACGCGCTCGAAGGCATCATCGACATTGTCTACAACCCCGCCCGCACGGGAATCATGCTCGAGGCCGAGTGCCGCGGTATCCCCTGCATCGGCGGTCTGCTGATGCTCGTTGCCCAGGCAGCGCAGGCAGTTGAGCGCTATACCGGCCAGGTCACCCCGCGCGAGCGCATTCTGGACGTGACGGAGCGCCTGTCCCGCCATGAGCAGAACATCGCGCTGATCGGCATGCCGGGCTCGGGCAAGACCCGCGTGGGTGAGCAGGTGGCACAGCTCACGGGCCGCGAGCATATCGACCTTGACCGTGCTCTCGAGGAGCGACTGGGCATGCCCTGCGCCGACTTTATCGTCGAGCGCGGCGAGCCGGCCTTCCGCGAGCAGGAGACGGCTGCCTTGGCCGACATTTCCAAGCGAAGCGGTCTGGTGCTCTCCACGGGCGGTGGCGTCGTCACGCGCGACGAGAACTATCCGCTGCTGCACCAGAACAGCCTGATCGTAATGCTCAACCGCAAGCTCGACGAGCTCGCCCACAAGGGTCGTCCCATCACCGCCCGCGACGGCATCGACAAGCTGGCCGAACAGCGCATGCCGCGCTACCGTGCCTGGGCCGACCACATCATCGACTCACGCGATTGCGCCGCCAACACCGCCCAAGCCCTCCTCTACACCCTCTAACCAAAAACCACCACAAAGGGGACAGGCACCTTTGTGGTGGTTTTCTATTCAACTCCGCCCGACCGCAAAGGAAGCAACCATGAAAGCACTCGTCATCAACGGCCCCAACCTCAACATGCTCGGCATTCGCGAGCCGGGCATCTACGGCAGCGACAACTACGACCGTCTGGTCCAGATCTGCAAGGAGGCCGGCGCCGCACAGGGCTTTGACGAAGTTGAGGTCTTCCAGTCCAACCACGAGGGCGACATCGTCGACAAGATTCAGGGGGCTTACGGCAAGGTCGACGGCATCGTCATTAACCCGGCCGCCTATACGCACACGAGCGTGGCCATCTTGGACGCCCTCAAGGCCGTCGCCATCCCCGCCGTCGAAGTCCACATTAGCGCCGTCGAGACCCGCGAGGACTTCCGCCAGGTGAGCTACGCACGCCTAGCCTGCTTCGCCACCATCACCGGCGAAGGCCTCCAAGGCTACGCACACGCGTTGGAGCTGCTGAGGGAGTATCTCGAAAAGTAGCCTCGCGAGCAAATCCATCAACGCGATTCACACGCAAATAATGCCAGCGCCGCCAGCAGCAACCTCGCTACTGGCGGCACTTTATTACTGGCATATAATCATTGCAGTCACACAACGTCTGGAGACGCGCATGTTAAGCATCCATCTGGGGGATTACCCCGGTTCCATCTACGATACCGAAACCTATTTTAGGAACTCATACTTGGACTCATGGTTCGAAGACCCTATGACCGCACAGATTATTAAAAGCGTGGACGGATCAGAGCTCATCGGTCCCCACAACATCGTAAGCAGACAGCTGGGCTCGATCACCCCACTCGAACTGTCCGGCGGCGTTAAGACGCTGCTGCTGGTGCGCAATCTCCCAAATATGGTGTTCAACGCATCCACCTGCGGAGACAACTGTGCCCGCTGGCTACTCAAGATCGGCAAAGAGCAGGATGTGCTGGTGACCTTATACCACATCATGAAATTCCCCTGGAAAAGCTTTAAAATCCGCATTGAAAACGATGGCCGTATCGTCAGAAACATGCAGGAGTTTGTCGGCGCCACGAATGACTTTTTGGATGTTGATGAGTAATGAAGGGAACGCATACCGTTGTCGTCGAGCGCGCAAAAGTAAAGTACACGCTCACCTTTAAACGCAACATTTCCTTCATCCGCGGCAACAGCGGCACGGGCAAGACGACACTTATCTCGATGATTCGCGACTACAACGATCGAGGACAAGAAAGCGGCGTCAAGCTTAGCTGCGACGTACCCTGCGAAACGCTTTCCGGTAGGCGTTGGGAGCGCGAGCTTTCGATTATTGAAGATTCGATTGTCTTTTTGGATGAAGGTAACGAGTTTATCTACTCAAAAGATTTCGCCAAGGCTGTTAACGGATCGTCCAACTATTTTGTTCTGATATCTCGTCGCGACGCCAACGAACTCCCGTACAGCGTCGACGAGATCCTAAAACTGGTCAACACGACGAGCAAGGTAATCAACGGACGCAAAAGCGACAAGCGTTTTTACTCGGTGACCAAGCCAATATATGATCACACGGCAAGCATGCTCTACCAGGACCTTAACGTAGGATTCGACAATCCCGACGCCGTGATTGTCGAGGATAGCAAGTCTGGGTATCAATTCTACAGCGCCCTTTGCAACCGGCTGGGGATCCCCTGCTATACCGCCACCGGCGTAGCGAATCTAAAACGAACGATTCACGAATGTCCCGAGCAAAACATCCTTGCCATTGGAGACGGAGCAGCATTCGGTCCTTATATCGAAAAGACATTGGGGCAGCGCGTTTACAAGAATGTTCGCTTGTTCCTCCCGGAGTCATTCGAGTGGACACTCCTACGCTCCGGGCTCATCCCCAGTAGCGACATTCCCAAAATCCTTGAGGATCCCTCGAGTTATATCGAAAGCCGCGATTATTTAAGCTGGGAACGATTCTTTACGGATGTGCTGGTCAAATACTCAGCAGATACCCGCTACGCTTACAAAAAGGCACGACTTAACGAGCAGTACCTAAAGCCACAGGCAATGAGTGCAGTATCGAAAGTCTTACCAGACTGTCTGAGGATGAAATAGGCAGCCCCAGGCTAAATCATGCAAATAGACCCCTGTTCGAATATCGGACGCCCACAGCAAATGCCTTGCGGGCGTCCGATTTTTTTAATAGACAAACTCCATCAAGCACAAACAGGCAACATACCGGCTTTACAGACGGACTATTAGTATTAATATGGTAGGTATCTTATACATTCCGGTTGGAAAGGAATAGAGATGCCACCTAAGACAATTCAAGTTAGCGAAGATTTAGCAAACCAAATCAAAGCAAGGAGAGCAGAACTGGGCCTTAGCATCGAAGAAGCAGCTTCCAGAGCCGGAATCGGGGCAAAAACATGGGGTAAGTACGAGAGCGGCCAATCCATTCGAAGCGATAAGGCAACAGCCGTGTGCAAGGTACTCAAATGGAAGAACTTCCCCGATGATTCAGCCGCAGAAACTATAAATGAGGCCACGACAAAAGAATCCTTGGCGATTGATTCGAGTCATGCCGCCTGGTCCCAATTCTTAAAAGATGAATATGGCTATAAGGGCGCAGCGTCCTTCGCCTTTGGAACCGATATTTTGCTTGACTATATCAATAAGGATCTTGAGGACCTCTCTCATCTTCCAAAAGGGACTCATGTAGGACAACTCCCCGATAGCTGGATGATTGATTTGCTCCCACCTCAATATCTGATGCAGTACAACTATGACTTTCTATTCAAACTTCGAGCAGATCTGATTAGTTATCGTATGCGAGCAAAACACGGACAAGACATAATGGCCCACACCGTTGCACAAGAACTGCTTGTAAGGCTTATCCGAGATGCGTCATTCGAACTCGTTTCCGACTGGGAAACCGATGAAACCGATCTCGATGAAGACGGCTATCCACGGGACTTAGGTTGGGATGAATGGCCCGAGGATATCTGTGGCGACGATGATCTCAAATTCTTTATTAATGACGACACATGGACGGAAGAAGGCAATTCATATTCGTTCGAGAACTGGTTTGAACCCCAGTTCTATCTAAGTTAAATAGGCAACGAACAAACGGAGCTTCAGCAGAGACTGAAGGCGCCCAGTTCTAACCCTGACACTAAAATGTCCACAAAACAGCGGGGACGATCAGCTTGGTCGACCCCGCTACAAATTACGCCTTTTTGATTACGTATGCCAAGCCGATATCGCAGGCGCAGCGTATGATTGATGCGAAGAGCCACGATGCTGGCAGCGTCATCAACAGGGGCATCGTCTGCCTGGGAATAAACCAATCGACCGCGTGGATCGCAAAGATCGCCAGACTGGCTTGTCCGCAAAACACGAGTCCTCGCTCAAAAGCCCCCAAAACCGGCACGTCCTTCAGTTTCTCAAGCGCCATGGAAACCCAGCACACACAGTAGCTACCGGCAAGAGCGGCAACCGTCGCAACCACAAACCCATCCACACGACGGCTCGAAAGCTCAAGCCCGCTCAGCGCGGCAAGGACAAGCCAAGCGACACCGGCTCCAATAAACAGAAGAGGCTTGCTCACGCTCGGCTCCAGCCCCCTTTGGCGGGCCGTATAGCCAACCCACATCAGCAGCACAATATAGCAGCTTAGATCAAGATCAAGCGGCAGGTAGATACCCAAAAAGCGAGACACGTTCAGGCCGCAGAAAGCTATCGCAGCACAGACAATGCCCTGCCAAACAACCCCAACTTCGCGCCCATCAAACAGCCGCACCAGCGCATTAAACAGAAGGCGCGACGTAAACAGTGCCGCCAAAAACCACGCCATGCCAACAGCGGCAATGCCAAGCCCAGGCACGTCAACGCCCGAAGCAAACACGAGCGTTTCAAGTCCACCCGTAAGCACACCGCCCGTCAAAGGAACCCCGATCATCAAGAACGACGGCACTTGCCAGGCCAGTGCAAGAATCACATACGGCACCAGCAGACGCGACACCGAACCACTCAGCAGCTCGCGCCACGGCTTAGGCCTAAACGTATATCCAGCAAGAATAAAGAACACCGGCATGTGAAACGAGAAGATGGCATGCCGCAAAGGAGAAGGATTTGGGACGGTGTGCCCCACAATGACCAGAATAATTGCAATCCCCTTTGCAATATCTATCCAGTCGAGCCTTTTGGTCCCCATAGCACACCCTTCAAAACCGCAGCACACAAGACGAAAAAAGCCCGGACCACCAAGCGGTCCGGGCTTAATAAACGATGGTGCTCCATGGCGGATTCGAACCGTCGACCTTGGGATTAGAAGTCCCCTGCTCTATCCAACTGAGCTAATGGAGCAAATAACCGCACGCCCAAGCACGCGCACGCGTGCCAGGCGCTAGTAATTATAACCTAGTTGAACTGCTCGCGGTACGCCTTGCAGACCTCATCAACCGGGCCGTCCATGCGAAGGTCGCCCTTCTCAATCCAAACGGCGCGCTGGCAGATGCGCTCAACCTGCTCCATGGAGTGCGAAACGAACAGAACCGTCACGTCGCCGCTCTGGATAAAGTGCTGAATACGCGCCTCGCACTTTTGCTGGAAGAACACATCGCCGACGGACAGCGTCTCGTCAACGATCAGAATATCGGGCTCGGTGATCGTCGCGATTGCAAAGGCAATACGCGCCACCATGCCCGAGGAGAAGTTCTTAAGCGGCATGTCGACAAAGTTCTGCAGCTCAGCGAACTCGATAATGCCGTCAAAGTTGGCGTCGATGAACTCCTTGGTGTAGCCGAGCAGGGCACCGTTCAGATAGATGTTCTCGCGGGCGGTCAGCTCGGGGTCAAAGCCGGCACCAAGCTCAATCAGCGGCGCGATGTTACCGTGCACCTTAACGCTGCCCTCGCTAGGCTCAAGCACGCCAGCGATAATCTTGAGCATCGTAGACTTGCCGGAGCCATTGGTGCCAACCAGACCGACAACTTCGCCGCGATGAATATCGAACGAGATGTGCTTAAGCGCCCTAAACTCCTCAAAGAACAGCTCGTGCTTGGCAAGCTTAATGAAATACTCCTTGAGGTTGGTCAGCGACTCGGACGCCATGTTAAAGATCATGGTGACGTCGTCGACCTCGACAGCCAGAGGCTGCTCGCTGTAATCAACAACAGATTCAGTCATCACAGCACTCCTTAGATGTAGAGGATGAACTTGCGCTCGGACTTATGGAACACGGTGTAGCCAATAGCAAGCGCAAGAACCGCCCAAGCGACGCACATACCAAGCGTCAAGAACGAGGGCGTGGTCTGGAACAGGAAGATGTCACGCATAAACTGCAGGTAATTGTACATGGGGTTTGCATAGACCAGGATGCGCACGATATGGGGCATTTGCGCAACGAAGTCGGTCGTCCAGAAGATGGGCGTGATATAGGTCCACGCCGTAATGACGACGCTCCACAGGTGCATAACGTCGCGGAAAAAGACGGTGAGCGCCGAGAGCATCATGCCCAGGCCCATGCAGAAGCACATAAGCAAGAACAGGCAAACAGGCAGCAGAATGAGGTGCCAAGAAGGCATGACGCGGAACCAAAGCATAACGATGGCAACGGCGACCAGCGAAAAGGCAAAGTTGACCAGCGAGAAGAGCACCTTCTGTACCGGGAAGACCCAGCGGTGCACCTTGACCTTCTTGAGCAGCGGAGCCGCACCCACGATCGACGTCAGCGCCTGGTTCGTAGACTCGGACATTACGGCAAAGGTGACGTTACCGACGATCAAGTACAGCGGGTACATCTCGGGCGTAATGGAGCCGTTGCGACCCTGGGCAAAAATCGTCGAGAACACAATGGCCATGACGATCATCATCAGCAACGGGTTGAGCACCGACCATGCGACGCCCAGAACACTACGGCGATACTTGATCTTAAAATCCTTAGTAACCAGCTGACGAAGGATAAACGCGTCCTTCTCAAATTCGTTCTTAGCAAACGTCGCAGGCAGACTGCGAGTTTCTTGTTGCTTTGTCTGATCCGACACGGATGCAACTCCCTTACTCGTAATCGTTGACAACCGAACAGTATAGACCCGACAGGCAGACAAACGATTCGCGCAACAAAACTGGAGAACTAACCCACATCTTAGGATGCCAGGCGCAAAGGGCTATACTTTCAAGGATTTAATTCCAAAGGAGCATTGAGTGAATTCTGAATCCATTGCCGTCATCATCCCCTGTTACAACGAGGCCCTCACAATCGGCAAAGTCGTCGACGACTTTCACCGCGAGCTTCCGCAGGCGACGGTCTATGTCTATGACAATAACTCGTCGGACGAGACTTCCCGCATCGCAGCAGAGCATGGCGCGACGGTTCGCTTTGAGCCGCGTCAGGGAAAGGGCAACGTCTGCCGCCAGATGTTTCGCGATATCGAAGCTGATTGCTACCTGATGGTCGACGGCGATGACACCTACCCCGCCGAGGCGGCCAAAGCCCTCTGCGAGCCCATCCTCAACGGCACGGCCGACATGACCGTGGGCGACCGTCTTTCCAACGGCACCTATGCCGAGGAGAACAAACGTGCCTTCCACGGCTTTGGCAACAACCTGGTACGTGCCATGATCAAGTGGATCTATGGCTACAGCTTCGATGACGTCATGACCGGCTACCGCGCCATGAGTCGCCCGTTCGTTAAAACCTTCCCCGTGCTTTCCGAGGGCTTTCAGATCGAAACCGAGCTCTCGATTCACGCTGTCGACCACCGCTGGCGCATCAAAGATGTGCCCATCGAGTACCGCGACCGTCCGGAAGGTTCCGAGTCCAAGCTCAATACCGTGAGCGACGGCATTAAAGTCGTTGCGATGATCGGCACGCTGTTCAAGGACTACCGCCCGCTGAAGTTCTTCAGCCTCGTCGCGCTTCTGTTTGCGGTGATCGGCCTCGCCTTGGGCATGCCCATCGTTGTCGAGTATTTCCAGACCGGCCTCGTCCCGCGCTTCCCCACCGCCATGCTCGCCGCCTCGTTTATGTTCCTGTGCGGTCTGAGCCTCGCTACCGGATTCATCCTCGACTCCGTAGCAAAGGTCGAAAAAAAGCAGTGGGAAGTCAACGTGTACAGCAAATACGCTTTCGATGACTATCGCAGCGACAAAACGGACGAGAGGTAAATCGCCATGCCGCTCATCTCCATCGTCGTTCCGTGCTACAACGAGCAGGAATCGCTTCCGATCTTTCTCAAAGAGCTCGACGGCGTCGTCCACGCCATGACGCAAACGCATCCTGATATTTCATTCGAAGCAGTCCTCGTCGACGATGGCTCGGCAGACGCAACGCTCACCGTCATGAAAGCCGAGTCCGCGGCATCGCATCCATATACCATTCATTGGTACTCTTTCTCGCGCAACTTTGGTAAAGAGGCGGCGCTGTTTGCCGGACTCCGGCATGCAAAGGGCGACTATGTTGCCACCATGGATGCCGACATGCAGGACCCGCCCTCGCTCCTGCCGCAAATGTACGAGATCCTGCAAACCGAAGACTACGACAACGTCGCCACGCGCAGGACCACCCGCGAAGGCGAGCCTCCCATCAGGTCGTTCTGCGCCCGCATGTTCTACAAAATCATCAACCGCATTTCCAAGGCCGACATCGTCGACGGAGCACGCGATTTTAGGCTCATGAAGCGACCCATGGTCAACGCCATCATTTCTATGGGCGAATACAATCGATTCTCTAAGGGCATTTACGGCTGGGTCGGCTTTAAAACCAAGTGGCTCCCTTACGTAAACGTCAACCGCGTTGCCGGCGAAACCAAGTGGAGCTTTTGGTCGTTGCTCCTCTATTCCATCGACGGCATCGTCGCGTTCTCTACGGCGCCACTCTCCCTTGCCGCCCTCACGGGTATCGTCTTCTGCCTCATCGCCATCCTGGGATTTATCGTTATCCTGGTCAAAACGCTTGTCTGGGGTGACCCCGTAGGCGGATGGCCCTCACTCGCCTGCCTCATTACGCTGTTTGGCGGCATGCAGCTTCTGTGCTTGGGAATTATCGGCGAATACCTGGCAAAGGCCTATCTGGAGACCAATCGACGCCCCATCTATATCGTTCGCGAGTCCAACGAGGATTCTGATGACACGGTCCAATAACAGCACGCTCAAGAACGTTGCGTTCTACGCTGCCTGCTTCACGTTTTCCATCGCGCTCTTTGTCGCGCTCGCCATAGCAGGGCATGTCTATCCCTTTGGCGACAATTCGTTTCTCACCAACGACCTCAAGTACCAATACATCGACTTCTTTGCGTGGTTTCGCCGCGTCCTTTTAGGCGAGGCGAACCTTCGCTACTCATTCTCACAGGGACTCGGCATGAACACCTGGGGCCTCTATAGCTACTACCTCGCGAGCCCCTTCAACCTGCTCTGCGTGTTATTTCCTCAGGACAAGCTGACGCTCTTTGTATTTGTTATCACCGCGCTCAAGCTCGGATGCATCCACATCAGCAGCGCTTGGTATGTGCAAAAGCGCTTTGGCTTATCCAAGCCCGCGGCATTCCTCCTTTCCGCTTCATTCACGTTTTGCAGCTGGACCGTCAGCAACCTGCGCAACCCGCTCTGGATCGACTGCCTGATCCTGCTTCCTGTTTGCGCCTACGGTTGCTACGAGCTCATCCGCGAGCAGCGCATGGCGCGCCTTGTCATCGCCACGGCACTGAACGTCATGTTCTGCTGGTACACGGCCTATATCAGCATTCTGTTCCTCTGCATCTTTGTACTGGTCGAATTTGTCGATTACGTTGCCGAGCAGAGCTTTAGCTGGAAGCTCATGCTCGACCGAGCGCTTCGATTCGCAGGCGCCATCGTGCTCGGGTTGCTTCTGTCCGCCTGGACCTTTTTGCCGACCGTCCTTGCCATGTCCAAGGGTGGCCCCGTCCTGGCCCTCGGGCCGCTGCTTAAAACCAACCTCAAATCGCTCATCAGGGGCTTTCTCCCCGGCATGTGGGCGAACAACGATAGTACACCGCAGTTCTATTGCGGCGTGATCGTGATGCTGCTCGCGGTGAGCCTACTGTTTAACCGCGCCGTTTCGATCAAGACGCGCATCGCAACGCTCGTCGTCACGATAATCCTGGTCGCAAGCTCCGTTTTGAGTCCGCTCGAGTACATCTGGTGCGGCATGCGCGTGCCCAACGGTTTCTATTCGCGCACGGCTTTCTTGCTGAGCTTCTTTGCGCTGTGGGCAGCGGGCTATGCGCTGCAGGCGCTCAAGGATCACCCCAAATTGTGCCGAGCATCTCGTCCGGCAGTCATCCTGCCCCTCTTGGCACTCACGACCATTGAGCTGTTCGCCAACGCCCATAGCATGTGGAACCAGCTCTACGTAGGCTATTCCGAGGACAATAACAGTGCCTACGTCGCCACCGCAACAAGCACTGTCAAGGCGATTCAGGACAACGACCCAACGCCGTTCTATCGAATCGATCGCACGACCACACGCGTCGATAGCGCCGCACTCAACGAAGGCTTGGCGCTCGGGTACAACCAGCTGTCTTCGTATTCGTCTGCCAACAACCCGCAGGCCATCGCGCTGCTCAACTCCCTTGGATACAGCAGCGTGGGCGAGTTTTCGACCCGCTATGCCGAGCCGATTCTGGCTGTCGACTCGCTGCTGGGGGTCAAGTACGCCATCGTCGAGCAATCGCCCGCAAGATACGTGGCAATACCAGAACCAAGCGACGCAGCAAGCGCCGTGTACGAGAACCCCTATGCGCTCAGCCTTGGTATCGCGGCCTCTAAAGACATTCAAAACTGCACGTTGGAGGGCGAGAATCCCTTCGAGAAGCAAAACAACCTGTATAGCAAAATCCTCGGCCACAAGGTTGAGCTCTATACCGAGATTGACGCCGCGAAAACGGCGGACAGCCAGGACGCAAAGCAGTGGAGCGTCACCGTGCCGGCAGGGTCAATCGGCTACCTCTACATCAATTAAGATGCGAATGCCGGCAGCTATTGGCCCGTCGCCCTCACTATTGACCAACGAACGATTAATAACGAAGCCTGGCGATTCGACAACAATATCCGTCAGATTGCAGATGCATCGGATGGTCCAAGCTCGCATACGGTATCGTTGGAGGTCGCAGAGGGCTATACCGATATGCCACAGGACAATGAGCCGGTCTTTTACGCGCTCAATCTGGAAGTCTTTAGGCAGATTATCGACGAGCTTAAGACGAGCGAGTTTGTTCCGACGGTTTTCGAAGACGGCAAGATCGAGGGCGAGTATACCGCCGAGAATGACGGCAACTTGCTGCTGAGCGTCCCATACGATGACGGCTGGAGCGTAACGATTAACGGAGCCGCCGCAGAACTAATGCCCGCTGCCGATAAGGGCATGTCGTGCCTGAGTGTGCAGAAGGGCACGAATAAAATCGTAATGACCTATAAGACTCCGGGCGCCCTTGCAGGACTTGCGATAAGTCTGGCTACCGCTGCCGCTCTAATTGCAGCGGGGCTACACACCAGGCATAAGAAAAGCCGCCGTTAACAAGCGGCGGCTTTTCTTTCGGAATTTGAATAGCGGCTAGAGCGTCTTGAGGTACTCCCCCAGCTCTTCCTCCCAGTCGGGCATGTGAAAGCCGACGGACTCGAGCTTGGAAAGGTCGAGCGCGGAATGGACCGGGCGCGGGGCGATGGGGCCCTCGGCGCTTGCGTAGTAGTCGGCGGTGCTGACCGGTACGACCTTGTCCCCGTTGCCGTTGGCGGCCTCGAAGACGGCGCGGGCGATGTCGGCCCAGCTCTTCACGGCGCCCGAGCCCGTGCAGTTATAGGTGCCGTAGGGGGCGTGCGTCCCCAGCACATGGAAGATGGCCTGCGCCATGTCGCGTGTGAAGGTCAGGCGGCCCAGCTGGTCGTCGACCACGGTGATCCGCTCGAGCTTGTCGTCCGGGTCGGCGACGCGGTCGGACAGGCCCTTCATGGTCTTCACGAAGTTGTGGCCCTCGCCGATGACCCAGGAGCTGCGCATGATGTAGTGGCGCGGGCACCCGGCCACGGCGATGTCGCCGGCGGCCTTGGTCTGGCCGTAGACGGACAGCGGGCTGAAGGGCTCCTCCTCGGTGTGGACCTCGGCGGTGCCGTCGAAGACGTAGTCGGAGGACACGTGGACGAGCGTGATGCCGTGCTCGGCGCAGGTGTGGGCGAGCAGGGCGGGACCGGTCGCGTTGGCCTTCCAGGCGGCCACACGGCCCTCGGGGGTCTCGGCCCTGTCCACCGCGGTGTAGGCGCCGCAGTTGATGACGGTGCCGTAGAGCGACCAGTCGTATTCGGAGTAGGCGTCCGGGTCGGACATGTCGAAGGTGTCGATGTCGCAGAAGTCGAAGGTGCTGGCCACGCCGCGCTCCTCGGCGAGCGCGCGCACCGCGTGGCCCAGCTGGCCGTTGCAGCCGGTGACCAGGGTGCGCCTGGGCGCCATCGGGACGACGTCCTTGAGGTACGGGTGGTTCAGGTCGGCCTCGGAGACGGTGGCCTGGTCCAGCGGGATCGGCCACTCGATGGCGAGCTCGGGGTCGGCGAGGTTCACGAAGGTGTAGGTCTTCTTGAGCTCCAGCGACCAGTGGGCGTCCACCAGGTAGGTGTAGGCGGTGCCGTCCTCCAGCGCCTGGAAGGAGTTGCCCACGCCGCGCGGGACGTAGATGGCCCTGGACGGGTCGAGCGTGCAGGTGAAGACCTTCCCGTAGGTGGCGCTGCCCTCGCGCAGGTCCACCCAGGCGCCGAAGACCGAGCCGCGGGCGACGGAGATGAACTTGTCCCAGGGCTCGGCGTGGATGCCGCGGGTGACGCCGCGGCTGTCGTTGTAGGAGACGTTGTTCTGGACGACGCGGAGGTCGGGGATGCCGAGAGCGGTCATCTTGGCGCGCTGCCAGTTCTCCTTGAACCAGCCGCGCGAGTCGCCGTGGACGGCGAGGTCGACGACCTTGAGGCCCTCGATACCGGTCTCGGTGACGGAGAGGTCCTTCTCGAATGCGATGTCTGCCATGTCGGAAAAGCTCCTATC
>CABSDO010000034.1 GCA_902476475.1 uncultured Collinsella sp. | reverse complement strand
CGTCGTGCCGGACGCCCGATACGCCTCGCCCGATGTGACCCAGGCGTCGGCCGATCCCACGCGCGTTGTGAATTACGGAAACGCAGCGCAGGACCCGTATGGTGCCTCGTCGCAGAGCCCCTACGGCAACGCGGCGGCAGACCCTTATGATGACTTGCTGCAAAATCCCATTCCGCAACCTCAGCAGACGACATATATGCCGCGCACGGCACAGCCGCGCTACGAGTCGCGCGACCGATATGCGCGTGAGCCGTATCGTGAGTATCCCAAGTCCATCCCTCAGTATGGCGAGGACGAGGAGAAGAAGCCTTCGCGTTCGTCGGGCGTGATCAAGAAAATCCTGATCGTGCTGGCGATCTTCTTTGCCTTGTCGGTTGTGTTTGCCATCGTGTCGGGCATGCTCAACAAGCGGGGCGCCACGACTGATACCACGGCCGGGCAGACCGAGACTGCCCAGTCCGGCACCGTCGACCTGAGCGATATCCCGGGTCAGTACTGGTCCAACGCCAAGAAGCTCCTCAAGTCGCGCGGGGCCGATCTTTCGAACGCCGTGATCCTGACCGACGACGGCTCGACGCCCGTCGTCGATGCCAACTGGGTCGTGACGTCTGCCTACTATAGCGACAACGGTAACCTTGAGATTCAGCTCACGCGCAAGGGCGGTTCGTCGGGCAACGCGTCCGGCGACCAGGGCGGCGCGGACAGCTCGAGCTCCAACACGCTGGAGGACCTGAGCAGCAAGGCGCAGGAGCTGGGAGATAAGGCCCAGCAGTTGGGCGACACGGCTCAGAATCTCGGCGATACTGCACAGAACCTGGGCGATATGGCAACGAACGCCTGGGATGCCCTGCAAAACGGTATTTCGGGCGCGCAGGGGAACTAACGGTCGGGCGGCTAGAGCCTTAGCAGTGCAAACAAAACGGGGCGCAGGATTGCGTGACCGGGCGCGTAGGCGCGTTGGTCGGCGGTCCTGCGTCCCGTTTTGCTGTCGATTACAGCTGCTCGGCCGGACGGTCGGGCGAGCTAAAGCCCGAGTCAAATGTGACGACGCACGAGACATCGGGCCGGCGCTCGTGCACGATGCGCGTGACGAGCTCCAGCAGCTCCTCGTCGGATATGTCAAAGCCGTCGGGACGCACCAGGTCAAACGAAACGAACCCGTCGTGCTCGTGCAGGTCGTGGATGGAAAGCGCGGGGTCGATCTGCATGACGCCGCGCTTGATCCAGCCACGCAGGTCGTCGCCGGTGGTGGCGATGGGGTCGCAGTGTAGCGTGATACCGATGCCCATCTGCCGTTTGATATCGTGCTCGATGGTGTCTAGGATCTCGTGGTGCTCAAAGGCATCGCCCTCGCCGGGCATTTCCACGTGTGCGCTGGCAAACTGGCGGCCGGGGCCGTAGTCGTGCACCATGAGGTCGTGCGTGCCCAAGACCTGGGGGTACGACATGATCTTATCGCGGATTGCCTGGACGAGCTTGGGGTCGGGCGCTTGCCCCAACAGCGGGCTGATGGCGTCGCGCACCAGGCCCATGCCGCTGATGCAGATGAAGACGCCCACGCCCAGGCCTGCCCAGCCATCGAGGTCAAAGCCGGTCGTCTGCGAAATAAGCGCTGCGGCCAGGACCGAGGCCGAGGCAATGACGTCGTTTTTGGAATCCTGCGCCGTGGCGATAAGCGTCTCGGAATCGATGCGGTTGCCCAGCGTGCGGTTGAACGCCGCCATCCAAAACTTGACGAGCATGGACAGGACAAGGGCTGCCATGGAGAGCGCCGAATACGCGGTGGGGGAGGGCTTGATGATCTTGGTGACCGACTCCAGGATCAGGTTGATGCCGACGGCGCAAACGAGAACGGCGACAAACAGCCCCGCCAGGTACTCGTAACGGCCGTGGCCATAGGGGTGCCCCTCGTCGGCCGGGCGGCTGGCAAGGCGGAATCCGAGCAGACTCACGATGTTGCTCGAGGCGTCGGAAAGGTTGTTGAAGGCGTCGGCGATAAGCGAGACGGAGCCCGCGAGCAGACCAGCTATGCCCTTGGCCAGGCACAGTGTGATGTTGAGGCCGATGCAGATGAGGCTTGCGGCAAAACCCGCGTTGGTGCGGCAGGAGGTATCGACCGGCTCGCTTTCGCTGCCGGGAACAAGCGTATGTACCAGCCGATTTAGAAATAGCATGGCGTATCTCCTCGCATTCTCATTAAGGGGATAGTGTAGCTCGCGCAGACGCAACGTGTGCCGATGCTCAGAAAATGCAGCAATGGTCTGCCGGCGCTAACGGGCGCGAGGCGGAGGGGGCGACTGCCCGCGCGCGTTCGAGTTCACTGCGCCTTCCAGTTCGACTGAGTGCTCCATTTTGGGCCACATGGGTATGGGCACGTGCCGATTTGCTCGACATACTTAATGTCGACAGCCCTGTGCAAAGGAGGACGTTTCCATGGACGAGATGTTTGCCATTAAATGCCAAAACTGCGGCGGCCCCATGTATTCTCATCAGGCTAAACGCAGCTTTGAGTGCGCCTATTGCGAAACGGTTATTCCGTGGAAGGCGGATGCCGGGGAGCCCAAGAGCGCCCTGGGTATCCGTCATACGCCGCTGACGGTGGTTGACGGGCTACTCAAGCTCACGCACGTCTCGCAGCTCGAGCGCCCAGAGGACCCGGACTGGTATTTCTTCAATTCGCACTGGCGCAATCAGTCGGTTCTCGAGCATCTGCTGTGGGAAGATCGCGGAACGGCGCAGGTGTTCCAAGAGGCGACGCACGTGAGCATTCCCTGCCCCTTCTGCGGCGCGTCCTTTGAGGGCGAGTCGACCCAACGCGTGTTTGAGTGCCCGTCCTGCGGCAACAAGATCGGCGTTGCCGACTTGCTCAAACCCGGTACGTTTAGTAAGCGCCTGACCTTGGGCGTGGGCGCCGAATACGTTCCCGAACAGGGCGTCCCCTGTGAGATATCGCCGCAGCAGGCACGCGCCAACGCACTTCAGCTGGTGCGTCAGTACCCGGAGGCCTTTGCCGGGCACGACGTAGAAGACGCGATCCAAAACGACATGATGCTCTTCTATTTCCCCATGGCGCTGGCGGACCTGCGCATGATGGCATCCTTCCCGGGCAAGGGTCTGAGCAAGGAGACCCTGGTGTACTACGAGGTGCTCGACTGGGCATATCCCAGGGCCAACTACCTGGATGTTCGCCTCATGGGCATTTTGGAGCCGTGGGACTTTGCCAAGGTCGGGCCGTTCGATCCCGCCATGCAGGAAGGCGACTTCCGCGTCGTCTCCGTCGATGCATCTACCAAGGACCAGGTGGTCATTGATAAGTTGGCGCTCGACGTTGCGGGCAACGATGCCGAGGCCGTACTGGGGCTCAATAAAAAGAGCATTCGCATGTGGGCGCGCAAGGCCCGCAAGCATAAGGATGGCCTGGTGATGGTGCCGGTCTACTTTGTCGATCGTCCGGCGACGGACAGCCGCGATGGCGAGCAGGTGCGCATTGCCGTAAACGGACAGACGGGCCGCGCGGCCGCGGTGGTGTTTAGTGACAAGCGCGAAACGCACGTCGTGGCGCCGCTCAATCCGAGCCTGCATCTGTCCGGTGAGAGCACCGTGCATGCCACGCCCATCGAGGTCAAATACGTTAAATCGCCGTTCCTATACCAGATCGTGCGCCGTGGAGGCGGCGAGCAGCCGCGCCAGGTTGCAGCGGTTGCCGAGGGTTCCTACCGAGAAGAAAAGCCCAAACGCCGCGGCCTACTGGATGCGCTATTTGGGAAGTAGGGGAGTAGTGCTGGGGTGTCGGGCTGCATCACAAGGTCATTAGATGAATTTAAAAGTGCTGGGAACGTGCTAACATTGCCGATAGTCTTAATCTTGTAGAAGCGGAGGCCGGATTATGGGTTTTGCGGATCAGCAGCTTCAGATTCAGGTGCCGTATTCTCCTGACGACACGTTTAATGCCTTGAAGGCAGCTATGGAAAAGCTGCCTAAAGTAAAAGTTGATAGCGCATCGCCCACAACAAGAACAGTTGTAGCTGAGATTGGTATGAGCCTTTGGTCCTGGGGTGAAAATATCAGTATTTCGGTTGTTCCAGTTGAAGGCGGATCTGGCGTTACTGTCAACTCATCATCTAAGGTCAGGACAAACGTATTAAACGGGGGCAAAAATGCAAAGAATATTGCCGAGATAGTCGATGCCCTATCGAAGGAACTCGAGCAGTATCCGCAGGTTTCACAGACTATTGAGACGCTGGCGGATAGTGGTGATGTAGTTGCAAGGCTTGAGAGACTTGCAACGCTGCGTGATAGTGGAGTACTTACCGAGGAAGAGTTTGCTGCAGAAAAGGAAAAAACCTTTCGTAACTAGACACGATGGCTGGATTTGTATTCTGCTATTGAACTTGTTTAAGCCAGGCTGAAAACATCGTGTGGAATAAAAGTGCGCAGTATCTTCGCCTTATACAACAATAGAGACCTCTTTCGGGCGTCCTGCCTTTGGGGCGTCGGCGAGTCGTGCCTCGATGGAGGCTTTGGATACCATGCGCTTGGTGCCGTCCTTCCAAGAATCCAACAGCCCAGCATTTATCAGCTGCGATACCCTTGCCGTGCTAACGCCAAGCATGCGAGCGGTGTCCGCCGCGGTGACGGCGGGAATGTCGCCGAGCTCGCGGCTGACGGCCACGGCGATAATCTTGCCGCCGTGTTGTGGCTGGTGTCCAAAGTCCGGCTCGGGAAGATCGACGCCGCCCATAAGGTGATCGTCGACCATACATGCGAGAAAATCGGCGGCGCTTTCGACAGCGTCGTTTAGGTCGGAGCCAAACGTTCCTCCTCCGCCCAGCGAGCCACATGGCACGGCATCGACCATGCCGTCCGAATCAAAGAACTCAAATTCCCATACGTAAACCATGTAAGACCTCCTCTAAAAAGCGATGCGAAATGTGATGAGGATGAGCTATCGAAGTCCTGCCTGCCTTAGGATTCTTTTGGCAATTTGATTCTCAATCTCTCGGTGGCGTTTCACGAGCACGAGTTTATCTCCTTTGACGAACTTCTCGTGATTAGTGCCTCCTTTCGAGATGAAGCCGGCTTCTTCGAGGATGCGAATCAATTCGCGTCTCTGCATCTTAGCCTCTTTCAATAACTATATATTAGCACTTTCTAAGGGTTTAGACTTAAATCTTAGCTATTGCTAACCCTTTGTCTCACTTCGCCGTCCTTGGATAGCGGCTTATATTCCTTGTGGTATCAGTTTATTTGCTCGTGCGGACACGATTTGGTGCTCCGTGCACGACCGCGAAAAGGGTTTGCGGCGACTAAAATGTGACCATAGAGGCAGTTTTAGCGAACCCCACGGGAGTGACGCGTATGGACAACAACACGCTGCTATTCCAGGACAAAGGTTCGGGTAGGTATAAAGACGTCAAGATCTACCCTAACCGCATTGAGGTACTCAAGAAGGGCACTTTTGGCGGCAAGCACACCGAGATTGTTTATCTTAAGGACATTACGGGCGTCAATAGAATCAAAGGCCGCGATGTTTTTCTGCGCAATCGTCTGTTGACCGCTTGCGTCTTTAGCCTGAACAGCCGTGCGAAGGCCCAGGAGTTTGTTAACGCGCTGAACATGGTGATGTAGCCGATAGCGGCGTTCGGGCCAAGGTAAAAATCGGGGGCACAGAACGGTGTTCTGCGCCCCCGATTGAGTCGATGTGTCTAAAAGGCCGGCTTGCCTATTCGACAACGTCCTCGTTGTTTTCACCGTCACTGGCAAGCATCGCCGCGCCGGCGACCGTTGTCGCCACGGCGGCGGCAGCGAGCCCGGCGGCAACGCCAGAGCTGTCGCCCGTGTCGGCGAGCTTTCCGCCCGAGCCCTTGCCCTTGTTGCCCTTACCGTTCTTATCAGCGCTGCCTGCGTTGGAACCCGTGCCGCTGCCGGCAGCACTGTCCGAGGCCGCTACGGTAAAGCTTGCGGCTCCGTCGCTGGCGAGCGTGTAGTTCTGCGCCGCGTTGCCCAAGAGACCGTTCACGCGCACCCAGTACGTTCCTGCGGCAAATGTTTCGCCCTCGGCCATTGCTGTGCCCGGAGCGCCGTTCGCGTCGTGCACAAACTCGAGCTGGGCCGTGCAGGCATCGGTTTCGAGCTTGCCCTCGAGTGATGCCGCAATCTTGGCGCGCACGTCTTCGCCGGCCTTAAGGCCTTCGAGTCCCTCAAAATGGGGCGTCAGCGCGCGTGGATCGATATCGATGGGCACAGAGCCCTGCAGCCCCGTAACGGTCTCGTTGCCCAGGGCGTCGACATCCACGTATTCAATGGCAAACGCATGGCCCGAAGCTGTCGCGTTGAGCGCGTTGCTGCTGTCGGCAAGGCGGAAATGACCCTCGCCAACGGTCTTGCCATCCTGGAATGAGGCATCGCTCAGCGAGTCGCCGTACGTCATGCGCATGCGGGTCGGGAGATAGTACGGGAGATAGTACGAAGCCGTCTGCTTGTGCTCCGTATCGTAATTGCGCTGATAGATGCTCCGGGCCAGCGCCGCATCAACAAAGTCGGATGCGATGATGCCAATGTGCTTGAGGTAATCTGACTTTGTATCCTCGATGCCGCTGGGATTGATGTACGGGCTCTTATACAGATGCTCGTTGACTACTCGTGCCGAGGTAAAAGGATTGCCTCCGTGCGACAAGCCCGTGCAGCTGGTGTAGTTGATAGACCAGCAACGCTCCAGGACTTTCTCCTTGGCCCCGTTATCGTCCTCGACATCTACCTCGTTGCGCGTGCGCCCGGTCGTTTCCTTCAGCGCATTATCGACCCAGCTGAGCTTGTCGGTTCCCGTGAGTTTGTACTTGTCCTGGGCGTATACCTTGGTGCAATAGGGCTCTTTGTCGCCTGTTTCCCCCGCGGCTTCAAAGCCCCGCGCGTCTTGGACGAGACACATAGTGGCGCTGTCGGAGTGAGCCTTGATCTTGTCATCCCATTCGGTAAGGTCGAGGCCCCACGTGTGGCCGCTTACACTGTTGCCGGCGAGCCTAAATCGACGCAGCAGAACGATCTTTCCGCGCACCTCGTGTAGCGTGGGGATTCGGCTCGACGTATAGAACAGTTTGGGGTTGTCGTCCAAAACCTTGGCGAAAGCCGTCGTAACACTTTCGTCGGTAGCCTCGTCGTTGCCTCGTGATACAAGCATGATGAGCGCTTCTGTCGGGTTTTCGTTCAAAAACGTTTTGAAGTAGCCTATGACATCGGAAAGATGCATAAAGTACGCGTCTTTTTTGAGCAGGTAGTAATCCCCGTGGTCGATACCGGGGTTGTCGCCCTTTCCGAGCCGGATATCAAAATAGCGAATGCCTTCGAGCAACTGCGTGGGAATGTAATCCTGCTGGCATTTTACTTGCGAGGATTGGGGCTCGGTGTCGTTGTCCACACTGCAAGTGCTCGAATCGTGCGTGCCCGGGATGCTCAGCTCGTCGAGGAACTTGTTGTCGTCGACGTATTTCATCCAACATGGCCCATCGACGTAGCTGCTGTACGTGATCCAGTCGAGGCTGCTAACCGTGGCATCGTTCTTTTTCATGTCGTAACCGATAAGTTCGAGCTCCCACGGAATGCTCTTACTCTTATGGCAGATCTTATTGTTGTCCTGGTCTTCGCCGTTCGATTCTATTGCCAGGTACTTAATGTCTTTTTTCTCGGTTTCTTTCTCGACCGTGCGGTCTCGGATGATATAGGTTCCGTTTGATTGACGCTCGAACGCAAAAGAGCGGCTGGGCTTGCCGTCATGCTCGCCACTCCATACGTGGATGACCTTTCCGTCTTTGTCCGAGTCGCCATCGACCGACCAAATGCTGTAGCCTGTCGTTTTATGCTCTTCGAAATTGAGCAAGGTGCGGATAGCATACCAGTTTGTATCGTCATTCTTGGTCGTTACGTTCTCAAGGATGAGCTTGCTGGACGTGCCGTCATTAAACAGATGGCAGACGTTGCCGATGACGTTGCCGTCTTCGTTAACGCTTGCGGTACGAAAATAGCCCGCGGGGCGAAGGCGAATGACGAACTTGTCGAGGCTGACCGACGCTGTGGCAGCGTCGTCTGCAAATGCCGCTCGCAGGGGAATACCCAGCGTCGCGGTTTCGGGCAGGCTTGCAAGCGGCGACAACGCCGCAAGTCCTAGGCCCAACGTAAACGCTCGGCGACTGATGGCGTGGTGTTCGGTCATAACTCCTCCATTCGCAGGGTGCGGTTATGCACTCGTTTGGGTCACTATACTGCCCAGATGTCTAAACGTGTTGGCTTAATTGTCTGCGCGGCGCTATAAATCGGCGGGCGGACGCGTTGGGGCGCTTGTCTATTTGTGCTGCTACCGCGCTGGGGGTGGTTTTGCCGCCCGGCACCCTCGTGTTCGCCGGCTATCGGCATAAGAAAGGGAGGGCCGGCGAGCCGATCCTCCCTTGGTGCGAAGCGCTGGGGTATCGTCGCTTGTTTGCACTGTGCCTGTGTTTCCCGCTGCGCTCGCCAGTCGCTTAGCGCTTGATCTCGATATCGTCGAGCTTGACGTCCATGGCTTCGGTCTTGGCCTCGGCAATGTCGTCGGCAAATTCCAGGGACTTCATCATGGTTTCGACGGCATCCTTGTGCTCCTCGACGTTGTCGATGCGCACGTAGACGCTGCCGCCGCCTGCTTCGGTGAAGTACTCAGTCGTCACGCCGCCCGAGTGTGTATAGGAAGCGTTGCGCCAAGTCTTGCCGTTGTACTTGACGGGGTCATTTTCGGTCCACTCAAAGCTGGCATTCCACTTTGCCTCGTAGTCGAACAGCTCGTCAGCGTTCTTGTCAGGATCGAAGACGGGGATGAAGCGATCGCTGGCGTGCTCGCTCTCGGTGAACTTAAACTGGGCCCTGTCGGCGGTATCGCCTGCGACGTCGGTGACCTCGACGCCCTCGGGGACCTCGACCTTAAACCAAATGAAGTCGGTCCTCATATCCACGGCTGGCTTTTCTGCTCCGCCGCCACCGCCACTGCCGGTAGCGCCACCGCTTCCGCCACAACCCACCAGGGCAACTGCGGCAAAGAGACTGATGCAGAGGGTGAGAATCGCAAAGGCCTTCTTTTTCATGGTCGTGTCCTCCTCGATCTGTAACCGCCCATGGATTACCTGCCTTTACTGTACGCGCGAGCGGCTCGTAAGGGTGGGCCATGTGTCCCATTCTGAGGGTCGGATTTGCGCCGACATGTGGCAATATGCCCGGGCGCAAAAGAGGGGAGGATCGATGCTATCGACCCTCCCCGGTGTTGGGTGCCCGTTGTTTTAATGGAGCGCGCGTACGTGGGTGTGTGCGGTGTTCAATTACTTGATCTCGATGTTCGAAATCTCGACGCCGCGGGCCTCGGTGACGGCCGCCTTGATGTCGTCGGGGAACTCGATGGAGTTGAGGAGCGTCTCGGCTTCTTTCTCGTGAAGGTCGACGTTCCTAATCATGATATAGACGCTTCCCGTGTCGACGTTGGTAAAGAGGTAGGTATAAGTGCCGCCGTTGTCCTTGCACGTTCCGGTGAGCCATGTTCTGCCGTTGTACTCGACGGGGTCGCCATCCTCCCACTGGAACGTTCCGGTGTGCCTTTCGGCCTGCTCTGCAAAGGACTCTTCGGCCGTCATCTTCTCTTGCCAAACGGGGATGAAACGGTCGACTGTGGTGTTCTCGTTCTCGGGGAAGGTGAGCTGGACCCTGTCGGCGTTCTTGCCGGCGGAGTCGCTCACGCCAACGCTCTCGGGCATCTCGACCTTAAACCAGATAAAGTCGGTCTTTGCGGCTGCGGGGGCCTTTTCCTTACTTTCGCTCTTGGCGCCGCCGCTGGGGCTTCCGCTCGATGCGCTCCCGCCGCAGCCCACAAGGGCGAGCGCGGCAAAGAGGGCGATGCAGAGGGAAAGGATCGATAGGGTCTTTTTCTTCATGGTGGCGTCCTCCTTGTCTGTCGGTGACATCACGGCGCCGCGGGTTGTTGGAGCGTTGATTGTTTGGCGGCGGATGTCTTTGTGTGCTGTGCGGCGATACCTCCGTTCATCGCTTGCGGCCGTTGCGCGACCGTGCCCCAACGGGTTCCTTATTTATAGATATGCCCCAGCTTGTGCTGCCCGGGAGTCTCGAAAGGTGGGCCATGTGTCCCATGTTTGGGGCACTGGGCACATGGGGCGGCACGGCTCGGCATCGGCTTTTCTATGTTGCGCAACAGTTCCCTGGGTGGGGGCGTATAGACTTGGCTGTGACAAAAGCTAAACCACGAAAGGTCGAACGATGTTCTGTCAAAAATGCGGACAGCATGTTCCCGATGGATCGACGTTTTGCACGCACTGCGGGGCGTCGCTTGCGAGTGGCTCCGCGCCGACGCCTGCGGGCGCTGGTCCCTCTTCTGCCCCGGGCCTGACCCAGTCGATGCCGCCGGTCGCGCCTGCGCCTCAAAAGCCCAAGAGCAAGGCGCCGGTCATTATCGCGGTGGCGTGTGCCGCCGTGGTGCTCCTTGGGGGCGGCACGGTGTTTGCGCTCACGATGCTTAACGGGTCCAAGAGCTCTGGCACGCAAATCTCGGTAATCGATACCGGGTCTTCGGACGAGAAAGATTCTTCTGCCAAGAAGAAGAGCGACAAGTCCAAGTCTAAGGAGTCTTCGTCGTCGGATGACGAGGCTGTTCCCGAGGACGAGTCGGCATACTACGGCTCGGGCGATTCGGACGATTACCTAACCGACGTGTATACGTACACGAACGACATGCATCCTTATAGCATGTCGATTCCCAATCGCTTTGAGATGGAAGATACTCCCAGCGGCAGTGGCGCCAGGTATGAGGATCCGGAGACGGGTTTTGTGATCAACCTGTTTGGCTACGTCAACATTAACGAAGAAACCGCGCACGAGATGTTCGTCGACGTGGACACCTCGGGCAAGGCCGACCTCTATACCGCAGAGGGCGACAACTGGTACGTGGTCTCGTGGCGCGAGGGCGACACGATCATTTACGAAAAGACGATCGTCACGGATTCGACGATTGCCACGGCGCATTTGGAGTACTCGACTGCAAACCGCGACATGGGGTCGAAGATTATCGACACGCTGCTGCCGACGTTTCAGGTGGACTAGGCGCCCGTACCTATAGCCGGCAATCGGAAACGCCGATAGCCAGAGCTCCTGATCTGTAACCGCCTATGGATTACCCGCCTTTACTGTACGCGCAAGTGACTCGTAAGGGTGGGCCATGTGTCCCGTGTTTGGTGCGGCTGGGCGGAGTGTAGCCGGGGGGCTGCGAATCTTGACGACGGACGCATCCGGTTAGTTATCGTGGGTGCCTTGCCACAGCTTTTGTGCAAAAAGGGGTCCGCACCTTTTGCGGTGCGGACCCCTTTGCGTTGCAGCAGGTTGCTGCGGCGTGTTTCGAAGTTGAAATTACTTGCGAACCTTAGACACGACAGCGCTGGCGGCAAAGCAGACAATCGCCATAACACCCATTGCAGCGATGACGTTGGAAGTGCCGTCACCCGTTTTGGGCAGAGCCTGCTCGTTTGCCTTGGTCTTATTTGCAGGCTTGCCGGCAGGCTTGTTGTCGGAAGGCTTGGGCGCGGGCTCGTCCTTCTTCCACTGGGCGAACAGCGTCACAGGAGCGGAAAGCTCAACCGTAACGCCCGCGGCATAGCTTGTGCCGGAGCCATTCTTTGCGGTGTTCCAGCCCACGAAGGAGTAGCCCTTGCGCACCGGCTGCTCGGCCGTAACCTCGGCTTCGGTGACGCGCTTAACGGGTGCGAATTCGGCAGCCTGCTCATCCTCGGAGCCGTTCAGGTCGTAGGAGAGATCGTAGGCCTTCTCCTCGAACTCAGGCTTGACGAAGCCGCAGTACCTGCACTTGGGGGTTCCCTTGCGAGTCCAAGTACCGGCATTGTCAGAGGCCCACTCGGTGTAGGTGACATCGTAGGCGTTGTCATGCTCGCCGTCGGTGTAGTCGTGGGTTAGCATCGTCTTGTTGGACCACACTTTCGCGCCGTCGATGGTGACATCGGTGCGGCCGGTGTTGTAGCCCGACTTGCCAGCAAAGCCAAAGAGCTGCGAGCAGGTAGTGTTGTCGCGCGCTTTCTCAATATAATTACCGGTAAAGTTAACCGTATTGTTACCGGTAATTTTGAGGATGAACTTGTAGTCCCCCATAAGAGAGTCGTTGATGTTCAAAGCTTGCTTGTGGGCAAACAAGCTGGTTTCCGAGTTGAACGTGCAATTATTCACGTTAACGGTGATGTCCTGATTGACGTTCCCGATGGCATCGGTGTAGACGTTGATGACCTTACCGGTTGCGTTAAAGATGCAGCCGTCGAACGTCATGGTCGGCGAGCAGTACGTCCAGAGGGCATAGTCGCCAGTTGGAGGGTTGAACGTCGTGTTCTTGAACACCGCGCTTGTATAGCCCCAGTAGAATGTCTTGCCGTTAACGATGCAGCTATCGACAACGGTGTTGTTAGCACGAATGAAGCCAAGATAGTCCGCGGTGCCGGAACGCAGCGTCATGTTCTTGAACGTCACGGTAAGGGCACCGTCAAAGGAATAGTCACCGTTGTACTCGGTGCCAAAGTTGGCAGGATCGGGTACGAGTGCACCGATGTTCCACGCGGTTTTATCGGTTCCTTGGCCCACAAAGGTGAGGTCCTTGCCCTTGGTGTGATCCACGGAGCTCACGCCGTAGAGGGTGTAGTTGCCCTCGCCAAGCACAAGAGTGTCTCCACTGGTCGCCTCCCTGGTGGCAGTGGCGACGTCTGTGTAGACGATACCGGTACTTTGATTGGTGATGGTCCCTGTTGCGCCATATGCAAATGCTGGTGACGCGAGGCCTATCATGACAAACGCAGCGGTAACAAACGCAGCGATCGCACAATACGCCGTTCTGGTTAACGACTTCATGCTGACACTCCTTTTATTCCGGTGGCATTAGCCAACATATATAGTTTAGATTCTGTAAAATCTTTTCCGAGCGTGTTAAAAATTAGATTGCCGATAAGTTTAAACCACACAGTAAAAACACAAGAATTTGTAAAATGTTGCAACTGTTTTTGCAACAAAATTGCGTCAGCGACAGCATTTTGGGCGGTTGCAACGCTCCCGCCTCTTGGGTGGATCGCTTGCCGACTGCGCGACGGTGCCGCTTTAGGTGGAATTTTCTATTGCCGGCAATCGAAAACGACGATAGCCGAGGCTCCTGACAGCCGCTTTCTTATGGGTTAGACTGGGCTTCGAAAAATCCGATGAATGGGACAACTGCCTCCTGGCATCGTTGCCCCATTTTTATTTTGGCGTGCTATGGCCTCGGCTGCCGGCGCGCCAGATAGAGGTGTTTCGATGAGCCAAGAGATGATGGATAAAACCTGCCGAGGGTTTGCCGAGGCGCTTGCCGCGCGCGAGCCCGTTCCGTGCGGCGGCAGCGCGAGCGCCTTTGTGGGCGCGCTGGGCGCCTCGCTTTGCGGGATGGTCGCGCGCTATGGCGCGACGAACCCCGCGCTTGCCGATCGCGCGGACGATCTGACACACGCATTTGCCCAGGCGGATGAGTTGGCGCAGGAACTTGTGGGTCTGGTCGCCGAGGATGTTCGTGCGTACGGCCGGGTGTCTGCGGCATACGGTATTCCGCGTGAGGACCCGACGCGTGCGGCTGCAATTCAGGATGCGTTGCACGTGGCCGCCATGCCGCCGTACCGCATTATGGATGCGTGCGGTCGTGCGCTGGCGCTGCTCGAGGACATGGCGGACAAGGGCTCCCGACAGCTGCTGTCCGACGTGGCATGCGGCGCCGTGTTCTGCCGCGCCGCCATGCAGGGCGCGAGCTTGACGCTCTTTGCGAACACCACGTCTATGAAGGACCGTGCCCGCGCCGAGGAGCTCGAGGCGGCGTGCGATGAGCTGCTGGATACGTGGCTGCCGCGCGCTGATGTGCTGGCGCGCCGCGCCGCCGACGCAGCCAGGAAGAGGGGATAGCCATGGCTGAGCTGCTGAAGGGCGCTCCCGTTGCCCGCGCGTTGACTGAGGAGCTTGCCGCTCGTTGTGCTGTTCTGCGCGGGCGCGGCGTTGTTCCGACGCTGGCCATTGTCCGTGTAGGCGAGCGCGAGGACGACCTGTCCTACGAGCGCGGCGCACTCAAACGCTGCGAAAAAGTGGGCATCGAAGCTCGTCGCGTGTTGCTTCCTGCCGATGTTTCGCAGGACGAGCTATTGGCGGCTATAAAGGACATCAATGCCGACCCTGCTGTTCATGGCTGCCTGATGTTTCGTCCGTTGCCCGCTGGGCTTGACGAGGATGCGGTTGCCACGGCACTCGATCCCGCCAAAGATGTTGACTCCATGACACCTGCCTCGCTGCTCACCGCGCTTTCGGGTCGTGGCGAGGGCTTTGCTCCTTGCACGGCCGAGGCCGTGCTGGCGTTGCTGGACCATTACGGCGTTGAGCTGGATGGGGCCAAGGTCGCGGTCGTCGGTCGATCGCTGGTGATTGGCCGTCCCGTTGCCGCCATGCTTACGGCTCGCCATGCCACAGTGACGACGTGCCATACGCATACGCGCGACTTGGCTGCCGAGTGCCGTTTTGCCGACATTGTTGTTGCCGCGGTTGGACGTGCGCGCACGATTGGCGCGGGTGCGGTTCGCGAGGGCCAGACGATTATCGATGTGGGCATTAACTGGGACGAGGCCGCCGGCAAGCTGGTCGGCGACGTCGATTTTGTTGCCGCGGAGCCGGTTGTTGGTGCCATCGCCCCCGTGCCGGGCGGCGTGGGCGCCGTGACGACAGCAATTCTCGCCAAGCACGTGATCGAGGCGGCTGAGCGCGCGGTAAATTAGGCGTTTGGAGGCTGTTTAGGGGGTTGGTTAGATACCCCGTGGTCAAAAAATGCCAAATATGAGTACTGTTGCCAAGTTAGTCACATATGTTTGAGATCATTTTGGCTCTTTAGCGATAAGTAATATCGTTAAAGAGCCAATTTTATTGGACGTATGGGGAATTACTAGACTCAGTTTTTGGACAGGTGAGGATTCCCGGCGCCCGGAACAGTGCAATTTGCTGCCACTAAATTTGTGACAGTACTCATATTTGGCATTTTTTGAACACGGCGGCTGCCGAGGCCGTGGTTTCGCCCTTTCTGCGCCGAAGCGATACACTGTTGCCGTTTGATTTTTTCGCTCAAGGAGGATGCGCATGCCGTGCACAACGATTCTGGTCGGTAAAAACGCAAGCTACGACGGGTCGACCCTGGTCGCGCGTAACGAGGACTCGTCCAACGGGGTATTTGAGCCCAAGCGCATGCGCGTAGTGCATCCCGACGAGCAGCCGCGTGTCTACACGAGCGTCCTGAGCCACCTGACCGTTGAGCTGCCCGATAACCCCATGCGCTATACGAGCGTCCCCGATGTTGTCCCGGGCCACGGTATCTGGGCCGAGGCCGGTTTCAACGAGCTCAATGTTGGCATGTCCGCAACCGAGACGCTTACCACCAACGAGCGCGTCCGCGGCGCCGATCCGCTCGTGGACTACGTGCCCGCCAAGGGCAACGAGGGTGAGGACGGCTATGTGCCGGCGCAGCCCGGTGGCCTGGGCGAGGAGGACATGGTGACCCTGGTGCTGCCGTATGCCAAGTCCGCCCGCGACGGCGTGCGTATCTTGGGCGACCTGCTCGAGCGCTACGGCACTTACGAGAACAACGGCATCGCCTTTAGCGACGTGGACGAGATCTGGTGGCTCGAGACCATCGGCGGTCACCACTGGATCGCCAAGCGCGTGCCTGACGACGCCTATGTGACCATGCCCAACCAACTGGGCATCGACAGCTTTGACCTGGACGACGCCGAGGGCGACCAGGCCGACCACATGTGCTCCGCCGACCTGCGCTCCTGGATGGCCGAGTGGCATCTGGACCTGACGCTGGGTGTTAAGGGCGACGGCCCGGCTGCGGTCTTTAACCCGCGCGAGGCCTTTGGCTCGCACAGCGACAGCGACCACGTCTACAACACGCCGCGCGCCTGGTACATGCAGCGCTGCCTCAACCCCAGCGATGTGTGGGATGGTCCCGAGGCCGACTACACGCCCGAGAGCGACGATATCCCCTGGAGCCGCGTGCCCGAGCGCAAGGTGACCATCGAGGACATCAAGTACGTGCTTTCGAGCCACTACCAGGGCACGGAGTACGACTGCTACGGTAGCAAGGGCACGCCCGCTACGCGTGGCGCCTATCGCCCCATCGGCATCAACCGCAACAGCCAGCTCGCCGTGTTGCAGCTGCGTCCCTATGCGCAGCCGGCCTATCGCGCCGTGCAGTGGATGGCGTTTGGCTCCAACTCGTTTAACGCGCTGGTTCCGCTGTACGCCAACGTCGAGACCATGCCCGAGTACTATGCCGACACGCAGGCTCGCGTGACGTCCGAAAACTTCTACTGGGCCAACCGCCTGATCGGCGCGCTGGCTGACGTCCGCTTCCATGAGTGCGGTCGCGCGGTCGAGGATTATCAGGAGAAGGTCGGTGGCATGGGCCACAAGCAGATCCATGACATCGACGCTGCCGTAGCCGTTCTGCCCGAGGCCGAAGTGCCTGCCGAGCTTGCACGCGCCAATGAGGCCTTTGCCGAGCGTGTTCGCGTGGAGACCGATGCTCTACTGGGCAAGGTGCTCTACACCACGAGCTGCGCCATGAAGAACTCTTTCGCGATGAACGACAACGTGAGGTAGGGATTTCCCGTCGATCGAATAGCGCTAAAACGCTTTGTCGCTTTCGCTCAATCTTGGGTACAAGAACGCCAATGCAGTTGTTTGTGATTGGAGACAACCATGGTTATGAAACTCGATCAGCTTGTTAACGGCGCCATTAACGTGGGCTTTGGCGCTGCCGCCGTTGCTGTCGAAGGCGGCAAGAAGGTCCTCGACGACCTTAACACCAAGGGCGAGCAGGTCCGCAAGGACACCGCCACCCCCGATATCGCCCGCAGCGTGTCCGACATGTTCGAGCAGGCCGGTGGTACCATCTCCGATCTGACCGAGCGCTTGGGCATGCAGGGCGAGACCGCGGCCCAGCGCGTGCTCGACGAGCTCATTCTTGCTCGCGTCCGCGTTATGACCGCCCCCGAGCGCACGGCCTTCCTGGCCCATGTGCGCGACATCGTCGATTCAGTCGAGGACAACGTGACCTCGGTGCCCGTTGAGTCCGTTGAGCCCGACGATGCGAAGGATACCGAAGAGGCCGAGTAGCAGCGCAGATGGCAGATTCCACCACCGATTACAACAATCTAGATCCTTTGGGTGACGAGGCGGCGGTTGTCGATGAGGTCGATGCCGCCGTCTCGGGCGCTCGCAAGAAGCCGCGCGCTGTCGATATGGTGCCCGAGGAGCCCGACGCGATGGCGCCGGACGAGGAATACCAGCTCACGCCGGCGGGTCGTCGCGAACGCATCGGGCAGATTGTTCGCCTGGTCAAAAAGTACCGCGTGTGGGATAACCTCACGCCGGTTCGTTTGCGCCGCCTGCTCGAGGAACTCGGCCCCATGTTCGTCAAGATGGGGCAGATTTTGGCCAACCGGTCCGAGATTCTGCCGCAGCGCTTTTGCGACGAGCTGCGTCGTCTGCGCTCCGACGTGGAGCCGGTGCCGTACGAGGTCGTACTCAGCTGTCTGGAAGAAGAATACGGCCTGCGCCTGGGGGAGATGTTCGATGCGATCGACCCCAATCCGCTTGGTAGCGCATCGCTCGCGCAGGTGCACCGCGCTCGTCTGGTGACGGGCGAGGACGTGGCCGTCAAGGTGCAGCGCCCCGGTGCGCAGCAGGTTATGGCACAGGACATCGATATCATCCGCTCGGTGGTGCGTATCGTTTCCAAGTTCGTCAACACCGATCAATTCGTTGACCTGCACGGCGTAGTCGAGGAGTTGTGGACCTCGTTTCGCGAGGAGACCAACTTTTTGGCCGAGGCCAAAAACCTCAACGACTTCTACGAGTTCCATAAGAGCGTTCATGGCGTGACGTGCCCTAAATCCTATCTGGACCTGTGCACCGAGCACGTGGTGGTTATGGACTACGTCGACGGCATTTCGATCGCCGATCCTGAACGCTTGGTGGCCGAGGGCTATGACTTGGAAAAGATCGGTGCCGCGATTGTCGAGGACTACTCGACGCAGGTGCTCGACGACGGCTTTTTCCATGCCGACCCGCATGCGGGAAACATCATCCTCAAAGACGGCATCGTTTACTTTATCGACTTGGGCATGGTCGGACGCATGTCGAGCCACGATCGTGGCATCGTTAAGGACATGATTTTCGCCGTGGCCGAGGGTGACGTGCCCAAGCTCAAGGATTCGCTCATGCGCTTCGCCGTGACGCGTGGCGATTCGGCCGAGCTCGATCATTCAGCGTTTTTGTCCGACCTTGACTTTATCGTGGCTGACTTTGCGGGCCTTGACCTGAAGGATCTGGATATCGGCGAGTTTTTGACCTCGCTGCTAAACCTGGCGCGCAAGAACGATGTTGAGCTGCCGAGCGTGGTGACGATGTTCGCCCGCGGCATGGTGACGCTCGAGGGCCTGCTGACCGAGTACATGCCCAACGTCAACATGATTCAGATCATCCAGACGCATATCAAAATCGAGAAGAGCACCTATGCGCGCGTCCGCGAAATGGGGCGCGATCTTGCCGCGAGCAGCTATCGCGCGGCAAAAGGCTCGCTCGAGGCGGCCGAGTATCTGGGCTTGGCGTCGCGCATGCTCACGCGCGGCCAGCTTAAGCTAAACACGCAGATTATGAGCAGCGATAAGGCGCTGCGGCAGCTGGGTGGAATTATCGACCGTATGTCGATGGCAATTGTGATCGCCGGTCTGTTTATCGGTTCGTCGGTGGTGTACTACGCGCGCATCGAGCCGGTTGTGTTCGGTATCCCGGTCATTGGCTTTATGGGCTATGTGAGTGCGCTGGTGCTGGCACTGATGCTGGGCCGCGAGATCTGGCGCAACAGCCACGGCGGCAAACACTAGAGGCTGCGACCGTCACCGCATTTTCCTATCGCAAACAATAGCTTTTACCTTGGGGGTTGATTTCCGATCTCAGCCGAACACATTGAGCTGACGGCACGCTCCCGCAGTTAGCCGAACGCCCCCGAGGTCCCATCCGGGACCCGGGGGCGGCATTTTCCCAGTTGAAGGAACTGTGGAGATGTGTTTCGATAGGTCCGGTGGCCATGCTCCGCCCGCCGCCCGGCACCTCTTCCCAGACTCAGCC
>CABSDO010000033.1 GCA_902476475.1 uncultured Collinsella sp. | reverse complement strand
TCCTTGTCTGAGTTGGACTTTGTTGATGGGGCCTTTCATCCCGGTCGCTGTCCCGCGCCTATGGCGCGGGAGGCGCGTCTCTTTGGGATGGAAGTGCGGCACTGTTGAAAGGATGCTACATCCCGACAGGTTTACTTTGGACTCGGACGAAGTCGCTGTCGTTAGAAATCTCTATCCCCTTTCGCTGGTTCGCGCTACTGGGGGTCAATTAGGCTTCCGTTGTTGAGCCCGCTACATCTTCCCGACCCAACATCGCCCTCAGCTTCTCGAAGCTCTCCTCGCTCAGGCAGTGCTCCATGTGGCAGCCCTCTTGCGAGGCGACCTCGGGCGCAACGCCGGCATCCTCTAGCAACCCCACAAAAAAGCAATGGCGCTCCCACATTTCATGGGCAACCTCAAGGCCACGTTCCGTCAGATGCACGTCGCGTTTGCCCATTTCGACATAACCGTTACTCTCCAGCGTCGCCATGGCTTTGGAAACGCTTGCCTTAGTTACGCCGAGGTACTCCGCAACGTCGATCGAGCGCACGATGCCCTGACGTTGCGACAGAACGTAGATCGATTCGAGATAGTCTTCTCCGGACTCACGCAGGGCCATGGGCCGCCTTTCGCGATGGCTTCTAGTTAGCCTTTGGATACTTTTACTTGATTTACTTTACCGCAAAAGTTGCCCATGTCTTACTACGTTGTTTAAAAAGTTAACCGTGTTTCACAAAATGTGCAGCACAGGAGCGGAACAACGGCACGCCCCGCAAGGAGTGTCCCCAGCTGCCGGCAGAAAAGGAACGTCCCCAAGTGCCGAGCCGCAGCTATAGCAGCCCAAAGTGCTTCGCGGCGTTATAGATTCCGTCGTCGTCCACGGCGGTCGTAACGTAGGTCGCTGCGGCCTTCACGGTATCCTGCGCGTTGCCCATGGCCACACTTGTGCCCACGGCCGAGAACATCGACAGGTCGTTCTCGCCGTCGCCAAAGGCAATCGCCTCGCTCGCGTCGATGCCCAGGCGCTCCAGCGTCGCCGCCACGCCCAGGTCCTTGCCGCCGTTAGTGGGAATAATGTCGCAGAACAGATCGCACCAGCGCGTGGTGAGCGAATGCGACACGGCGTCGGTCACGATATGTTCGTCGGCAGGGTCCACGAAGGCGCAGAACTGATAGACCGGCGCGTCAAAGGCGTGCTCAAACGGCTCCTCGTGGTAGACGATTCCCGCGTTGCTACCGGCCGTCACCACGCGCTCGGACAGGCGGTTCACAAACGAGTTCTCACCCTGCATGCACAGCGAGTCGTAGCGCCCCTGCGCCACCTGGTCCACAATCACCGCGACGTCGTCCGGATCGATCGGGCAGCTGCGGTAGACGCCCTCGGCATCAAAGCAGTGCTGGCCCGAAAGCGTAATGTACGCATCCCAGCCCAGGTCGAACAGCCAGTCCGGCATCTGGTAGGTCGGACGGCCCGTGGCGATCACGCACGCAATCCCCTGCTCGCGAAAGCTGTCGAGCACCTGCTGCGCCGACGCCGGAATCCGGTGGGTCTTAAAGCTCAGCAGCGTACCGTCGATATCGAAAAACGCAGCTTTGATCATTCTCGCCTACTCCTCGCCCTCGAGCTTTTCGCTCGCCTCGAGCCACGCCATCTCCAGCTCGTCCATGGCGGCGTGGGCCTCGTCAATCTTTGCCTGCTGCTCGCCGAGCGCCGTGTAGTTGGTGGGATCGACCTGGGCCATCGCGGCCTCGGCCTCCTCCACGCGAGCGCGCTGCGTCTCCATCTTGCGCTCAAGCGAACTCACCTCGCGGCGGAGCTTCTGGCGCTCGGCATTGGAAAGGCCATTGGGCTGGCCGCTCGACTTGGGCTTTTCGGCCGCAGCCGCCGCGGCACCGGTGTCAAACGTGCCGGTCTTGGCGCTCGGCGCACCCACGGGCTCGCCCTCGGCGGTGGCGTTGCACAGGCGCAGGTACTGGTCGACGCCGCCAGGCATATGCGTCAGGTGGCCGTCGAGCAGCGCCCACTGCTGGTCGGTCACGCGCTCCATGAGGAAACGGTCATGCGTCACCAAGATCAGCGTGCCGGGCCAGCCGTCGAGCAGGTCCTCGACAATCGCAAGCATGTCGGTATCCAGGTCGTTACCGGGCTCGTCCAGGATGAGCACGTTGGGCTCGTCCAGAATCGTCAGCAACAGCGACAGGCGACGGCGCTGGCCGCCCGAAAGATCGCCGATGCGGCTCCAGAGCTGCTGCGTCGTAAAGCCCAGGCGCTCGCAGAGCTTCTCGGGCGAAGTCTCCTTACCGTCGATGACGTAGTACTTCTTATAGTTGCCGAGCACCTCGCGGATCGTGTCGCCCATGTAGGGTTCGAGCTCCTCGAGCTGCTGCGACAGCACGCCAAAGCACACTGTCTGGCCAATCTTCACGCGGCCGCGCAGGGGTGCGATCTTGCCCTGGATCACGTCGAGCAGCGTGGACTTGCCGGCGCCGTTTTCGCCCAGCAGACCATAGCGGTCGCCCGCGCCGATGAGCCAGGTCACGTCGGAGAGCACCTGCTTGGGCGCGCCGTCGGTGTCCGCATAGCCGGCGTCAACGTCGATCACGTCGATAACCTGCTTGCCCAAGCGGCTCACGGCCAGACGCTTGAGCTCCAGCTCGTCGCGCACGGGCGGCACGTCGGCGATGAGCTCGCGGGCGGCCTCCACGCGAAACTTAGGCTTGGTGGAACGGGCCTGGGCGCCGCGGCTCAGCCATGCGAGCTCCTTGCGCGCCATGTTGCGGCGACGCTCCTCGGTGACGGCGGCCATACGGTCGCGCTCCACGCGCTGCAGGATGTATGCCGAATAGCCGCCCTCGAAGGGGTCGACCTGGCCGTCGTGGACCTCCCACATGCTGGTGCAGACCTCGTCCAAGAACCAGCGGTCGTGCGTGACCACGAGCATAGCGCCCTGGCCGCGCTGCCAGCGGGCCTTAAGATGGCGCGCGAGCCAGTTGATGGTGCGCATATCCAGGTGGTTGGTGGGCTCGTCGAGCATGAGCACGTCGTAGTCGCCGATCAGCAGGCGCGCAAGGTCCACGCGGCGGCGCTGGCCACCCGAAAGCTCGCCCACCGTGCCCTCCCAGGGCACATCGCTAATGAGGCCGGCGAGGATCTGGCGCGTGCGGGGGCTCGACGCCCACTCGTACTCGGGCGCGTCGCCCACGACGGCATGATGCACGGTGTCGGTATCGACAAGCTGGTCTTTTTGGCCGAGCAGGCCGATCGTCGTGCCGCGGCGGTGCGTCACGCGGCCATCGTCGGGCTCCAATGTGCCTGCGAGCACGCTCAGCAGCGTCGACTTGCCGTCGCCGTTTTTGCCGACAATACCAATACGGTCGCCCTCGCCCACGCCGAGCGTCACGCTATCGAAAATATGCTTGGTGGGAAACTCTAGGCTGACGGAATCGCATCCCAAAAGAATCGCCATATGCCCCGCTCCTTCGTAGAAATTCAACGTTGTCCATGATAGCAGCGAGCACCACCCCAAACCACCACGAAGGTGCCTGTCCCCTTTGTGGTGGTCGGTCTGGCAGCGACACAAAAAGGCGGGCCATCTCCCAAAAGAGATGACCCGCCTCTCCAATCAGTCCCGTGGCGACCGTGGCCGCCGCGGGCCTCAAGCATGTCCCGGACTAGGAGAACATGCCGGTGAGGTAATCATTCAGCCGCTTATCCTTGGGCCGTTGGAAAATCTCGTCGGTCTCGTCGTACTCGACCATATCGCCCATGTAGAAGAACGCCGTGCGGTTGGACACGCGCGACGCCTGCTCCATGTTGTGCGTCACGATGACGATGGCGCGATCGGCAACAATCGACGACATAAGGTCCTCGATCGCCAGCGTCGAGATGGGGTCGAGCGCCGAGCAGGGCTCGTCGAACAGAATCACATCGGGGTTGAGCGCCAGCGTGCGCGCGATGCACAGGCGCTGCTGCTGGCCGCCCGAAAGCGCATAGGCGCTCTTGTCGAGCTTGTCCTTGACCTCGTCCCACAGCGCCGCGCCGCGCAGGCTCTCCTCGACCATGCGGTCGAGCTCATCGCGGTCGGTAATGCCGTGGCGCTTGGGCGCAAACGTGATGTTGTCGCGAATGGACTTGCGGAAAGGGTTGGGCTGCTGAAACACCATGCCAATGGAGCGACGAAGCTCGTAGGTGTTTTCGGTTTTGGTGTTCACGTTGCGTCCGCGGTAGTTGATCTCGCCCTCCACGCGGCAGCCGCGAATCTCGCGGTTCATCAGGTTGAGGCTGCGCAAGAAGGTCGATTTACCGCAGCCCGAAGGACCGATGAGCGCCGTGATCTCACCCTTGTGAAAGTCGAGCGACGTGTCGTGCAGCGCATGGTGGTCGCCATAGTACACGTTGACGTCCTTGGTGGAGAGCACGACCTCGTCGCTCACAGCCTTGCCGCTTACGCGCACGCGCTTCTCGCACTCTCCCACGCTCGACAGGAAGTCCTGGGTCTCGGACGATACCGCTTCGGTTGCGGGCGTTGCTTTCATCTCGCTCATTCGGCCGTCATCTTCCCTGCCAGTTGCTTGCCCACGATACGGGCGACTACGTTAAACAGCAGCACGCAAATCATCAGCAATGCCGCGGTGCCCCAGACGATCTGCTGGGCCTCGGGGCTGCCCTCGCCATAGATCTTGTAAATATGCACGGCGAGCGACTCGCCGGGACGGAACACGTTCCAGGCGCAGGTGGGGCTCGACAGGTTAAAGCTCAAGAAATTCAGGCGAACCGGCGAGCTCATGCCCGAGGTAAAGAGCAGTGCCGCCGCCTCGCCAAACACGCGGCCGGCCGAAAGCACGATGCCCGTCACGATGGCAGGCATGGCCTCGGGGATCAGGATGTGCAGCGTGGCCTCCCAGCGGGTGAGGCCCATAGCCAGGCACGCATCGCGCTGGGCCTGCGGCACGTCTTCGAGCGCCTGCTGAATCACGCGCGCCAGGATGGGGATGTTGAACATGGTGAGCGCGACGGCGCCGGAGATGATGGAGTACTTCCAGCCCAGCTGCACCGAGAACACCAGAAAGCCGAACATGCCGACGACGATGGACGGCAGCGAGGACAGTGTCTCGATGGCGGTGGAGGCGATGTCGCGGATAGGGCCGTTCGGCGCGTACTCAACCAGAAAGACCGCTCCGCCCAGACTGATGGGCACCGAGATGACCAGGGTGATCAGCAGCAGATAGAACGAGTCGAACAGCTGATAGAGCACGCCGCCCTGGGTTCCGTTGGCGCGCGACGGCTGCGTGAGAAAGCCCGGCTGGAACAGCGTCGAGACCCCCTCGAACAGGATATAGGCCACCATGGAGATGACGATGAGCATGACGATGGCGACGATCGCCGTCAACACGCCCGTGGCGATGCGGTCCTGTTTTTGGACGCGCCTGAATCTCGCCTCGTCGATATGGATGCACGTGCTAGCCACGAGCCTTCGCCCCCTTGCGGCCGATAAGATGGATGATCAGGATGAAGATGAGGCTCATGCCCATCAGCAGCAGACCGAGCGCCCACAGAACGTCGTCCTGGGCTGAGCCCTCGGCATAGACAGCCATAGACGTGGTGAGCGTGGTGGTGATGGTGGACGCCGGCGACAGCAGCGACGTCGGCATGGCCTCGATGCCGCCGATAACCATGCGCACGGCGAGCGTCTCGCCAAAGGCGCGCGTCATGCCAAGGATGACTGCGGTCATGAGCGACGGCATGGCGGACTTGAGCACCACGTGCCAGATGGTCTGCCAGCGGGTGTAGCCCAGCGCGAGCGAGCCCTGACGGTAGCTGTCGGGCACGGCGCGCAGGCCATCGACCGAAAGGGTGGTCATGGTCGGCAGGATCATGACGGCCAGCACGATGGCGCCGGGCAAGATGCCCAGGCCCGTGCTCACGTGGAAAACGCTCTTCATAAGGCCAACAACCACGTGAAAACCGATCAGGCCAAAGACAACCGAGGGAATGCCGGTCAAAAGCTCAATAAGCGGCTGAAAGACCTTGGAACCAAACTTAGGGCTAATCTCGACTGCAAAGATGGCAGAGCCGATGGCGATGGGCAGTGCGATGAGCGTGGAGAGTACCATGACCGCAAACGAGGTGACGATCAGGGGCAGGGCGCCGGTGTAGGGCAGGCCGTTTTCGGCCGTGTTGGCCAGGTCCCACTTGGTGCCGGTGAAGAACTCGACGGCCGAAACGCCGTCCTTGAGAAAAGCCGAGAGGCCCTTTTGGGCGACCATAAAGATGAGCGCGGCAACGACAAGCGTCACGAGCGCAACGCACGCGCCCGTGACGCCCAGGCCCACGTTCTCAAGGTCGCGCTTTGGCAGCTGTTTTGCCATTGCAAACCTTTCCGGGGCGATTACTTATTTAGCGGAGACCTTGCCGCTGGCGTCCTTGACGACCTTCATGGCAGAGACGGGGATGAAGCCCTGCTCCTCGACGAGCTTGCCCTGGACGTCGTCGGAAAGAACTCCAGGAAGGCCTTGGTGGCCTCGTCGGCGTCCTTAGCGCAGTACATGTGCTCGGTAGCCCAGATCTTAAAGGAGTCGTCGGTGACGTTTGCGCTCTTGGGCTCCACGCCCTCGACCTTGATGGCGTTGAACTTGGAGTCATCGAAGTGCGAGAAGTCCAGGTAGGAGATGGCGTTGTCGGTGCTGCCCATCTGAGTCTGGACATCGCCGGACTTGTCGAGCTCGGCGTCGCCCTTAAAGTCGACGGCCTCGTCGCCAAAGACGGCTGCCTCGAAGGTGGCGCGGGTACCGGAGCCGGCCTTGCGGTTGAGCACGACGATGGTGGCGTCGTCGCCGCCGACCTCCTTCCAGTTGGTGATCTGGCCGGAGAAGATGCCCTTGAGCTGCTCAAGGGACAGGTCGTCGACCGTCACGTTCTTGGAGACGACGGGACCCATGCCCACAACGGCGACCTCGTGGTCGACGAGGTTCTTGACCTGGTCGGCCTCGAGCTTGGTCTCGGCGAAGACGTCGGAGTTACCGATGGTAACGGTACCGGCGGCGACAGCGGTCAGGCCCTTGCCCGAACCGTTGCCCGAACCGGAGACGGAGACGTCCGGGTTGGCGTCCATGAACTTCTCGGCAGCGGCCTCGACGAGAGCCTGGAACGAGGAGGCACCGTCGTAGGTCACCCCGCCGGAGACGGACTCGGCAGCAGCGGCGCTACCCTTGTCAGCGGCGTTGGAAGCGCCTGCGCCACCGCAACCAACGAGACCGAGGCCGACGATGCTGGCAAGACCACCAGCGAGGCCGAGGAACTGACGACGAGAATAAGCCTGATCGAGCATGATCTTCCTTTCATACATGCGACTCGCGGGCACCCCGCCCGCTTTGCTGTTTGGAAAGATACGGCCCCGACCGGGCAGCGCCCGCGCCAACTGCGGTTTCTTACGGGCATCTGATAGACCCTTACCGCAAGCGCGGCTCGGCTTTACAAACGAATAACAATCCCGGCATTTAGCGTGACGCGCCTTTTACACCGATAAAAAGAAGTTGCGGTGAAATAGTTCCTGTTTAGCTGTCAGGCAGCCGATTCTAGGAACTATTCCACCGCAACTTGCTAGAAGCCTGGGCGAAAGTGCCGCCGGCTCGGTATTCGAACTTGTATCCAAGCAAATTGTTGGGGTTTCCCAGGTACCCGAGATTGCCCCGAAAGAGGAGCGCCGCGTACTTTGGTACGCAAGCGACGGTTTGAGGGGCAAGATCGGGTGCCTGGGGAAGCCCTACAGCTCTAGCTCATTCAAGCGCAGGATTGCCACGATGTAGATCTTGAGCGCCTGCTTGAGCTGTTCCTCGTTGGCGCACTCGTTGGGACCGTGCATCTGGCCGCCCCATGCGGGCAGCTCCAGGCCGGTCTCCTCGGGGCCAAACGATACGGCGCGGGCAAAGTTGCGCGCGTACGTGCCGCCGCCCATGGCAAAGGGCTCGGTATGCTTGCCCGTAAACTCGTTATAGGTATCGATAAGCGCCTTCACGGCCGGATCGTCGGCAGAGACCGAGAACGGCACCTTGGCACGACCCACGCGATACGTCACACCAAAGCGGCCCACGAGCGGCTCAAGCTGCTCGCAGATGGTATCGGCGCTGGTGCTATCGGGGAAGCGCACGTCGATGACCTGCTCGATATGGCCATCCGCCACACGGATGACGCCGGGGTTGCACGTGAGCGGGCCAAACGCCGCGCTCGTCGCATCGATACCCAGGCCGCGACCATAGGCGTCCGCATGCACAAAGGCCAGAAACTTGACAAACTCATGCTCGGCAGGCGTCAGCAGGCGCTCGTCGCGCGCACCAAACGCGTCCTCGGCCTCACGCAGATACGCCACGATGAGGCCGACGGCATTGATCGTTCCCTCGGGCATCGAGGCATGACCGCCAATGCCGTGGGCGAAAATCTGCGCATGCCCGTTATCGAGTGCGGTGATCTCCAGGCGGTCGGCATTCTCAGCGGGTGCTGGCAGCTCATCGGCGGCAATCGCAAGCTCGCAGATAGACTGCGACGGAATGGCGTTGCTCGCCTCGGCACCGCTCCAGGACACAATGCGCCCGCCGTCGATCTTGGGGCTCACAAACGTCGCCCCAAACTGGCCCTTCTCGGCATTACAGACCGGGAACTCGGCATCGGGCGTAAACAGAAAGTCAGGGTCTGCGTGGTTCTCCAGATAATGGTGAACGTCGGACATGCCCACTTCCTCATCGCAGCCTAGCAGCGCGCGGAAGGTGTAGCGCGGCACAATGCCGTGCTTGAGCAGGTAGGCGCCGGCGTAGAGCGACAGCACGGCCGGACCCTTGTCGTCGATTACACCGCGGCCGAGCAGCCAGCCCTCGCGGCGCTCCATCGCAAACGGGTCGGTGTTCCAACCGGGGCCAGCGGGTACCACGTCCACATGGCAGATAGTCGCGAGCTGCTTATCACCGCGGCCCGGAATATCGGCGATGCCCACAAAGCCCTCGTCGTCGCTCGTCTGGTAGCCGAGCTTTTGCGCAATGCCGAGCGCGCAATCGAGCGCATCACGGACCGGGCGGCCAAAGGGCGCACCGGGCCCCGCATCGGCAGCAACGGCCACAGACGGATAGCTCACCAGCTGCTCGATATCGGCGACGACATCCTCCCAGACCTCGTCGACATACTCAGCGACGCTCTGCTCCACCTGATTCATGGACGACCTCCTTAGCAATGAGCGGCGAGCGTGCCCGCCCCTCACATCACGTCATTAGATAGCGAAAAGTTTAGCAAGCTCGGCCACCGAGTGCACCACCGCACCGGCACCCGCCGCCTCGTGCTCGCCCGGCGCCGCCGCGCCCGAATAGATGCCAATGCACGGCACGCCCATCGCGTGCGCGCCCTCCACATCGTTAAAGCGATCGCCGATCATCACGGCCTCGTCCGCGGTCGCACCGAGCGCCGCCAGGGCATCGCGGACCGAATCTGCCTTGGTCTCGCGCCCCTGCGGCGGATTCATGCCGACCACGGCTTCGAACTGGCAAAGCCCCAGCTCACGCACCATGTCAATGCACTTTGCCTCCATGCGCGACGTCGCCACAGCCAAGCGATGCCCTTGCGCGACAAGGCCATCGAGCAGCTCGGGGATCCCGTCGAACACGGGATACTCCTTCGGTCCCAGCTCATCAAAAAAGGCGCGGTACTCGTCGGCCACCACCAGCGACTCCTCGCGGGAGAATCCATAAAAGTCGTGAAAGCTCTTCCACAGGGGCGGCCCGATCATGCGGCGCAGATCACCCATCTGCGCCTCCGAAAACCCGCGCGCGGTCAGCGTCTTGCGCGTCGAGGTCATCACCGCCCGACCCGTATCGGCCACCGTGCCATCGAAATCAAACAGCCCGCCCGGCCGCCTGTATATCTCCAGTGCCTCCATCGGCATCCCTCTTCCGCAGTTGATGATTTCCACACCGACACTTCAAACTGTTGACTATTCAACAATTGAACCTAAAAATGTGGAACGACTCCACTATACTTGTCGCACTTTGCTCTCAGAAGGCGGCGCTGCCGCGCCCCAACGAAAGGTGCAATTATGTCTTTTGCCATCATAACCGACTCCACGTCGGACATCTCCCCCGCCCGCGCCCAAGAGCTCGGCATTTACGTCATTCCGCTGCATGTGATTATCGAAGGCGAGGACCTGCTCGACCAGGTACAGATCACCGCCCAGGAGTACGTCGCCCGCATGGCCGGCTCCGAGCAGCTGCCGCATACCTCGCAGCCGAGTGCCGGCGAGTTCAAGGCGCTGTTTGACCGCGTGCGCGCCGATGGCCACGACAACGCGATCTTTATCTCGCTGTGCAGCGAGTGGTCCGCCTGCTATTCCAATGCATGCCTGGTCGCCGAGACCCACGAGCTCGACGTGCGCTGCATCGATTCGCGCACCGGCTCGGGTGCCGAGGGCCTGCTGGTGGAGTACGCGCTCGCCATGCGCGAGGACGGCCGCAGCCTGGACGAGACCGAGGCACAGATCCGCGCGACCCTGCCCGACGCGCACCTGCTGCTGATTCCCCGCACGCTCGAGAACCTCGTTAAGAACGGCCGCGCGCCCAAGCTCGCCGGCCAGCTCACGCAGATGCTCAATATTCGCCTGGCCGTTTCGCCGGAGTGGCAGTCGGGCGAGATCAAGGCCATCAAGAAGGGCCGCGGCGCCAAGCGCATCGTCGCCAACACCATGGCAGACTGCCTCGCGTTTTTGGCCGAGCATCCGGGCTCCAGCGTGCGCGTGCTCACGACCGGTGCCGCCGAGGAGCAGGAGCTTGTCGACGAGGCGCTCGCAGGCCAGGACTACGTAGACGCCGGCACCGGCCCCATCGGCTGCACCATCGCCACCCATGTAGGCATCGACGCCATCGCCATCAGCTACTGCCCCCGCTACCAGCCCACCCACTAGGAGCACTTTCATCACTTGCGGTGAAATAGGGACTGTTTTTAGCTCATCAGCCGCCAATCAAACCCTATTCCACCGCAACTTTTTTGCTGCGCCATCCATATGCAAGATATGCTGGCGATCGGCGCATTCCCAGCTGTTTGAGGGAGCTTCGACTAGCCCCCGACGATACCCAGTGGGCAAAAAATGGCAAATATGAGTACTGTCACAATTTTAGTAACAGCAAAATCTTGCTGAAATTGCCCGCTTTCACCGATTTCAAGCGCCATAAAGCACCGAATCGTCGTGGTAAGGGGGTTGGATATATCAAATCGCAGCCAATTGGTCTTAAATACTTTCCAAATGATATGGTACTAACCAAACAACAGTACTCATATTTGCCATTTTTTGCCCACCGGGTCCGAATGAAGCCCGCTCTGTATGCCTCCGGCTACCCACATGACCGCAAATCCTGGTTATCAAGGGCCGTCGCGCGCTTCGACATCGACCGAAAGCCGCTCGCGGAATAATCCCTCGCCATTAGCGAACTTGAATCGAAATTAGATATCCCAAAAAGCCGCAATGCCGTACCCTCGTCTCAACAACTCCAGTACAAGGACGGCATTCAAATGGGCAACACCATGCATCAATACGCCCTCTTTGGGACCGCACAATTTAAATACGATCAGACGATCACGCATATATCGGACCAACACCGACAAATCGTCATTTGCAACAACGGTTCAGACCTACGTCACTCTTGAAGAGTGGGAAGAAGCTGGCGCTTTGTTCGATGAACGAGCGCAAATCGAGGGCATCGTCACCAGCGCGAGCCCAGCACGTGACAAACTCGAGCTCTTTCGCAGTCTCTTTACTTGCCGCAAAGATGTTTACGCTCATGGATATCGCAGAAAAGACGGGGGCATCGGCTATACGCCCGCTTGCGCAAATGAGTGGAAACCGGGAATTTGCCCCAAAGCAGCCCAACAAAGAATCAGATGCGCGGAGTGCACAAATCGCGTCTTCCCCGAATTAAGCGATGCCACAATCATCGCTCACTTTAAAGGCAAGGACGACCGATTCCGTGACGTCCTCGGGCAATATGTGCTCGACAGGAACTGCAACACGAAAGTTCTCGTCATCGATTTTGACAAAGCGGACTGGAAAGAGGCAACAAATGCCGTACGGCTTGTTGCAAAACGACGGGGCATTAACGCCGCTGTTGAGCGCTCAAGGTCCGGCAACGGCGCACACATCTGGTTTTTCTTCCTCGAGCCAATCGACGCAAAGGCTGCCAGAGAGTTTGGAAGTTACCTCATAACCGAAGCCGCGGCGCTTAATAAAACAATCACGTTCGAGGCCTTTGATCGAATGCTCCCCGCTCAGGTCACTATCCCCGATGGAGGCTTTGGAAACCTCATCGCACTTCCCTTTCAAGGCAAGGCACAACGTGAAGGAAACAGCGTATTTGTAGACGAGCAATTCGAGCCCTTTCCCGACCAATGGCTCTACCTGTCACAAATCCAGCTGATTCCGCGCTCGACGGTGCATAATTTGATCGAGGCCACTGGAAACAACCCACACGGGCTAGCAACAGTTGCGGTGGCAAACAAAACCAAACGATATGCCCAAAAACCACGAAAGCGGCTACCGCTCACATCGCGAGACTTTCCCTCATCGCTGCCCGTCACACAAGCCGATATGCTGTACATCCCCGAGAAGTCTCTGAGTCCAGCGGCTCAAATGGAAATCCGCGGGCTCGCAACATTCGCCAACCCGGAATTCTTCCGCGCGCAATCTATGCATCAATCAGTATTCGGTAAACCGCGGCTCATAGACCTCAGTGAGCTTAGAGGCGGCTGCGTCGCGATTCCCAGAGGCTGCAAAACCAAGCTTGAGCAGCTACTCCAAGAAACCGGCGTTACTGCCCACTATTTAGACGAACGCCAATCCGATAATCAAATTGTGATGACATTTAAAGGCGCCCTTCGCCCTGAACAGCAAATCGCCGCTGACCAGATGCTCTCGTACGAAGATGGAATCATGTCCGCGCCGACGGGCTTCGGTAAAACCGTCATCGGGGCTTATCTTATTGCCGCCATTGGTCTTCCAACGCTCGTCATCGTTCCCAAGACTGCACTCATAACCCAATGGAAATCCCAGCTCGAGCGATTTATCGACATTACGGACAACAGAGAACCCGTCCGAACCCCAAAAGGACGAATCAGCAAGAGGCAGCCTCCGATCATCGGACAAATAGGAGGAGGCAAAAATGCCGTAAGCGGCCTCGTCGACGTCGCTTCGTTCCAGTCGCTGTCTGGCAAAGACCCTCAAACCGGGGAGCCGATAGTTAAGGACCTTGTTCGTAATTACGGCCTCATTATCTGCGACGAATGTCACCACGCCGCCGCGCCACAGCTCGAGCTTGTTCTCAAGTCTGCCCCGGCCAAATACGTATACGGCCTTTCCGCAACGCCCGAGCGCTCCGACGGTCTTACGCGGGCACTCTCCATGCTCTGCGGCCCGCTTCGCTATGTCATCGATCCAAAAACGCAAGCGATCCAGCAGGGCATCCAGCGCATCGTACGGCCTCGTTTTACCGGAATTCGACTACCCGCCTACGAGCCAGGTGCAAGCTTCAATCAGATTCTCGACCTTCTGTGCGCGCATGCAGCTAGAAACAAACTAATTGTCGACGATGCCCTCGAAGCCGCATCAAGCGGTCGACACCCACTTGTGCTTTCAAAAAGGAAAAAGCATGCCGAGGAGCTTTGCAGGCTCCTTCGCGACCGCGGACACGAGCCCATCCTCCTCACCGGGGAAATCGATGCTAAAGAGAGGAAGGCGATACTGAGCAAGCTTCCCGGCTTTGAGCACGAGTGCAGAATCATCGTTGCCACCGAAAGCCTTCTGAGCGAGGGGTTCGACCTTGCATATCTCGACAACTTGTTTATTGCGACGCCGATAGCCTGGGATGGCAGCGTAACGCAACAGGCAGGAAGGCTGCATAGAAATTACGACGGCAAACAGCGGGTTGAGATATTCGACTACGTTGATTTGTCGATACCCATGCTCGCCCGCATGTACCAGAAGAGACTCAAGACGTACGCCAAGCTTGGGTACGAAGTCTACGTGACCGGAAGCGGCGAGCAGCCCGATCAAAACATTCTCGTAGAGCCTGCGAATGCCGTAGAGGTTCTAGTTGAAGACATCGCCGATGCCGCCAAAAGCATCTTCATTGCAGCCCCCTACGCATCCACCGCCTGCCTCGCAAAGCTCGGCGATACAATCAGAGATGCCATTGCCCGAGGGATTGCCCTTGAGATTTACCTTGCCTCGACTCCGCGTGAAGATGCAAAAGAGACTTTGGCCGAAATGAACGTCGAGTATGCCATTAGAGCAGAAGGGCGTTTGTGTGCAGTGATAATTGACGAAGAAACTGTCTGATACGGAACGATCCCGCTGCTGGCTTTTCCCAAGAACGAAGACTGCAGCATCAGGTTCAAAAACAGCGAGATCGCAGCGGAGCTCTTAGACGAAATCAGCCACGAGGGAAAGCTAGATGCCGCGTCAACAGGCGGGACACCCCCATCACTTGCGGTGGAATAGGGACTGTTTTTGGCTTATAAGCCGCAAATCAATCCCTATTCCACCGCAACTTAGAAGCAGGTGGCTAGTTCAGTGGACCCTGAAATAACTCTTGATGCGAGCCCATTCTTACCAGTCGAATCACCGGATTGGTTTTATGCGGCAGGTAAAGAACAACCACGTCGACCAGGCCGTCGGATAGATGGAAATCGATGTGACCGTTGTAGTTACCGCCAGGGTTAGAGAGCTCGTGGGCACCGTACTCTGCCGGAAGCGAACCATGCGCCGCAAGCTCGGCGACAGCTGCCTTGAACTCGGTTTTTAGCTGCGGATGGCTCTGCATCGTTCGCTTATAGTCGGCCTTAAACTGAGCCTCGACCTTAATCTCAAACATCGCCTAGTCCTCATCGAGAAACGTCATCAACTCATCGACGTTATCGAATGACGGGCTGTCGTCCGGCAAAATTCCCAGCTCATGGGCCTCGGCAATCACCATGGCACGCCTCGTTGCCTCGTTGGGTACCTCCGGCCGCCCCACAATCTCAAACGGAATTTTCCGCTGATTCACAAGCTGCCGAACGGCAAGGTTGAGATACGAATTAAGGCTCAGGCCAACCGAATCTAAAAACTCAGTCGCCTGCTCCTTGAGCCCCTCCTCGATGCGGACCGTCGTGGGCTTAATCGTTGCAGTAGATATACGTGACCTCCTCGCCCTCGTCTTTTGCATCAGTATACCCCGTTTTGATGGCATACTGATGTTAAATAGCATCAGTATGCCGTTCACATTACTATAACAACAGTCACAGCGCCCTACATCAGCCCGCTCAGGGCGATGTCGACGGCTTCGTTGAGGTCGTCGGTGATATGCACGAGCTCGGGATCGAGCGAGCTGATCATACCGGCGTCCATCACCGGGCCGTTGAGCCAGTCGAACAGGCCCTGCCAGTACTCGGTTCCCACCAAAACGAGCGGCATGCGCTTGACCTTGTGTGTCTGCACCAGCGTGAGCACCTCAAACATTTCGTCGAGCGTACCAAAACCTCCGGGAAACACGATGGCACCCGAGCTGTATTTGACGAACATGGTCTTGCGCACAAAGAAGTAACGGAAGTCCATGCCGAGGTTCACGTATTTATTGAGCCCCTGCTCGTGCGGCAATTCAATGCCCAGGCCAACTGACTTGCCGTTGACACTCGCCGCTCCCCTGTTGGCCGCCTCCATGATGCCGGGACCGCCGCCGGTGATAACCGCCACGCCGCGCTGGGCGATTTTGCGCCCGACGGTGCGCGCCGCCTTGTAAAGCGGATCGGTCTTGGGCGTGCGGGCGCTACCGAAGATGGTCACCGCAGGACCAAGCTCGGCAAGCGCGCCAAAACCATCGACAAACTCTGCCTGAATGCGCAGCACGCGCCAGGGGTCGGCGTGCAACCAGTCGGTCGAATCCTCGGGCGCCAGCAGGTTGGCGTAGGTGTTGTCCTTAGGAATCATGGGGCCGCGCATGACCACGGGGCCGCGGCGGTACGTCTCGTCGTAGGCAGGCTCGCCCTCGACGTTCTCATTCTTAATCATGGGATGCTCCTATCGAAAATAGAAACGGGCGGGGTCGACGCCATGCGCCAAACACCCGCCCGAACATCAACTATTCGGTATGGTACCCACGATGCATCAAGTGCTTGCAAGTTATCGGTCAGCGGTCGCAGCTCTTAGTAATCCACCGCCGCAGGGCTGTTCATCCAGTCGCTCACAAACGCGCCGTAGCGGCCCTCGATAATGGCCTGGCGGGCACGCTGCATAAGGTTGAGCAGGTAGTAGATGTTGTGCATCGACAGCAGAATGCCGCCGAGCATCTCCTTCTGCGTGACCATGTGGCGAATGAGTGCGCGGCTGTAGCCGCCCGTGCACACCGGGCAGGTGCAGGTGGGATCGATGGGGCCGTCGTCGTGCACAAAACGCGCGTTGCGGAAGTTGAGGCGACCCTCGCTGGAGAACGCCGTGCCCATGCGGCCGGTGCGCGTCGGCAGCACGCAGTCGAACATGTCGATGCCCACGCCCACACCGCGCACGAGGGTGGTGGGGTTGCCGACGCCCATCAGGTAGCGCGGCTTGTGCTTGGGCATGTACTCGCTTACGAGCGGTGCCAGGGTCTCGAACATGGTCTCGTGGTCCTCGCCCACCGAGTAGCCGCCGATGCCGTAACCGGGGAAGTCGCCGCACTCCTCCAAATGGCGCAGCGAGCGCAGGCGCAGATCTAGGTGCATGCCGCCCTGAACAATGCCAAAGAGCGCCTGGTCGTCGCGGGTATGCGCCTTATAGCAGCGCTCGGCCCACATGCTCGACAGCTCAACGGCGCGCTCGACGTAGGCGCGCGTGGCGGGATAGCCAGGGCACTGGTCCAGCTGCATGCAGATGTCGGAGCCGAGCTTCATGGCGATTTCCATGTTGTCCTCGGGCGTCCAGAACACGTGGCGGCCGTCGTAGTCGTTGACGATAAAGCGCACGCCCTCGTCGGTGAGCTTGACGGCATCGTTGTGGCTGAACACCTGGAAGCCGCCCGAATCGGTGAGGATAGGGCCGTGCCAGTTCATAAACTTGTGCAGGCCGCCCAGCTCGGCGATGGTGTCCTCGCCGGGACGCATGGACAGGTGATAGGTATTGGCAAGCACGATCTGGGCGCCGAGCTGTTTGACGGTCTCGGTAGGAATGCCCTTGACGTTTGCCTTGGTGCCCACGGGCATAAAGATCGGCGTCTCGATGTCGCCGTGCGGGGTGTGCAGCACGCCGGCGCGCGCATGCGTGGTCGGGTCCTCGGCGATCAGATCGAATTTAAAAAGGCTCTGGTCCATAAACTGGAACTCCTTGGTTGCGGTTCATACGCAAACCATTATACGGGCAACCCGCAAGGAGCACCGACTCGACAGAAACTGGCGCAAAGGGGTCATAGTCGTTTAAGAACGCCCCCCAACGACTATATCTGGGATCATCTCCAACAGCCAAGGCAACGCCGATGTTCTAGCAACGTCAGCGAGCGGTCGCCAGGGCGAACAAATTGGCATGAAAAGAGGGCGGCATAGACCTTCTGGTCATGCCGCCCTCTTTGAATGACAAGTTGTCGCCCTGGTGACCGCGCAGCGTCGGCCCGTTACGGCGTTTGGTAAAACGCCGTAACTCCTACGGCCGCTGGCCCATGCCACCCTCGAGGGTGACGGTCTCGCCGTTCATGTACTTAAAGTCGGGACCGCAGAGCTGAACGACAACGCGGCCGATTTCCTTCTCGACGTCGCCGTAGTGGCCTGCCGGCGGCATGTGGACATTGGCCTTGAACGCCTCGGGATAGGCATCCTGGAAGTTCTCGAGCGCAGCGGTCCAAGCAAGCGGACAAACGATATTGACGTTGATGCCGTCCTTGCCCCACTCGTTGGCAGCGACGCGGGTCAGACCGCGGATGCCCTCCTTGGCAGCGGCATAGCTGCACTGGCCGTAGTTGCCAAACAGGCCGGCGCCCGAGGCAAAGTTGACCACGGAGCCCTTGGTCTCCTTCAGGTGCGGATAGGCCTTCTGCATGTACAGATAGGTGGCATACAGACCGGAATAAATGGCCAGGTTAAACTGATCCATGGTGTGGTCGGCGATGGTCACACCCGAGGCGCTGGCCTGAGCATTGTTGACGACGGCGTCGATGCGGCCGAACTCCTCAATGGCCTTGTCGATGACGTTCTGGACGACGGCCTCGTTGTCCTGACCAGCCGAGACATCGGCCTGAACAGGCAGAACCTTGACACCGTACTCGGCCTCGAGAGACTCCTTGGCGGCCTCGAGCTTGGCGACGTTGCGGCCGGTGATGACGAGGTTCGCGCCCTCCTTGGCAAATGCGATATCGATGCCGTAGCCGATGGAGCCAGCGGAACCGTCCTTAAGCGTGGCCTTGCCGCCGCCGGTGACGATCACGGTCTTACCAGTGAAAAGTCCCATACAAAGTCCTTTCAAATCGCGACGGGCACGCCCGCCGACTGCGCGTATCCAACTTCACGCGCCAAAAGCTGAGATGCAACTTTAGCGTGTTCAAGCAAAATTAAAAGACCGCGGTAGGCGAACGGCACCACGTCGTTCGGCGAAGGGATTGTCAAGTACAAACTGGATAAAGCGGCCGAGTTATTGTTATCAGATCGAGCCATCGAACACGTTTTGAAACTTTGCTGCGGCGCACGGGATGTCGGCGCAAGACTTTATCATAGGGTGACAAACAACGATGAGGAGCACATGCCTATGACAGACGAGCTGGACCCCCAGACTCAACAGCATATTGATGATCCCGCAGACGTCACCGCAGATACTGACGCTGTGACCTGCGATGGTATCGACATCGACGACCCCATCTTGGACGAAAGCGCTACGGCGGAAACCCCCGGCGCCGAAGATGCAGGCGAGCAAAACGACGATGCGCCCGCTCAGGACGACCACCCCGTACAGGATACTGCTCCGCAAGCTGCGGGCCCTATCGAGGTTTCTTCGGAAGAAGAGCTCGACGCCGTCATGGACTCCATGATGGATGCCGTCAAAGCGATGAAAGACGCCGTGGCCGACGCTGACGTTGACGCCGAGGAAGAGGAGGCCGCCGAGGCGGCCTCGACCTTTGTACCCGGCGAGACTCCGGTTGCCGACCAGGGCAGCACCATGCCCTCGTTTCTGCAGCTCGAGCATCCCACGATTGGCGCCGATGCGGTCGACCCGCACGCAGCAGGCTTTTCTGTGATCGAGGGCGGTACCGGCAATATCGCCGTGCCGCAGGCTGCCGATGCGGACG
>CABSDO010000032.1 GCA_902476475.1 uncultured Collinsella sp. | reverse complement strand
CCAGCCGAAACGGCACGCACTGGCAGCGGCTCACGATGGTGGGCAGCATCACGTCTGCCGAGGTGCCCAGCAAGATAAACATAACGCCCTCGGGCGGCTCCTCGAGTGTCTTGAGCAGTGCGTTGGCGGTGTTAGCGCGCAGTTGCTCGGCACGATCGATGATGTAGACCTTGGCCTTGGCACGGATGGGCGCCAGCGGCACGTCATCGAGCAGCTCGCGGGTCTGGGCAATGAGGTAGCCTGTGGCGCTCTCGGGCGTGTAATAGTGCACGTCAGGATGCGTATGCCGAGCAACGCGTACGCAGCTGTCGCATGCTCCGCAGCCGTCCTGCTCGCACAGGAAGGCCTGGGCGAGCGCCCATGCGGCATCGAGCTTGCCGGCACCGGGAGCGCCTAAAAACAGGTAGGCGTGCGATGCGCGGCCGCTGGCGACGGCGTTGGCCAAAAAATCGCGCACGCGCTGTTGGGTGTCGAGCTTGGCCAGCAGGCTTGCCTGAGCGGGGGCCATGTTACTCGGCCTCCTTGGCAAGCGCGGCGACGACGGCGTCTTGCGGAATGTCGAGACCGTACGCGCGAACCTGCTCGACCGTCTTCCCGAAGACCTCCTCGATGGGCGCGGTGGCGTCGATGAGCTTTACGCGGTCTGGCTCCTCGGCAGCAATGGCATAAAATCCCTGATAGACACGCTCCTGGAAGGCCATGCCCTTGGCCTCCATGCGGTCTGCCGCACCACGGGCGGCCATGCGCAGCGCCGCCTGCTCGGGCGTGATGTGATAGACGAGCGTGAGCGCCGGATGCGTACCGGCGACAGCCAGGTTGTTGGCATCGCGCACCATCTGACGGTCGAGGCCATCGGCAAACGCCTGATAGCAGGTCGTGGAATCGTAGAAACGGTCGCACAGGACCACCTTGCCGGCAGCGAGGGCAGGCGCGATGACTTCGTGCACCAGCTGGGCACGCGCAGCCTCGTAGAGCAGCAGCTCGCAGGTGTCGCCCATCGCCGTATTGGCGGGGTCGAGCAGCAGGGCGCGAATCTTTTCGCTGATGGCGGTGCCGCCCGGCTCGCGCAGAGTTACGACCTGATAGCCAGCGAGGTCGAGCGCGCGGGCCAGCAGGCGCGCCTGCGTGGACTTGCCGGCGCCATCGACGCCCTCGAGCGTGATAAAGCTATGTTGATCGGGCTCAAAAGCCATGGGCGCAGTCCCTTCCTACAAGGCGCGTAAATGCAGATATATCAACCAAGCCATGATACCCCAGTGCTCGGCGCGTCCCAAATTCCACCTAGCCATTGGGGACTCTCTTGAATGACCAGGCGACAGTTAGGGACGTTCCTAAAGTGCCGTCCGAAAAGGAACGTCCCTAACTACCGGCTTTTTTGGGCGGTGGGTATAATCGTCGTATTGATTTGAAATGTGACGAAAGGAGCGGCAATGTCTCGGTATTGCGCCTCGTGCGGCAAGCTTCTTGCAGATGATGCCAAATTCTGCACCTCATGCGGTGCACCCGTTGAGCAAACAACTGCAAGCAATGGCCAACCCGCGTTTGAGCAGACCGGCTCCCTCGATACGCCACAAACCAAACCGGACGACTCCCTCGCCTATCGCCCCGACCCCGCTGCCGACCCCGCAGCGGTTGAGACGACGCAGCGCATACCTGTCGCGGGCACCCCGGCCCAACAGCAACCGGCGTCTGCGTACGCGTCTGATTCACCGCAGGCCCCCGCCGCAAAAAAGAGCGCCACCAGGGCGCTTATCGCCGTTATCGTTGTGCTGGTGGCAATCATCATCGCCCTGGTCATTTTCTTTGTGATCAAGCCGTTCGACAACTCCGCCACGCAGACGACCGCCGAGGTTACCAAGCTGCACCATGATGTCGACGCCGACGACCTTAAGCCTCTCGACGACCCCAATAGCCTCTACGATGACGACGACGATGATGACGGCGAAGCAACCCTCTCCGAGCAGAACCTCTACCGTCGTCTGAGCGAGTACTACGACCTACTCGAAGATCTCGATAGCCAGGTCCGCGCCTGCGCGCAGGCCTTCAATGGCAGCTATCTGGAAGAGGACCGTACCACCCGTCAAAATCTCGCCGACGTCGCCGAGCGCACGGAAGACACCATCGAGCAGTACTACGATATCGTCGAGGCCCTGGACGTCCCCATGAGCTCTAAGAACTACAGTTCCTGGAAAGACATCGTTGCCCTGTATGACGACCTGGACAACCGCATCGACGCGATCTGCGATGCCTGGGAGATCAGCCTAAAGTACGCAAAGCCCGCGGACCATAAGGACGAAATCGTGGCGCCGCTGGCACGCGACAACGTGGCGGGCACCAATGACAATAAGTACCGCCTAGACTTTGAGGAGCGCTATCCCGGCGCCAAACCCGTCGAAGTGAACTAGCGCTTTGTCGTTCCCGAGCCGGCAGTTAGGGACGTTCCTAAACTGCCGGCAGAAAAGAAACGTCCCTAACTGCCGGATAAAAAACGAGCGAGGATTTTGAGGTCCTCGCTCGTTTTTGTTTTAGTCAATGTTCCGACTGCGCCGTTACTTGTCGGCGGTTGCTTTCTTGGCAGTCGACTTCTTGGTCGTGGTCTTCTTAGCGGTCGTCTTCTTGGCCGTCGTCTTCTTGGCCGTGCTCGCCTTGGTCGCAGTCTTGCGACCGCGGGCGGGCTTCTTTTCCTTGGTCGGGCAGTCCATGTTGACGCAGATACGCCACGGGCCGCGCGCCGTGTTGACCACCACGATGGGAGCGCCGCACTCGGGGCAGGTCTCGCCCGTCGCCTCGAGCTTGCCGCGCGCCGGCAGCGGATAGCTCACGCCGCAATCGTCGTAGTTGGTGCAGCGGATAAAGCGCTTGCCGCTCTTTTCGCTCTTATGCGCGATCAGGTCGCCATGGCGTCCGGCCTCGGCACACACCTTGCACTCGCCCACCTTAAGGTCGGGCTCGTAGTTGGTGGGGCACGTCGGGTTCACGCAAATCTCGAAGGCCTTCTGGCGGAACGGCTGGCACTTGATGCGCGGCGCGCCGCACTCGGGACACACGGCCGCCTCGCCCTCGAGCGGGCTCACCTTGACGCCGCTCGGCACCGGATAGGTCACATCGCAGTCGGGCCAGCCCATGCAGCCAATAAAGCTGCCGCGGGTCTTGGCGCTCGTCTTCATAACCAGGTCCTTGCCGCACTTGCGGCAGGCGCCCACGCGCGCATCGGCCGTGACGGCATCACTGATGGCGTCGCCCAGCTCCTGCGTGTGCTTGAGCAGCTCGTCGAGCACGCCGGCCAGCAGTGCGCGCGAGTGCGCCACGACATGCTCTTCGGTATCCTCGCCGCGCTCCACGCGGGTCATGTCGCCGTCGAGCTCGCTGGTCATATCGGGGCTCGTGATGCGCGGGGCAAACTGCGTCAGCGCGTCGATGATGGCGATACCCAGCTGGCTCGGCTCCACGGGATCGTTTTTGAGGTAGCGCACGGCGTACAGGCGCTCGATGATGCTCGCGCGCGTGGACTTGGTGCCCAGGCCGCGCTTTTCCATCTCCTGCACGAGCTTGCCCTGGCTGTAGCGCGCGGGCGGCTCGGTCTGCTTGGCCTCGAGCTTAATGTCGAACACGTCGACCGTATCGCCCTGCTCCAGCGGCGGCATCTGCTCGTCGCGCTTAAGGCCGTACGGATAGGCCTCGCGGAAGCCCGGAGTCACGAGCACGTCGCCCGAGGCCACGAACGGCTCGCCGTTGACGTCGAGCTCGAGCTTGGTGTTCTCGATGGTCGCGGGGCCCATGAGCGTCGCCAGGAAGCGACGGGCGATAAGGTCGTAGAGCTTGCGCTGGCCGCCGTCGAGCGTGGACGGATCGCCCTCGCCCGTGGGATAGATCGGAGGGTGGTCGGTGGTCTCAACCTTGCCGCGCGTGGGCTTCATGGGACCGGCGAGCACCTTTTTGCACACGGGCGCCAGCGCCGGGTTGATCTTTGCCAGATCGCTCACCACGGCGCCCAGGTCGAGCGTCGCGGGGTACACGGTGTTGTCGACACGCGGGTAGCTGATGAGGCCCGCCATGTAGAGGGATTCGGCGATGCGCATGGTACGCGCAGGCGAGATGCCCTCGGCCGCGGCGGCAGCCTGCAGCGAGGTCGTCGCAAATGGCGTGGGCGGCTGCTGCTTGCGCGAGCGCTTGGTCACCGCAGCGACGGTTGCCGTCGTGGCGCCGTCGACGTGGCCGTACGCCGTCTCGGCGGCATCTTTGTCGGTAAAGCGCGCCGTCTTGTGCGCGATCTTAAAGCGATCGTCCTCGGCAGCGCCCTGCGCGGCACCCATGCCGCGAATCTGCCAATAGTCCTCGGGCACAAACGCCATGCGCTCGCGCTCGCGCTCGACCACTAGGGCGAGCGTCGGCGTCTGCACGCGGCCGGCAGAGCGCACGTTGCCAAAGCCGCCGAACTTGGCGAGCGTCAGGTAGCGCGTGAGCACCGCGCCCCAGATGAGGTCGATATGCTGGCGGCTCTCGCCGGCGTCGGCCAGATTCTGGTCGAGCGAGACGAGGTTATCGAAGGCCTGCGTGATCTCGGCCTTGGTAAACGAAGAATACTGGGCGCGGGCAACCGGCAGGTCCGGCGCCACCTCGCGCACCTTGTTGAGGGCGTCCGAACCGATCAGCTCGCCCTCGCGATCGAAGTCCGTAGCGATGATGACGCTGTCGGACTTTTTGGCGAGGTTCTTGAGCGAGCGGATGAGCTCCTTCTCGGCCGGCAGCTTAATGACGGGTGCCCAGGTGAGGTAGGGCAGACTCTCAAGCTTCCAGCCCTTGATGGAGATACCGTCGGCAAGAAACGGCTTGCGCTTGGTGTCATAGGGCGGGCGCGCCAGGCCATCGGGCATGTCGGCCGGCAGCATCTCGCCGTCCTCAGTAACCGAATACCAGCCCAGCTTTTTATCGAACAGCACGCTGTCGCAAAAATCGGGCGCAAGGATGTGACCGGCAAGACCGATCGTCACGCACTCCTCGCCCTTCCACTCAAAACGGTAAATGGCGGTGTTGTACACCTTGTCCTTTTTGGGTTTGCCCGTGGACAGACGCTCGGCGATCTGCCGCGCGGCGTCGTTTTTCTCGGCGATGATGAGCTTCAAAAGAGGCTCCTATCTCGTGTCTCTGCGGCTACGCCCGCCCGTGTGGCGGCCGATTTACGCCCTTGCTTGCTCGATCTGCCCGATGAGCCAATCGCACCAGGCATCCATGCCCTCGCCCTTGCGCGCGCTCACGGCAAACCGCGGCGCCTGCGGATTGAGGTCATCGAGTGTCTTAGTATACCTATCCATGTCAAAATCGAAAGCCGGGGCCACGTCGACCTTGTTGAGCAGCTGCGCGCCGGCATGTTGGAAGATGCCCGGATACTTGATGGGCTTGTCGTTGCCCTCAGGCACCGAGAGGATCATGATGGACAGGTTCTCGCCCAGGTCAAAATCGACCGGGCAGACCAGGTTGCCCACATTTTCGATAAAGATGACGTCGATGTTCTCCAGACCGACGGCCTGGTCGAACGCATCGACAGCCTCCATGATCATGTTGCCCTCAAGGTGGCACAGGCCGCCCGTGTTGATCTGGATGGCGGGCATACCGGCTTCCTTCATGGTGATGGCGTCGACATCCGAGGCGATATCGCCCTCAATGACGGCACAGCGCAGGCCAGCCTTGTCGCGCAGGCGCTCGTTGGTGCCCAGGATCATGGTGGTCTTGCCCGAACCTGGGCTCGACAGCACATTGATCACATAGGTGTTTGTCTCATTAAATCGCTGACGCAGCTGATCTGCCAGGCGCTCGTTGCGCGACAGAATCGGCGACGCGATATCAATCGTTTTCTCGGCCATACTTAGCGCTCCTTACTTTGGCCCCTTTATACCCCATCACTAGATGGCTAGCGGGCTAATCGTCGGGGGTTTCGATTTCGATACTCGCGATATCGAGCTCGCGGCCGTGCAGTAGGCGCACGTTGGCACCACCACACTGGGGACAGCGACAGTGAAAGCGATCGTGCTCAAAGACCTTGCCGCAGTCCAGACACTCGCTTTGTGGATGGACTTCCTCCACGGCAAGCTCGCAGCCGCGCGTGAGCGGGTCCTCGTCGCGAAACGTCTCCCACGCAAAGTCAAGCGCCTCGCGCACGACCTCGGTCATATCCCCGATACGCAGCGTTACCAAAACGGCGCGCGAGGCCCCCGCCCCACGCGCCGCGCGAATCACTGTATCGAGTATGCCGTTGACAATGCCAACCTCGTGCATACCGATTTACTCCTCGTCGTCCTCATCGTCCGAGAACAGGTCCAGACGGCTCACGAACAGGCCCTCCTTGCCCTCGCGCGCGGTAATGACCACACGGGCGATGGCAAGCGAAATCTCGTAGAGCGAGAGCAGGGCGCCATACATGAGGCCCAGCGTAACGGGCGAGCCGTCGGGCGTAATCACAGCCGAGCCTACAAGCAGGCCAACGTATACATAACGCCAGGCACTGCGGAAGGCCGCGTAGGACACGATGTGGAAGACGGACAGGTAGAAGATGATGAGCGGCAGCTCAAACGCCACACCAAAGCCGATCATAAAGAGCAGCTCCATGTTGACGTAGTTCTCCAGGTCGGGCAGCGCCGTGGCGACGGCCGAAGTCTCGCCGATGAGCCACTCAAAGCCTGCAGGGATGATGATGAAGTAGCAGAAGATAGCGCCCAGGAAGAACAGCACCGTCGAGGCGAGCACCGTGGGCACGACCCATTTGCGCTCGTTGGGACGCAGTGCCGGCAGGAAAAATGCCAGAATCTGCCAGATGATCATGGGCGTGCACATGACCACGGCCATCTTGATGGCCAGCGAGAAGCGCAGGCCAAAGCCGCCGAGCGTGGTGGTGATGTAGAACTTACCGTCCGGCACAAAGGAGCGGATGGGGTCTTCCAAGATGTCGAGCACCACGGGTGTGGCGAAATACAGCACGATGGCGGCGGCAAACACCGACACGACCACGATGGTCAAGCGGCGACGAAGCTCTCCCAGATGATCGAAAAGCGGCATGCGCGCAGGTCCGATAGGCATTACTCATCGCCTCCCTTCGAGGCGTCGGCGGCAGCGGCGTCGTCCTCGGCCTCGAGCTCGCGAGCGAGCTGGTCGACGACGGCCTTGCGCTTGCGGGGACGACGAGCGTAGAGGTCAGCCGTCGTGGGCTCTGCCGGCTCGGGCTCGGGCTCCGGCTCTGTAGCAGATTCAGGCTCGACGGCGGCAGCGGTGGCAGCGGCAGGCTCGGCACCCTCGGCCTCCTCGGCAACACCTTCGCCCTCAGCAGCACCCTCGCTTGCGGCCTTCTCGGCAGCAAGACGGGCACGGCGCTCGGCAAAGGTCTCCTTCTTGGCGGGCGCTGCCGTCTCGGCGGCATCCTCGTCCGCATCGGAATCGTCGTCGGTCGCAGCAGCCTTCTTGGGCTTGACCGGGGCCGACGCGGCCTCGCTCACCGGATCGATTATCTCGGACTGAACAACGGCCGTCATCTTTTCCTGCGTCTCGCGGAACTGACGGATGGCACGGCCGATCGTGCGGCCCATCTGTGGGAGCTTATCCGGGCCAAACAGCAAAAAGCCGAAGACCACGATGATCGCGAGCTCACCCTCTCCAATACCAAACACACATACCTCCAAGGCTCGATGTGAGTCGAGCCCGCACCGCGCCATTCGGCCGGAACTCGTCTATTCATTCGGTCAAGTATAGCGCCCGGACGCCAAAACGTCCGAGCGCATCACAAACATATGCCAAACGGCACGCCCTTTTGGGGGCAAAGATTATGCAGCGGTGATCGAAATCTTCTGGTCGACACCCAACAGCTGGACCACGCGCATCACCGGGGGCTGCACATTGGTGCAGCTAAAGCGCTTGCCGTGGTCGACCGCGTGGTGCGCGGCGCCCACGAGCACGCCAATGCCCGTCGAGTCGATGTAGCTCACCTGGGCAAAATCGAGCTCAACGGCCTCAGTGGGCTGTTCGAGCGCCAGGTCGATGGCATTGCGCAGGCTATCGGCATTAGAGATATCGATCTCGCCGGTTACCTTAATGGTGTAGAGCTCTGGCGTGGGGTTGGTAGAAATTCCCAAATCCATGTATACGCTCCTTTACGTATCGAAAGTGCGGATAGTACGGGAAGCCGCGCGTTAGGCGCGCTCGGCACGCGCAAGCTCGGCAGCGACAAGCTTAACGGCCAGCACCAGCACATCGAGCGCGGCCTCCAGGTCCTCGACCGTGGGATAGCTCGGCGCGATGCGGATGTTGGTGTCGCGCGGGTCCTTGCCATAGGGCCAGGTAGCACCGGCCGGCGTGAGCTTGACGCCCAGGTCGGCGCAAAGCGCGGCGACCTTCTGGGCCGAGCCCTCGGGACCATCGAAGCTTACAAAGTAGCCGCCGCGAGGATGCGTCCAAGTAGCGCAGCCCGTCTCGCCCAGGCCCTCGGTGAGCTTGCGCTCAACGGCCTCAAAGCGCGGGCGCAAAAACTCGGCATGCTTTTTCATGTGCTCCTTGACCGCCTCGATGGTGGGAAGGAAACGCACGTGACGCAGCTGGTTGAGCTTATCGGCGCTGATGAGGCCGGCCTTCAGGCGCTTGGAGAACTCCGCGATAACCGCGGGGCTCGCACCGATAAAGCCGATACCGGCACCCGGGAAGGTGATCTTGGACGTCGAGGCAAAGGCCACCACGCGGTCCTCGGTGCCCGCCGCGCGGGCAAGATCGAAGATGTTGGCGAGCTTGTCGGTTTCGTCGTACAGGTCGTGCACGCAGTAGGCGTTGTCCCAGAAGATGCGGAAATCGGGCGCGGCCGTGGGCATCTCGACCAGGCGGCGCACAGTGTCCTCGCTAAAGGTGATACCCGTGGGGTTGGAATACTTGGGCACGCACCAGATACCCTTGATGGAATCGTCGGCCGCAACGAGGCGCTCGATCTCGTCCATGTCGGGTCCGTTGTCGGTCATCGCGACGGGGACGTTCTCGATACCCAAGTCGGCGGTAATGCCAAAGTGGCGATCGTAGCCGGGAACCGGGCACATGAACTTGACCTTCTTGCCGTCGTGCGCTGCCTCGTAAGCCTCCCAAGGGTCGCTACCACACGAGCCGCAACGCCAGAACATACCGGCGATGTCGTGCTCGATCAGCAGGCTCGACGAGCCCAGCACGAGCGTCTGCTCGGCAGGGCAACCCAGGAACTCCCCCGCTAGCTTGCGTGCCGAGGGAATGCCCTCAAAGCAGCCGTAGTTGGAACAGTCGACGTTGCCGTCGTGCAGATCGGCGTCGGCGTTGAGGATATCGAGCATGGGGCGCGAGATGTCCACCTGGGAGGGCGACGGCTTGCCGCGGGCCATGTCGAGCGCCAGGCCCTTGGCCTTGACCTCGGCGACCTCGGCTTTGAGAGCCTCGATGGCGGCATCGAGTTCGGTGGTTTCCATCTTCTGGTAGATCGTCTGCATGGGTGCGACCTTTCACGAAGCGGTACGTTGCAATTCTTCTAAGTATAGACCGCCACCGTCGCAACGTTATGAAGCCGTGATAGATTAAGTCCATCGCAATGAATTACGAATCGCCGCGCATGCCGGCGTGAAGCGCCCAAGGAGGCACTATGGAGTACGGATCGTTCCAGGCCGAGGAATTCGGTGACCTGCAGCGCCTGGTCGACGGACTATTTTACGACCGTCACGCCATCGACCGCCTGGATCTGATCGTACAGGCCGAAATCTTGGACCTGGCACCCAATCTCATGGAAATCGTGAACCTTTTGCCGCCCGGCTATTACGACCGCCAGTCACTTTGCGACCAGCTCAACTCGGCCCTTGCCGCCCACGGCTGGGGCGCCGTCTACGGCACCGTGGAATAAACCTAGTCATTAAGAACGTCCCGAATGACTAAAACGCCGCCTGTGATGGTGTTCACAGGCGGCGTTTTCAAACTTGTATGTGCTTTTACTCGTCCTTGGGCGCGGGATGCTTGCAGATCACACTCATGTAGATCATGCCAAGTACGGCCGCAGTGACAGAGCCGGCGAGAATAGCGGCCTTGGCGGCCAGGACCTCAAACTGGGCCGTCGGGAAGGCAAGGCCGCTGATGAGAATCGACATGGTAAAGCCGATGCCGCCCAGAATGCCCACACCGGCAATCATGTGCCAGTTGACATTGCGCGGCAGCTCGGAAATCTTGAGCTTGACCAAGGCGAACGTCATACCAAAGATGCCGATCGGCTTGCCCAGCAGCATGCCAAAGTACACGCCGAGCGTCACCGGGTCGGTGAGTAGTGTGCTCATGTCCACGCCCACTAGGCGAACCTGTGCGTTCACGAACGCAAAGATCGGCAGGATCACAAAGTTGACCGGCGTGGAGATCAGACGCTCCATGCGGATGAGCGGCGGGGTCACGCGGTGCATGACGCGCTCGACCTTGGTGGTCGAGACGGTAAAGTCATGCTGGCCCAGGATGTGTGCCTCGTCATCGTAGCGGTCATCGAGCAGCGGCAGGCACTCGCCCAACCAATCGGTGAGGCTATCGAGCTTGACGCCGCACTTGGCCGGGATGGTAAAGGCCAAGATGACGCCGGCGAGCGTAGCGTGCACGCCGCTCTTAAACATGCAGAACCACAGCAGCAGGCCCAGCACCGAGTACGGGGCAAGGCGGTAATGCTGCGTCTTGTTGAGCCACACGAGTGCGCAGGTCACAAGCGCGGCGGCGCCCAACCAAAACGGATTGGGGCTCTGACCGTAGAAGATGGCGATGGCGGCGATGGAAATGAGGTCGTCGGCGATGGCGAGCGTCGAGAAGAACACGCGCACGCCGTTGGGCACGCGATTGCCCAAAAGCGACAGCACGCCCAGCGCAAAGGCAATATCGGTTGCCATGGGAATGGCCCAGCCGTTGTGCGCGCCGGCATGGTTAAAGATCAGATAGATGCAGGCGGGAACGACGACGCCGCCCACGGCCGCCAGCATGGGAAGCATAGCCTGGCGCGGGTTTTTGAGCTCGCCGACCGTCATCTCATACTTAAGCTCAATGCCCACCAGCAAAAAGAAAATCGCCATGAGGAAGTCGTTGACAAAAAGCTCAACGGTGAGACCGGCCGTAAGGTTGCCCAGGCCCACATACAGCGGGGTCTCCAAAAAGTGATGGATGGTCTCGTAGGCATCGGTATTGGCGCAAATGACGGCGGCGATGGCGGCGAAGACCATGACGGCGGCGGAAATCGTGCCGTTCTCGGCGATGCGCTCCCAGATGTCGTGACGTTCAAAGCGCTTGCGCTCACGAACGTTGAACAGCTGCTCAGTTGCTGCCATGGGCGGCTCCTTTCACGGGAAAGCTCCCGTCTTAAAAAAGCACGGCCCGCCCAGATGGCGGCGCCGCGCTCTAACGTATTACGCTTGCATCTAGCCTACCCTGCGCGACAAGCGCGCAAGCGCGGCCGAAAAGCGGAACCACAGGTTGAACATTATTTGCTCAACGGCACAGGAGCCCCTGTCCAAGAAAAGCATGGCTCCATGCACAAAAAACGACCGGAGCGCGGGGCTTCCGCGATCCGGTCGTCGGTGTTAGGTCAAAAAAACCTAGCAGGCGGCCATGATGGGGGCAGCAACCTGCTTCTTACGGGAGAGGACGCCCGGCATCCAGACGCCGTCGTGCTCGTCGGCAATGCCCAGGCCCTTCTGAGCGGCCTCGGTCTCGCCCTCGAGCAGGACCTGCGAGCCCTCCTCCATGATGTCAGTGATGCACAGGACGATGCCGTCGGCACCCTTCTCGGCGGCGTAGGCGCGCATGGCCTCGCGAATCTCGTCGATCATGCCGAGTGCGCGGGTCTTGTCGACAGTCTCGTACTGGCCGATGAGCAGCTTCTTGCCAGCAGGCTCGAACATCTTGATGTCGTTGCCGACCATCTCGGCTGCGGTGAAGGAGCCAGACGGACGGGTGAGGAAGACCTCCATGCCAAACTTGACCGGGTCGACGCCCACCTGCTCGCCGAGCTTGGCGGCAACGGCGCGGTCGACATCGGTGGTGGTGGGGCTCTTGAGCATGAGCGTGTCGGTCATCATGGCCGAGAGCAGCAGCTTGGCCTGAACGTCGGAAAGCTCAACGCCGAGCACGCCGGCGAGCTTGGTGACGATGGTGCAGCTGGAGCCCCAGGGCAGGCAGATGTAGTGCAGCGGGCCGGAGGTCTCGAAGTCGCCGATGCGGTGATGATCGACAACGCCAAAGACCGTGGCGTCCTTAAGGCCGGCGACGGACTGGGCAGACTCGTTGTGGTCGGTGAGGACGACGAGCTGGCCAGCCTCGACGGACTCGATCACGCGGGGCTCGGCAATGCCGGCGTCGGCGAGCAGCTTGGCGGACTCGGCCGGAAGCTGGCCCAGAGCGCAAGCCTCGTAGGTGTTGCCAGCATACTCAACCTGATTGAGCAGCTGGGACAGGACGACGGCGCTCATGATGGCGTCGTTATCGGGGTTCTGGTGACCAAAGACAAGAACGTTTGCCATGGATATCCTCCACTTGATATGTGTACTTGGACGTAGCTATGGTAGCACGCCGATGCCGAGCCTTCGCAGACGGAAGGGCCACGGCATATTTTGTGGCAAGCATGGGGACCAAGTCCGCCCCCCTGCACCAGCTATTTGCCGGCGGCGCGCAGGGCTACGTAGGCGGCACCGATGATGCCGGCGTCGTTTCCGAGCGAAGCGACCTTAATGGGCGTCTCGCGCGAGGCGGAAAGCGCGTATTGCTTAAAGTGCTCGCGAACCTTATCGAGGTAGACATCGGCCGAGGCGGAGGCGCCGCCACCGATCAGGAACATCTCGGGGTCGACCACGTTGGCAATGAGCGCCAGGGCACGGCCGAGATAGTCGGCCATGGTATCGGCCGCGGCAAGCGCGAGCTTGTCGCCCTCGCGGCAGGCCTGGAACACGTCCTTGGAATCGGAGGGGCCGGTGAGCTCGATGGGGTCGACGCCCGCCTTCTTGCACTCGGCAAGGTAGTTGCTCACCACGCCGGTGGCGCTGGAATACTGCTCCAGGTGGCCATGGCCGCCGCAGCCGCAGGTGCGCTCCTCAGCCGGGTTCAGGCACATGTGGCCGATCTCGCCGCCAGCACCCACAACGCCCGATACCACATCGCCGTTAACGATAACGCCGCCGCCCACGCCGGTACCGATGGTGACCATAACCACGTTCTGCACGCCCTTGGCAGAACCGAGCCAGGCCTCGCCCATGGCAGCGGCGTTGGCATCGTTCTCATACTTAACGACCGCATCGGGGCAGTGCTCCTGAATGGCGACCCTCAGCTCGGGCAGGTTAATGGCAATGTTGGCCTTGACCTTGGCATCGCCCGACGCCGGGATGGGACACGGAACGGCCAGGCCAATGCCCGCCACAAAGGCACGCGGAATCTGTGCCTTGGCGACCACCTGGTCGATAGCCTCGGTCACCGCGGCAAAGCCCGCAGCGTCAACGATAGGAGGCGTGGGCACGCTGGCCTTGGCAAGCAGGTTGCCGTCCTCGTCGAACAGGCCCTCCTTAACCGAAGTGCCGCCGACGTCGATGCCGATGTAGTACTGCTTAGGTTCCATGGGAGCCCGCCTTTCTCGTTTAAACATTGCCTGTATGGTACCGCTCCCAAGGCAAAAACCTACCAAAAAGAAACAGGTTTGTTTTGGCAGGTTTTATCTGGGGAAGCGCGAATGGTCACTCAATAGATCGCGCAAGACCTTCCCCAAATATAAAGGCGCGGGGAGGCGGAGACTCCCGGCGCCCGTCAAAGGGACTGTGTTGTCTGTTGGACCGCACGGCCCATCGCGGCGATAACGCTGACTAGGCCTTAAGTGCCTGCAACTGTTTGTGAACCTCGATGAGCTCCGTCGCCATGACGCGCATGGTCTCGGTACCGGCCATCTGGTCCTCGGCATGCAGCAGAATCAACGGAGCCTCACCGTTACGCTCGCCGTTGGCCTCCTTCTTCAGAAGCCCCATGTGAACATCGTGGCCACCGTTATAGGCCTCGTCGCCCTGCTTGATAAGCTCCTCGGCGGCGTCAAAATCGCCCTCCTTGGCCTTTTGCACGGCATTGATGTACATGCTCTTGGCGGTACCGACGTAGCTGATGATCTCAAAGCAGGTCATCTGCAGTTCGTTCATATCCTCCATGCGGAGCACCTAGCCCATCACGCTGACGCAGTGGTCGATGATGCCGGCAGCGTTCATGCGGCCGTAGTCGACCATGTTGATGACCTCGACCGGGAAACGACCGGTGGCCTCCTTCTCAAAATCGCCCTTGGTGTAGCCGATCTGCGGACCAAGCAGCAACATGTCGCACTCGCCCAGGTGATCGTGGGCCTCGTTCATGGGACGAGCCTCGACCTCAATATCCAGACCACGGTTTGCAACCTCGGCCTGCATCTTCTGGACCAGCAGGCTCGTGGACATACCGGCATTGCAGCAGAGCATGATCTTCTTCATGGTTTCCTCCTTATAACTGCGCGGCGCGCAGACGACGACTGGTTTTATTCCTTGCGGCTATTGTGCCCACCCCCTGCATCTTTACACAAGGGAGAGAGCCGCGGGCACCGGCACCGCGTACCGGTGCCCGCAACGGTGAAAGGGACGAACGTTAGGCGTTCTACTCGGCGAGAGCCTCCTGCTTGGCGATTGCCTTCTCGGAAATCTTCATAAAGGGCAGGTAGACGGCCATGCCAATGACAATCTCGAGAGCCTGCCACACGCCGGCGCGCCAGTCAAAGCCCGTAGCGAGCAGGGCATTGATGACGGGAGGCATAGTCCAGGGCACCTGGGCGATGCAGGGGCTGATGATGCCTGCGCAGGTAAGGCCATAGGTGATGCCGATGAACAGGTCGGGAAGGAGGACGAACGGGATCATGAGCGGCAGGTTGTACACGATGGGGTAACCGTAGATAACCGGCTCGTTGATGTTGAACAGACCAGGCAGGATAGCCATCTTGGAAACGGTCTCGGAAGCCTTGTTCTTGGAGAACAGGAGCGTGTCGAGCAGGAGCATGAGGGTGCAGCCCGAGCCGCCGATGAGGGCGAAGCTGTTAACGATCTGCATGTTCATGTAGTGATCGGGCTGGATGGTGCCACCGGCGGCAAAGGTAGCCATGTTGTCGACGATGAGCATGGTCAGGATCGGCTCGACGGTAGCGCCAGAGATGGTGGACTGGTGAATACCGACGCAGAACAGCAGGTTAGCAAGGGTGTAGATGAGGATAACAGCCCACGGACCGGCGTTCATGATGCTCTTGAGCGGGTTGGAGATGCACGTGGAGATGATGGCGCACAGATCGGTGCCGGCGCACACGGCAAGCAGAGCTGCGGCAAGAGCGAAGATCGAGAGGTTGAGCAGCATCGGGATCATGACGTTGAAGGAGTTGGAAACCGCGGGGGGCACGCCCTCGCCCAGCTTAACCTTGAGCTTCTCGATGCCAGAAATCTTGATGAAGAGCGAGACGGAAAGCAGGGCGATGATAATAGCCGAGAACAGACCGTTGGTGCCGGTGTTGGCGGTCGAAAGGGCGCCCGTGACCTCGGCGGAGGTGATCTTGTCGGTAAGCAGCGGGCTCGTGGCGGCAAGCGTGGCGGTGATCTGCTGCGGCATCATGATGACGAAAGCAGAGATAGCGACGACCACGCAAGCGAGCGGGTTATCGAAACGCTTGTTCTTAGCGAGGCTGTAGCCAATCAATCCGGCCAAGATAATTGCAGAGACGTTGAGGGTGCCCAGCGTAATTGCCGAACCCCACGTCTGAAGGTTGGCAAGGCCCGCCGCATCGAGCGGGAACAGGGGGAACACGACGTTGTTGATAAGAACCGCGATACCCGCAAGGATATAGAGCGGCGTGATGGTCGCGAAAGCGTCACGCAGGGAACGCAGGTGAACCTGGTTTCCTACCTTCGCAGAGACCTCGGCAAACTTGTCGAGGAAGCTCTTTCCGTTGTCACTGGCCATGATTGCTCCTAACTTTCAAATCCGGCCTTTTCCTATGCGCACGGTGGTCTGTCGCCCTCTGCCACCAAATGTGCCATGTGTTGCGCGCAGCGGCGCGCGATCTGGGCGTTCGCCCGGTCGCTAATCAACCACGTGGGTCGTGGCGACCTGTTTGAGCCAGGCCGCCGACTTCTTAAGGTGGCGCTTGTAGCCGTCCATAAGGTCAACCTCGACAAAACCGTAACGGTTCTTAAAGGCATTAGCCCAAGACCAGTTATCGATGACGGCCCAGTAATGGTATCCGCGGCACTTGGCGCCCTCGGCAATTGCCTTGGCCACCCACTCCAGGTGCTGACGTACAAAGTCGACGCGGTAGTCATCCTGGATGGTTCCTTCGGCGTCACGGTTCTTGTATTCGTCCATGATGCCGATGCCGTTCTCGGAAACGAACCACTCAAGATCGGGATAGTTCTTAGCGCAGTCCATGCCAAAGTCGTAGAGGCCCTGCGGGTAGATCTCCCAGCCGCGGCTCTCGTTCATAACGGCGTCGGGCCACACGTACTCGTCGGCAAAGTGCGGCAGACCGTACTGGTCGACCTTGCTCGCCGGAGCCTGAACACGCGTGGGGTGGTAGTAGTTGCAGCCGAGCCAGTCGACAACACCCTGCTTGAGAATCTCTTGATCGCCGGCACGGAACGGGAGCTTAACGCCGCCCTCGGCCAGGCTGTCGAGCACGTCAGCAGGAAGCTCGCCCTTGGTAATGAGGTCGAGCCACCAGCGATTGTTGATACCGCTGGTCATACGCACGGCCTCGAGGTCTGCCTCGCTGGGGTTCTCCTTGGTATAGACCGGGGTAAAGCAGTTGATCATGCCGATCTTGGCATCGGCGCGAATAGCGCCCTCGTCATAGGCGCGACGATAGTTGGCCACGGCCAGCGCATGTGCCAGCGAGATGTGATACTGCACGGTGCGAGCGCGGCTATAGTCGTGGAGCTGCGGGAACCACACGCCCTCCTGATAGCGCTGCTCGGGCTCGACGATGGGCTCGTTAAAGGTAAACCAGTACTTAATCTCCTGGCCAAACTCGTGGAAGGCGACGTCGGCGTAATGCGCGTAAGCCTCGACGACCTCGCGGCTCTCCCAGCCGCCACGGTTAAAGAGGTAGGTGGGCATGTCAAAGTGGTACAAGTTGACAAACGGCTCCAGGCCGGCCTCGCGAGAGGCGCGGAACAGCTCGTGATACCACGCAGCGCCCTCCTCGTTGAGGTTGCCGTCGGCATCGAGCAGACGGCTCCACTGGATGGAAGTGCGATAGGTATTCAGGCCCAAGTCCTTCAAAATGCGAAAGTCTTCCTGGTACTTGGCCATAAAGTCATTACCGGCATACGAGCCAACGCAGTTGTAGAACGAACCCAAATCCTGGATGGACCAGGTGTCCCACAGGTTCTCGAGCTTGCCCCCCTGGTTCCACTGACCCTCAGTCTGCGGGCCGGACATAGCGGCGCCAAAGAAGAAGTCGCTGGGCAGCTGATACTGAGCCATCAAAGTCCTCGCTTTCGTGTCTAAAGCTTTCGGTTGGAGACGGATTTGCTTTGGCAGGCCATCCGGCGCGGGCGCGCACCAGGTATCTGGATACCCTGCCCGCCAAAACAAATCCGTCCCCAAACAGCACAAGCAAACGCCAATGCATCTCGCTTGTTGTCTGTAACTATAGCGCTCTAATTTATTATGTAAAGCGTCTTTTTTATTTATCGAACTTCTTTGATGAAAGCCATATGGATGCTTTTTAAGTAGGTATACTCTCTTTTATATCAACGCAAATATGAAGGGAGGATTGCATGATTCCCAAATACGAGGCGATAGCTGCAGATATCCGTCGAAGCATCGAGGACGGCTCCCTTAAGCCGGGCGACAAACTGCCCACCGTCGTAGAGTTTTGCGAGCTGTATGGCGTTTCCAAGATCACCGTCAAGCGCGCGATCGAGCAGATCACCGAGGAGGGCCTGGTCACAAGTCGCCGTGGATCGGGCACCTACGTCAAGGACACGGCGGGGCTTCCCGGCCAGGTGTTTTTTCAAGGCAAGAACGACCGTGCCCAAGGCTTTTCGTACGAGCATCGCGGGGAGAAAGTGACCTCGGTGGTCTACGATTTCTCGATCGTCAATCCGCCGGCAGAGGTTGCGACCCAGCTGGGAATGGCCGAAGACGACTTTGCCTATCACATCGTGCGCGTACGCGAGGTCGATGGTCAGCCCATCGTTATCGAGTACACCTATATGCCACTCGAGCTGATTCCGGGTCTTAAGAAAAAAGACCTGTACGCGTCGGTCTACAGCTTCATCCGCGAGCAGTGCGGACTCAAGCTCTCGAGTTTCCACCGTACCATTCGCGCCGTCGCGGCAACTGAGGAAGAGGCTGAGCGCCTGGATACCAAACCCGGCTCTCCCCTGCTCGAACTCAACCAGATTGGCTTCTTGGATAGCGGCACCGCGTTTGAATATTCTATCTCGCACAACGTAGGCGACCGCTTTGAGCTACACAACGTAACGCTGGCCTAGTTTTGCAATCCGGCGGGTGCTCGTTTTGAGCTGTCTTACGCGGCACCCGCACAACCTTATGGGAGTATGCACATGTCCGATTTGATTAAACTCACGCCGATCTTCCACGAGAAGATCTGGGGCGGCCGCCAGCTCGAAACCGTATTTGGTTACGACATTCCCGAGGGTCCCATCGGTGAGTGTTGGGCTATCTCGGCCCACCCCAACGGCGACTGCCAGATCGCGGAGGGCCCGTACGCCGGTCACACGCTTTCGTGGCTGTGGGCCGAGCACCGCGAGCTCTTTGGTAACTGCGAGGGCAAGGAGTTCCCGCTGCTCATTAAGATTCTGGACGCCAAGGACGACCTTTCGATCCAGATTCATCCCAACGACGAGTACGCCGCCGAGCACGAGAACGGCAGCCTGGGTAAAACCGAGTGCTGGTACGTGCTGGATTGCGAGCCCGGCGCCACGATCATCGTCGGCCAGCGTGCTAAAGACCGCACCGAGGCCGCACAGATGATCAAGGACGGCCGCTGGAACGACATGCTCAACGTACTGCCGATCCACAAGGGCGACTTTTTCCAGATTGATTCCGGTACCGTTCACGCCATCAAGGCCGGCACGCTCATTTTGGAAACGCAGCAGTCGTGCGACGTGACGTATCGCCTGTACGATTACGACCGCCCCGGCACCGACGGCAAACTGCGTCCCCTACACATTGAGCAGAGCCTCGACTGCATAAACTTTGATGCTCAGGCTCCGACCGACGGTACCGTAACCGCGCCCGAGGTCGATGGCGTAACCGAGCTCGAGTCCAACCCCTGCTACACCGTCGATCGCGTGCGCGTCAACGGCAGCAAGACCCTCGACCAGCGCTGGCCCTTCATGTGCCTGTCAGTCATCGACGGCGAAGGCACCGTCTGCGGCGACCCCGTCCACAAGGGAAGCCACCTGCTGGCTCCGAGCACCGTCAGCACCATCGACCTCGAAGGCAAGATGGAACTGATCATCAGCCACCTCTAGGTCGCACCAACAACCCAAACGTAACAAGGGGCTCCCCCGTTCTTCAACGGGGGAGCCCCTTGCCATGTCTAAGTATTCAGCCCACCCGGCTCTCCAGATCAAAAAGCGAACGAGCAAAGCGACGTTCGTCCAGCAACGTTACCCAAGGCTCGGGGGCCGCGCCGACCCTGATG
>CABSDO010000031.1 GCA_902476475.1 uncultured Collinsella sp. | reverse complement strand
CGCAGCGGCCCCAGCCGATACAGGCTTCGCTATCGATAATCAGTCCGCTCATCTATGCCATCCCCTCGATAATCTTGGCAAGCTTTGCCGCCTGCTCGGGCGCCGTTCCCTCAACAGCCTCACACGTTTGGTCGCGGTCGGGCACAAACGAGCGCACGACCTGCGTCGGCGAGCCGGCAAGGCCGCAGCGCGCGGGGTCGGCATGCACGTCGGCAGCGTTGACCACGCGCACGTTCGCCTCCTCAGCCGCACGAATACCGGCAATGCTCGGCATACGCAGCTGACCGATCTCTTTAGCGGTCGTCATCGCGCACGGCATCTCCAGGTAGACCGTCTCTTCACCGGCATCGCATCCGTGAACGAGCGCCAGCGAGCCGCACGTCGTAAAGCCCGCGCTCTGCACGCAGCTCACGTCGGTCACGCAGGGAATCTCAAAAGCACCGGCAAGCTCGGGCCCGATCTGGGCCGTATCGCCGTCCACCGCCATCTTGCCGCAGATGAGCAGATCAAAGTCCTCGTCGAGTGCCTCGATACCGCATTTGAGGGCATAGGTGGTCGCCAGGGTATCGGCACCTGCAAAGGCGCGATCGGTCAGCAGCAGCGCGTCATCGGCGCCGCGGGCAATACAGTCGCGCAGCAGCGCTTCGGTCGCGGGAATACCCATCGACACCACCGTCACGCGCACGTCCATGCCAAAGCCGATAAAGTCGTCCTTCAGCGCCAGGGCGCACTCCAGAGCGCTCGCGTCAAAGGGATTAATGACCGCCTGCTTACCATCGCGCACGATGGTATTGGTCTTGGGGTCCATCTTGACCTCGGTGCTACCCGGCACCGCCTTGACGCACACCACCATATGGAAATCGCTCATCTTCACGCGCCCCCTTTCTGGATGAGTTCATCCAAGAGCTTCTCCGAAAACAGGTTACCGCGGCCCAACTGCCCGGCAGGATCGAGCTGGAGCTTGAGCCGCGCCGACTCGACCATGGCCTCGTGGCCGTACATCGTCTCCAAGAAGCCCGCCTTGATCTTACCGACGCCATGCTCGGCAGAGACGGCGCCACCCATAGCCGTAACTTCGGAGGCCCACTGGGCAAACAACTCGCCGCCGCGACGGTAATCCTGCGCATCGCGCGGCAGAATGTTCACATGCAGGTGGTTGTTGCCGATATGACCCCACGCGGCGGACTCAAGACCGCTTTCGGCCAACGTGCGGCGATAGAGGGCGATGACATCGGCCAGGCGTGCGTTGGGCACCGACATATCCGAGCCCAGTTTGGTAATGGTGGGATCCGTGCGGCGGCGCTCATCGATAAGCATGTTGACGCTCTCGGGCACCGCATGGCGGAAGAATCGCTGGCACTCGCGATCGACCTCGGTGCGCGCGACCCATGTCGCATCATCGCTGCCGCCCGCAAGCTCCAGCACCCACCCCAGGTGATACAGCTCCTCAGTCGCCTGGGCCTCGTCATCGCAGTCGAGCTCCACGTAGACGCAGACTTTTGCCTCTTTGTCGAGCGCCGGCAGCGAGGCGAACGCCGTCGACTGCTCGCGCTGGCGACGCAGGATATCCAGGGCGCCTGCATCGAAATACTCGATGGCAGCCGCGTGGGACAGGACGGGGCGCACGGAATCGGTGAAGGACACGGCCTTGTCTTCGCTGTCAAAGAAGCAGCTCACGCCCCAGACGACCGCAGGTGCCACCTGCAGGGCAATCTCGAGCTCGGTGATGACGCCGAGCGTGCCACACGCACCGATGAGCAGGTCGATGGCGTCCATGTCGTCAGCAACAAAATAGCCCGAAGCATTTTTGGTCTTGGGCATGGTGTAGCCGGGAAGATCGAGCTCGAGCGTGCGGCCCTGCGCCGTGACGAGCGAGAGGCGACGACCCTGTGCAAAAACCTCGCCGCGATGAAGCTCGAGCAGGTCGCCATCGGTCAGCGCGACATGAAGGCCCGTGACGTGAGGGCGCATGGGGCCGTAAGCGTAGCTACGGGCGCCGGAAGCGTTGCATGCCGCCATACCGCCCAGGCAGGCAGATGCCTCGGTGGGATCGGTGGGAAAGAACTGCTCGGGGGCTTCCTGAAACTCCTCGTAGGCCTCAAGCGATGCCTGGTCCCAGCCGGCAGTCGGCAGCACTTTCTTGCCCAGTTGCTTGCGCAGCTCAGACAACACGACGCCGGGCTCTACACGCAAAAGAAAGCGGCCCTGCTCATCGCGGCGAAGGCCTAGGTAGCGATTCATGCGGGAAGTATTGAGAATGTGACCGCCATGGGGCACGGCTCCGGCGGCAAGACCGGTCCGGGCGCCCTGAACCGTTACCGGGACACGCTCGGCATGGAGCCTTTCCAAAATGGCGCGAACCTCGTCCTCCGTTGTCGGAAACGAGATGCTCGAGGCCTCGCCCGATGCGCGAGACTCATCGCGGCCATACTCTTCGAACTCGTCGGTGAAGGGTTTGATGGTTACAGACACGCAAACTCCCCCTTTAGCTAACTGCAGTGTTTGCAGGGAGATGTTACCGCATCGTTTCGTTGACGTGTTCGAGACCGTCTCCATAATTGGCGATTTTTACGTTCGTGCAATTCGGCGAGTGGCGAGGTTTCCTCGGCAGACGATGTTTTTGACACATATAGCTTTGCCGCCAGCGACCACGCAATTGTCGCTCGAAAAAAGTTGAAGTATTTTTTACCGCCCCTTACCTGCAGAGATCTCAATCCGTCAAGCATTTGGTCAGAAATTGGTCAAGTAGTGACTGATACGGTCGGCATCGACAGCCAAAACCAATGGAAGTTTTGGCCCCAGAAGCAGGGAGGTTCCCATGGCATATTACTGGCCCCAGTACGGCGTCGCCATCGAGGTCGACGACGATCCCTATCTCCTGCCTTTCGACGAAGAGGCGTTCCCCGATACGGCGGTCTACCACGTCACCACCGATGTTATCTGCGACCCCGAGTCGTTCTCGGCGCTCGCCCACCACATCGCGCATGTCCACAATATCGAGCTCCCTCACGACTTCGACGAGCTCATCTACTCGCGTCGCCTGATGCTTCATATGCTCTTTGGAGCTGACCCGTCCACGTTCGCACGTGTCTACACCACCAAGGACGCCGCATGAGTGCGAAGAAGCCGCCCCGCCTTGCAGGACTGGGGCGTCGCAAGAAACTCGTCGTTGTCTGCCTGGCTATCGTCTGCGCCCTCATCGCCGTAGGGCTATACGCCTGGCAATCGCAGCCCGTGCCCGAAGCGGGCGCCTCAGTCACGACGGCAGAGGGCAAATCGCGCCAAGAAATCCAGGATGAGCTCGACGCCATCGTCCGCGACAACATGATGACGATCTCGGTCGCGCCGGTCGCACAGTTGCAGGAAGGCGGCAAGTTGCGCGTCAACGTGCAAAACGTCCAAGACAACAAGTTTCCCCAGCGCTTCCGTGTGATTCAAAACGACAAGACCATCTATGAGTCCGGTGTGGTCGAAGCCGGCAAGACGGTTGAGACCTGCCCCGCCGGCGATATCCAAGAAGGCGAGGCATATATCGAGATTCAGGCACTCGATGCCAAGACCTACGACACCCACGACAATCCGACGCGCGTCAAAGTGCGGGTGGCCCAGGCGGAAGGCTAGTGGCCGACGCGCTCGCAGGGGCAGCACCCTGCCCCCATTCGTCCAACCATCACGGAAACAGTCCGTGACGAGCAGAAAGGATCGATTATGAACACACCCATGAACCTGAGCGGAGCCAGGGCACTCGCCGTGGGCGCAGGGCTTACGCTCGCACTTGCGATGGGCGCCGCGCCAACGGCGGCCATAGCAGAGGTGCGCGTTGGAACCACCGATGTGACGGTGAAGGCCGACATTAGCAATGTTTCGTTTAAGGCGCCAACGGTCATCCCCTTTGCCGCCAGCGCCGACGGAACGCTTGTAGGACCCTCCGACAAGACGATTACCATCGACAACCTCTCGGCATATGGCATCCACGTCACTAACATGAAGGTCACGGCCAAAAACGACTGGACAATCGTTGCAGACGCAAAGACGGGCTCGGCCCAGAACTCCATCGATTTTAAGGTTGGCCCCGATAAGGCAGAAAAGGATGCCAGCTCGGCGACTCAGACTACGGGCCTCGATCTTTCCAAGGACGCAAACTTCGACATGAAGTACCAGGGCATTGCCGACGGAACGGACAAAATCAAGCTCAATGTGAGCGGCCACGTCGCCCGCGTCACGCGTGACATCTACCACGCCACCGGTACGGGAGATCAAGTGGCAAGCATCACCTGGACGGTCGAGCCCGGTGCGCACGCCACGTCCTAAGGCGCTTGCACTGGCCGCCATCGTCGGCATCTTGGCGTCCGCACCTGCCATGGCCTTTGCTCAACAAGAGCAAGCGCAGGCGGCCACAGAAGTGACCGTCGACCTTTCGGGCCTTAATCGCGGCAGCCGTCACGAGCCGCTCGCTCAGACGAGCGACACCCGGCAACTCATTGCGGTGGGCGCCGCCACGGTGGGAGCAGGACTGACGTGCCTTGGCCTGCACATCAAACGCAACCAATAGCCAAGCATAACCGGAGTACGCGGAATAGATAGGAGAACCATGGCACCCAAAAACCTTTTGCCCGTTGCCGCGCTCTGCAGCGCACTGGCGAGCGGTATGCCTCTCGCCGCTTGGGCGACGCCCGCCACGGCAAACTCCTTACCGCAAGCTCTGAACCCCGTGGCGGATTCGTCGGGTATCGTCGCCTGCCAACGTTTTTCGCTCGCACACGCCACGGTCCGAACCTCGGGATGCCTTCACCGCAATACGGTCGACGCGATAGTCGTGGATATCAAGCGACCGAACAAGGAGAACGGCCCCCAGACAGGTTATGCCATCTGCACATGGAAATCGGCTGCAGTCGACGCCGATGGCGACCCATGCGACCTAGAGCTGCGCATCGATATTGACTCGGTCGATGACTCGGCGAACGGGGCGAAGGTCGCCTTCGACAGCGCGGCCTATGAAGAAGGAGGAGGAGGTGTATGCCTGGGCTGCGTTCCCTCGAATGTCGATGGCACACAGCCCATCATCTCCTTTACGGCGTCGCTGCGACTGACCAAGGCGGACACCGAAGCCATCGCAACGGGAGATGCGCCTTTGCTGTTCTACGCTGGCGACGCGGACGACCAAGAGGCTCAAAGCAATGGACAGAAGGGTTCGCTTAACCTCACGCGCGGATCAGAACCCGCCCCCATCAATATCGATACCCAGGAGCCGGGCGTGCAGCGCATTCTCGCCGATCCGGCGCTGCTCCAAATGACATGGCACGGAGTGGGGTCCGTCGGGATTGCTGCTCCTATATCGAGCGATAATGACAAATCCCCCAAAGACGAGATTGCAGACGCACCGACACATGCTGACGATGCAGACGATGCATCATCAGAAGACAACGCTGCGGCTCCTCTCGAGAAGCCAGGCGGCACCGCCACCGAACTAGGCGATCCCCAACCGAAAGACGGCCTGGACTTTGCCGCTCCCCCAGATGTCGACGAAGGCAACTGTTGCATGATGGTCGCGCTCGACCACACGGAAACCGTCGATGCCGCAAGCATTGAGCCAGTCGCTGCCAATGCGCCCCGCCGCAAAAATATCCTCATCGCATTCCCCAATACCGTCGAGCTCGTCTTTTTGCCTTCGGGTGAAGTCGTCGCGCCTACGGCACTTACAGCAGTGGGAGCAAGGAGCGCCTCGAACGATATCCAAGCTATCTCGGCACTTGACGCCACAACGACCGCCAAGTTACACCTTTATTCCGTTGCAGCAGACGGAACGCGAACCGAAGAATTCGACGGAACCAAGCTTTTGGTTCCGCGTCGCATCGGTATCCAAGAAGACTTCCCCTATCAAATGGAACTTGAAGGGTTCGATCGTGCACGAGATGCCGACATCATTGCCGCAGCCATCGAATCCCCGCAGCACCTCATGACGCTGCGCTTCGACTTTAGCCCCGTCCTGGGCTAGACCGCCAACCGCCGCTTGACTCGGACACCGAGCGCTCCCCTCCCCGTTCTGTTACGATTGCCGGGTTGGCATCAATTACAGGAGGGTTCATGCCAGGTTTAGGAACGATTATCAATGTCGCGCTTTTGATCGCGGGCGGTTTGCTGGGCCTCATGGGCGGGCGCTTTATTACGCCCCGCATCCAAGACACGCTCATGAAGGCGTCGGGGTTGTGCGTTCTGTTTATCGGCCTGGGCGGCACCATGCAAAAGATGCTCGTTATCGATGGAGAGGCGTTGGCGACTACCGGCACCACCATGCTTATCGTCTCATTTGCCCTCGGTTCGCTCATCGGCGAGGCCATCAACCTGGAGGCCGCCATCGAGAACCTCGGCGAATGGCTCAAGCGCAAAACCGGCAGCGAAGGCGACAACGAGTTCACCAACGCCTTTGTCTCGGCATCGCTCACCGTGTGTATCGGCGCCATGGCCATCGTAGGATCGATTCAGGACGGCCTGCTCGGCGACTGGTCCACGCTCGCTCTGAAGGGCGCACTGGACTGCATCATCGTCTGCACCATGACCGCCTCGCTCGGACGCGGCTGCATCTTCTCGGCCCTGCCCGTCGCCGTGTTCCAGGGCACGATCACGCTTTTTGCCGGTGCGCTCTCCCCCATCATGACCACCGCAGCCCTCGACAGCCTTTCGCTTGTGGGCTCCATGCTCATCTTCTGTGTCGGCGTTAACCTTATTCGACCTCAGACCTTCCGCACAGCCAACATGCTCCCCTCCGTTGTCATAGCCGTCATCTACGCTCTCCTGTTCTAAATCTATCTACGCGGCGGTATCTCGAACATCTGTTTGATGCTGTGCTATGATATGAGGTCACCGACACCATATGGGGAGAGGAGAGGGCGGTGGCCGACCAGGACGTCAAGATGCTCATCGAGCGCATTATGGCCGAGGCCCGGACCCATCAGTCCGCCCGCTTCTCAAACGAAATCTATGCTGACGAGCCGATTCTCAAGACCGGTCGTCAGATGCAGAACTTCCTCCCCGACCAGTACCGCAAGATGCGCGAGATATCACGCTGGCAAGATGATCCCAAAGGCGGCGCTGGGCGTTGGCTATCGGAGGCGGAGCTCTTTTACCGTCAAGGCCTGCTGATGGCCGACTTCGAGGACGATTGCCCCTACAACGGCACCTTTAAGTCGTACTTTCCCACCTACAATGCCATGAGCGATCGACAGTTGCGCGGCTACTTTACCTGGCGTGCCCAAGTGCGCCGCGGCAATATCGAGGAGACATCGACCTCGTTTGCTTTTCTTTATCTTTACGAATTGATCTGCGGCATTGGCGTCGACAATCCGCGTGACGGCTATGACAAGATCAAGGCATTTTGGGATGCCTATCGCGCCTTTGAACCCGGCATCGACCGGTTCGCACGCGTGTGGCTGCAGGACTACGCCGTGTTCCATGAGCTCGACCCCAAGCTGCTTCGCGACTCTAAAACCGTCGCATTCGACAACGCCCTCATCGAGCTGCGCCGCGCGGCGCGAGACCTTGTACCCGCGCCGGCACCGTCGGACCTGCCGTCTGCGCGTCGCAAGGCCTCCGAGCCCACGCTTCCCCTTCCGCCCGATGAGGCGCATGAGGAGCGGCTCATGGCTGCCATCGACGCACTCTCGACGTACAACCTGAATAACTCACGGCTCGACCGTTCCCACCATCGCGACCTGCGCCACGTGGCATGCGCCGTGTATGTCCGTATGGCGCGCTACTATGACACGCACCGAAAGACCGGCATCGTAGCGAGCTTGTTTGGGGAGGAGACGGCCATGCCCTACACCATGTTTGCCTCGGCCGTGTTCTTTGCGCCCGAGCGCCACGAGGACTGTGAATATCGCCTGGACCCCATTCACATCTACCGCTGCCAAAATGGCTTTTGGGAATGTATGCGCATCCACGGCAGCAGACAAAAAAGTAGCAAGCTCGGTGAGATAATGCGCGCTTGTGATCAGCGTCTGCGCTTGGCACTGGATCCCGGCCATCCCCTTAAGGAAGAGAAGGTCCCCAAATATCTGGCTAAGATTATCGATGACGAGATCACGGCATGGCTTTCATGGGATGCCGCTCATCAGCCCGTCAAGATCGATATCGACCTGAGCCAGCTGGGGCACATTCGGAGCGCCGCCGCGCAAACGCGCGAGGCGCTTTTGATCGACGAGGAGCGCGAGGACGGCACGCTTGCGGATGCCGAGGTGGCAGTTGCCGAACGACGGGAAGCCAAGCCCGCGGCCGACACGATCGCCGAACCAGTCGCGACGACCATGCAGAGGGACGAGGCTGGCGAGCCGACCATCTCCACCGAGCAGTTTGGCGTCGTAGCCCCGCTCCTCGCATCAGCGCCCACGCCCACCGACACCGCGTCCGTACTCGATTCCGCCGCAGACGCCTATCTTCGAGCGCTCCTCGAGCAAAACGCAGCGCAGACGGCATCGGCGGTGGCACAGTCGGGCAAGAGTGAGGACATGCTCGTCGATAGCATCAACGAAGCGCTCTTTGACCTGGTGGGTGACACCGTAATTGAATTTGGCGCGGCAGGACCGCGCATTATCGAGGACTACGAAGCAGACGTGAGAGGATACTTAGACCATGAGTGATACCGCATCCGCAGCACCCCGCGTGCCCAAGCGCGTCGCCGCCGTCATTCTCAACTCGCTCAAGGGCGGCGTTGTCCCGCGCATCGGCCTTCCCTATATCACCGTGGGGCGAGAGGTCGAGATTCGCGCTCTGCTCACCGACCTGAGCCTCATCGCCGATGGCGGCGCAAGCTTCCGTTTCCTAGTCGGTCGCTACGGCGCCGGCAAGAGCTTTTTGCTCCAGACGATCCGCACGCACGCCATGGGCGAGGGATTCGTCGTGGCCGATGCCGACCTATCCCCTGAGCGCCGTCTGCAGGGCGGCCAGGGACAGGGCCTTGCCACCTACCGTGAGCTCATCCGCAACATATCGACCAAGACGCGCCCCGAGGGCGGTGCGCTCAACCTTATCCTGGATCGCTGGGTCGCCTCGTGTGCCGATGCCGACGAGTCTGCCGTCAATGCCCAACTGGCCCCACTCGAGGAAATGGTCCACGGCTTCGACTTCGCCCGCATGCTCCGCCGCTACCGCGCGGCCGTATCCGAGGGCGACGAAGAAGCTATGAGCCGCGTGACCAAATGGATTCGCGGCGAGTACCGCACCAAGAGTGAGGCACGCGCCGAGCTGGGCTCCTCGACCATCATCAGCGATGACGACTGGTACGACTACGTTAAGCTCATTGCGCGCTTTTTGGTCTGCAGCGGCTACAAGGGCATGCTGGTGCTCATCGACGAGCTCGTGAATCTGTATAAGATTCCCAACGCCATCACACGCCAATACAACTACGAGAAGATCCTGACCATGTACAACGACACGCTCCAGGGCAAGGCGCAGTACCTGGGCATGATCATGGGCGGCACGCCAACCTCCATCGAAGACCGCCGCCGTGGCGTGTTCTCCTACGAGGCCCTGCGAAGTCGACTCGCTCAGGGCCGCTTTGCACGCGAGGACCTTAAGGACATGCTCGCGCCCATCATCCGCCTGCAGCCACTCACCTACGAGGAGTTGCTGGTGCTCATCGAAAAGCTCATGCAGATTCATGCCGGCTACTTTGGCTGGACGCCCACGCTTACCGAGAACGACTTGGTGGACTTCCTCAAGATTGAGTTTGGCCGCGTGGGGGCCGACACACATCTGACGCCGCGTGAAGTCATTCGTGACTTTATCGAGCTGCTCGACATCCTATGCCAAAACCCCGACGCCAACGTGGCCGAGTTGCTGCAAAGCGTCGGCGGCGACGCGCTGGCGCCGCCAGCCGCAACAGACGACACCGGCACCGCGGACGACGACCGCAACTTTGCCGAATTCACCATCTAACCTGCCAAAAAGGGACAGGTTTTTTTGGTAGGTTTTATCTGGGCAAACGCCGATGTTGCAAGATATCGAACCGTTGCCCGTTGCGTTGATCAGCCCGTTGATGAGAGGAGGCCCCGTGAACGCCTTTGACCGCTACGCCCCGTTTATCCAAGACTTCATCTACTCCCACGATTGGGAGAGCCTGCGCTCCATCCAGGTTGCGGCGGCAGATGCCATCTTCAACACGCAAGACAATGTGCTCCTGACGGCATCCACGGCATCTGGCAAAACCGAGGCAGCCTTCTTTCCCATCCTGACCGAGTTTTGGGAGAACCCGCCCGCAAGCGTTGGCGCCCTCTATATTGGCCCCCTCAAGGCACTCATCAACGACCAGTTCGTTCGCCTCAACGATCTGTGCGAAGAGGCCGATATCCCCGTCTGGCACTGGCACGGCGATGTCTCGCAGTCGCACAAGGCAAAGCTCATCAAAAAGCCAAGCGGCATCCTACAGATTACGCCCGAATCACTCGAGGCACTCCTGATCCACAAGCACATGGCAATCCCGCGTATGTTCTGCGACCTGCGCTATGTGGTCATCGACGAGGTCCACTCGCTCATGCGCGGTGACCGCGGCGGGCAGACGCTCTGCCTTATCGAGCGTCTTTCGCGCATGGCGGGCGTGCGGCCCCGGCGCATTGGCCTTTCGGCCACCATCGGGGACCCGGAACGCACGGGCGCCTTCTTGTCGCAGGGGACGGGACGCGACTGCGTCATCCCCCGCTTTGAGGAGCCGCGCCGCGTGTGGCGTATCTCCATGGAGCACTTCTACAACTCGGGTCCCCAGGCGCAGCAGCGGGGATTCGAGAGTGCGGGTCCTCAAGAGGCCGAAGTGCTCGCGTGCGAGCGCATTGAGGCGACACCACCCGCGGCACTGCCGTCCGGTGTCCAAGACGTGCGCCACAGCGGACAACTCACACAGGAGGAACGCCGCCAACGTCGCGAGCAGGCACGGGGCAAGGCCGCTCCCAAAGACCGTCGCACTTCCTCGGCCCCCGAGGGCGAAGTCGACATCCCACGAGCGACCGAGCAGGCACTGCTCAACCCCACCGACACCGCACCCGACAACGCCGACCCCGGCATGGGCTACATCTTTGAACATACCCGCGGCCGCAAGTGCCTGGTCTTTGCCAACTCGCGCGAGGAGGCAGAGGCCGTGTGCTCCATGCTGCGCAGCTACTGTGAAAACCGGCACGAGCCAGACCGCTTCCTTATCCATCATGGCAACCTCTCGGCATCGCTACGCGAGACCGCCGAGGAGCTCATGCGCGACGAGGAACAGGCGCAGACGACCGTCACCACCTCTACGCTGGAGCTCGGCATTGATATCGGTCGCCTGGAGCGCGCGTTCCAGATTGACGCGCCGTTTACCGTCAGCTCCTTTTTGCAGCGCATGGGGCGCACAGGCCGTCGCGACCTTCCGCCCGAGATGTGGTTTGTCATGCGCGAGGAGGAACCCGAGCCGCGCACGATGATGCCCGAGACCATTCCATGGAAGCTCCTGCAGGGCATCGCGCTCGTACAACTCTATCGCGAAGAAAAGTGGGTCGAGCCGCCCGAGCTCGATCGACTCCCCTACAGTCTGCTCTATCACCAGACCATGTCGACCCTCGCCAGCACCGGAGAGCTCACACCGGCCGAACTTGCCCAACGCGTGCTCACGCTTAGTTATTTCCACCGCGTCTCGGCCGATGACTATCGCGTACTGCTGCGCCACCTCATCAAGATCGACCACATCCAGGTCACCGAGGGCGGTGGGCTCATCGTGGGTCTCGCGGGCGAGCGCATCATTAACAACTTTAAGTTCTACGCTGTGTTCCAGGAAAACGAAGAGTTCACCGTTCGCAGCGAGTCGGCCGAGTTGGGCACGATCGTCAATCCCCCACCGCCCGGTGAGCGCATCGCCATAGCCGGGCACTGCTGGATTGTCGAGGAAGTGGACTGGAAGCGTCACACCGTCTTTGCCACGCAGGTCAAGGGCCGTGTGCCGGCCTACTTTGGCGACTGCCCCGGTGACATCAACACACATGTACTCGAGCGTATGCGCAGGGCGCTCAACGAGCACGCAGCATATCCGTACCTTATGGGTAACGCACGGGCACGCCTTGCACAGGCTCGTCATACCGCCGAGATTTCGGGCGCGGGAACTAAACCGCTTATCAACCTGGGCGGCGACACCTGGGTACTCTTCCCCTGGCTGGGCAGCTACGCCTTTTTGGCACTCGAGCGCATGCTCAAGATTAAGTGTGCCGCAGAGCTGGGCCTTCGCGGGCTCGATCCGTCACGCCCGTACTTTATGCAGTTTAAGATGAAGGCCGACGAGGAAACGTTCTTTGAGGTGCTCGCAGCCGAGGCCGAAAAGGACTTCGACCCCATCGAGCTCGTCTATCCCGGCGAGGTGCCTTACTTTGATCGTTACGATGAGTTCGTTCCCGAAGAGCTCGTGCGCAAGGGCTTTGCCGAAGGCGTCCTCGACATCAAAGGCATGAAGCAGCGCGTCCTCGGCTGGCGCGACCACGCCTAAGCCAAGTCTTTTGGGACGAGGCTCAATGAGCTAGTCGTGGAGCGGAATGCCGAGGAAGTCGGTGTCGAAGGGCACGGCTTCGGTGAAGGCGTAGCCACCGTCACTAGCGATGAGCAGGTAGTTTTCCTCGCCGCCGAACTCCCTGTCACCGCAAGGCACCACCCAAGCGCGATCGAACACCTCGAGCGCCGTGGCGACGCAATCGCGTAGGAACGACACATCGCTCCCCTCGTTCGCGCTCACAATATTAGCCACGTAGATGCCGCCCGGATTCAAGCTGCCCCGCACCAGACGCAGCGCCTCGACAGTTGCCAGCTCGCGCACGGGCTCGGCACCGCCAAAGCAATCGCTCACGATCACGTCGTAGCGACGATGGCCCACGCTCGTCACGCCCAGATACGAACGCGCCTCAGCGGTAATCACCCGCAGGCGATCGCCCACCGTGCGCTCCAGCTCGTCCAGGTAGAACCAACGGCGCGCCAGGCGCGTAATCTCGGCATCGTATTCAATGACGTCCATGCGCAAGCTCTCGTGCGACATCAGCGCGAACTTGGGATAGGCAAACCCACCGCCGCCCAGCATAAGCGTACGGTCGATACCGTGACCATAAGCGTCACGCATTGCTTCCTCGGCCTCAAACACATCGTCAAATGCACGATAATACGCAAAGACGGGCTCTGCCCAACGATCGCCAACATAGCTTGCGCTTTGGTAGACGCCGCCCTGCACGAGCACGCGAATCTCATCGCCGCCCTCATCGTGCACGCGTTTCACGCGCGCCAACCCATTGCGGGTTCGCGCAACCTGCAGACAGGCAGCACGAACAGCGACAGCGGCCGCACCAAGCGCCGCGGCTCCCAGAGCAACGCCGGCAACGACGCCGGCAGAAACACTCGGCTTGTTCATCTAGAGCTCCTTTTGCAGATAAAGGCCATGGTCATAAAATCCAAGATGGCGATAGTACTCGCGTGTGCCAATCGCGCTAATCACGTTGATACGTGCATAACCCGCATCCCGGGCAATCTCACACGCACGCTCCACGAGCAGACGCCCCAGACCGTGATGCTGAGCCGCCTGACCTTGATCCCCCACGCGTGCCGCCATGCCATACACGTGCACCTCACGAATCATCGCCTCGTCCGGCGTCGTCGGCAACTCGTCCGCATGCGCGGCAACAAACGAATGGTCGGGCAGCGACAACCGCAAAAAGCCCGCGATCTTGCCCTGCGGCGTCACCCACTGCAAAAAGCGCTCGTGTGTTACCGGCGTCTCGTACGCCACTCCCTCGTCAAGGGTCAGCTCATCCAGGTCGGCACCCGCGGTACTGATCTCGCGATAGCGAATCTCGCGCACCGTCGCGCCTTCCCCACGAGCCGCCAGGCGGTTCTCAACGAGCTGACGCAGGTTGGGCTTCTTGTTGCCCACCATGATGTCATCGGAGCTAAAGTCGCGGATCATGCGGCTGATGCGGCAGAACGCCGGCGTCACCACGATATCGTCGGCCAGCACATCGAGCAGCTCTTCCTCGGTATAGGGACGCCACTCGCCGCGCTCATAGCAGCCCACCAGACGCGAGCCCTCGATGAGCGCGCACGGGTAAACCTTGACCTCGTCGGGCATAAAGGCCCCTTCGGTCATAAAGCGCTCGTAGTCGCGCTTGTCCCCCTCGGGCGTGGCTCCCAGCAAGTTGAGCATAAAATGCGCGTGGATCTTAAAGCCAAACAGGCGCGCAAGCGAAAACGCCCGCTCGATCTGCGCCACCGAAATGCGACGCTCGTTGATATCGAGCAGGTGCTGGTCGAGGCTCTGGATACCCATCTGAATCTTGGTGCAGCCCAGGAGGCGAATGAGCGCGAGGGCTTGCGGTGTTACGGCATCGGGGCGTGTCTCGATAACGAGCCCCACCACACGATGCTTCGCCGTCTCGTTGATGCGCTGCTGACGCTCGAGCTCCTCCATCGTTGCCGTTTGCCACTCGGCAACCTCGCCCCACGGCGTACCGGAACCGTACAGACGACGCAACGCGCGGTTATAGCCACCCACGGCGGCATCCACACGACTCTGCTCGTCGGCAACGCCGGCAGCAAGCTCAGCCTCGTCTGTCGCAATACCGGCAGCCCGATAGCGCTCGCGGCGCTCCGCTACCACCGGCGGCAGGGCATCGGCGGGAGCGTCATCGAGCAGGCGCCCCGCCTCGGCACGACTGATGCCCGGACGCGCCAACATGGGGTTTGCCGCCACGCCGGCGACGGCATCGTCATTGAGCGCACGGAAAAGCTCCGACATAAACCATGTCTGATAGCCTTCCGGATAGTCGCTCCAGGTACCGCCAAGCACAATGAGCTCGATCTTATCGGTCGCATGCCCCATCTGCGAAAGCGCCGTCAAACGGGCGCTCACCTGCAGATATGGATCGAAGCAATTTTGCTCCGCACGGGCGCACGCGGGCTCGGCATGCAGATAGCTTTTGGGCATACGCAGGTCGTTGGGGCAAAACAGGCAATCGCCCGAGCACGGCCACGGCTTGGTGATGACGGTAATGGTCGCCACGCCCGAAGCCGTTCGGCGCGGCTTCATACGCAGCACCTGCAGCAGTTGACGTTCCAGCTCGGCATCGACATTCCACCCAGCCCAACGAGCCGGCTCCTCACGCTTTACCCGCTGGTAAAACGGCAGCAGGCGACGCTTGGCCAAATCGCGTTTGTCGGCACCCTCACGGCGCGCCTCGGCATGTATCAGTTTGACGAGCGCCTTGTCGTCCACGGTCTCGCCGCGACGCAGAGCCTCGAGTATGTTCAAGATAATCTGTTCCATGACCCCATTGTAAAGGCAAAGGCGCCGGAGCCGATCTCGGCTTCGGCGCCTTCATCAAACAGCGCGTCTATATCTTCGCCTAGGCTTTCGTCTGCCTCAATACTCCGAATCAAACGACATGTCGCCCGAACCGACCTCAAAACGATACGTGGCAGACTTGTCACCGTTATCGAATTCAAGATTCAAAATGGTCTCGCCGTCGTAGCCAAGCGGAAGGAAATCGCTCTCGAAGTCGCCGCTGCCCAAGGTGAGGCTCGCCTTAAAGCCCGTCGAGTTCGGAACCGTCATCTCCACATCGCCCGAGCCCACACTCACGTCCATCGACTTCGTGGGGGCCGGGTAAAGCTCGAACGTCACATCGCCCGAACCGACCTCGGCATTCAGGGTATCGGTCACGGTGCCCGTAAACTCAACGTCTCCCGAGTCCAGAGTCAGGTTGAGGTCATGACACGCAATGCCCGCGACCGTCAGATCACCCGATCCTACATTCGCTGTAATGCCCACCATGTTATCGGCAACTTTGCGCGGCAGTTCGACGGTAACCGTGCGGTCAATGGCGCGCTCGTCATCGCAATCGAACTGGCGAATCTTGAGCGTAGAGCCCTTGATTTCGGCCAGGTTCTGGGTTGCCGCATCGAAGGCAACGGTCCCCGTTGCCACGCGACCGCTTTCAATCACGCGCACTGGCCCGCCGGAGACGTGTTTGACCTCGACCGTGCCCGACGTCACGTCCAAGTCAAGCGATGTGAACGCGTCGGCATCAAACGTTTCGCTCGAAAGCTGTTGAGGCCGAGCGGAATAGTTACCGTCATCCAAAAGATCGCCCTCGTCCACCACATCGTCCATACCAGACAGGCCGGATACAACATCGTCGAGATTCCACGGGCCATCAAAATGAATCAATGTCCGCGAAACGCCAAAGACAAGCCCAACAATGAGCACAAACGCTCCGATGCCAACACCCAGGCGTACCTTGGATTCATGCGAAAGCTTCATCATTCGTCACCCTCTTTGGCACATGGCTCAGCGGTGGTCGTGGTAGCCACGTCAGCATCAGGTTCCGCAGAAGCATCCTTCCCCTGGGCCTTGATCGCCACCGACGCCGGACCAACCTGAATATCCCCGCGCGCCCAATCGCCATCGAGCGCACGCGCCACCCAGTGATAGATGGGAATCGTGAAGAAGATCAGCGCGGCAAAGGGGCCGGCACCAAACAGGAACATCAGCAAAAAGAACAGCAGCCAGCACACGGCCCAATACGGGAACGACTGGAACGGGCCCTTCACCGGAGTCGAGCCAACCGCGGTGCCACTCGTCGCCTGCGCCGTAGCGGCATTGGCGGCCTGCGCACTCCAGCTTGCCGCCTGCGCCGCCTTGGCCGCAGCATCACTCGCCTGTGTTGCCGCCTCGGTAGCGCGCGCCGCCGCCTCTTGGGTGCGAGCACGCTCTGCCGCCTCAGCCTCGCGCTGACGGGCGCGGTCCTCGTTCTCAAACTCGATATCGTCCTCGATCTCATCGCTCGGATTGAGCAGCTCGTCCAGGCTCACGCCATAGAGTTTGGCGAGCGAGATCAGGTTCTCGGTATCGGGCGAGCTCTCCGCACGCTCCCATTTACTGACCGCTTGGCGGGACAGTCCCAGTTTTCGTGCCAGCCCTTCTTGGCTAAAGCCTTTGCTGCGACGAAGGTCGGCGAGCCGCTGCGCAGTTTCTACATTCATGGTTCCTCCTATGTGATGCCAGCCGTGCCGCCGGACCGTTTTTGTTCTTAAGGCGCCTTGCACAGTTAAAAATCTATCCGCCACCGCCAAAAGCATGCCACCTATTCTAGTGAGATTTTTGACAACCGGCGGTTGCGGGCACATATGAGCTGCGGAAATGTGTCCAAACAGAGCAATGACCCGCAGCTCGGTTGTCCCCGTTGCGGCGTTAACGGTAGTATGGTCGTACTGTTTATTCCGCACCGCCAACGGAGGGAGTCCCGCGCCGTGAACCGCGATTTCGCCTCATCGCTCATCCAGCTCAACAATACGTTCTATCGCGAGCACTCCGCCTCCTTTTCCGATACGCGCCAGGCCCCATGGCCCGGCTGGGTGCGCACCATGGACATCGCGCTCGGGCAGCTCGACGTCGCTACGATCGAGCATCCCGTCCGCGTCTTCGATCTTGCCTGCGGCAATATGCGATTCGAGAACTTTGCCGCCGGCGGCGCACTTGCCGCCAAGGGCGTCGACGGCGCAAATCCCTCGGCAGATGCCAGCTGTCCGTTTGAGTTCTATGGCGTCGACTCGTGCCAAGACCTCGCTATCGATGCACGCGGCCACGCCCTGCGCATTCCCAACCTGCACTTCCAGGAGCTCGATGTGCTCGACGCCCTTATGAAGCTCAACCCCGCCGAGACACCCGACGTGCTTTTCGACGCACCGCTCGCCGACATCTCGGTCTGCTTTGGCTTTATGCACCACGTGCCGTCGTGCGAATACCGCGTGCGCGTGCTCGACGCCTTGGTGCGCCAGACGCGCCCGGGCGGCATCATCGCCATTAGCTTTTGGGAGTTTATGAACGACGAGCGCATGGCGCGCAAGGCCGTTCGCGCCGAAGCCCGCGCCGAGCTCACCCCGCCGTTTGAGGGCTACGACTCCGCGCAGTTTGAGGCCGGCGACCACCTCATTGGCTGGCAAAACGACCGCCACGCCTACCGCTATTGCCATCACTTTGACGATCAGCAGATCACTGACCTGGTGCGCGGCGTCCGTACGTTCTACAAGAGCGGCGAGGTCCCCGTGCGCGAGCTTGAGCGCTTCCATGCCGACGGTCGTAGCGGCGAGCTCAACCGCTATGTGATTCTCAAGCGCCTGTAGGCACCGACGACTCTCCGTCGAGCCGCACCGCATCTTTCGGGCACGTCGTGCCCACCCCTTCCAACCCATTACCGGAACATGCAGTTATGCGTTCCATACTTATGACCAAGGAGCCTCATGGGAGCCGTCCACGTTCGCACGCCTAAGAACTTTGTGCTCGAGGAGCGCCTGGAGCGCTACGCCGATGCGATTGAGACGAACCCCGAGGCCTATGCCGGAGATTGGCGCGGGGCCTGTGCGCCCGCAGGCAGCAAGCCCTTCGAACACCTTCACCTGGATCTTGGCTGTGGCAAGGGAACGTATCTTGTAGAGCGCGCGGCCCGCGAGCCAAACACGCTCTTTGTCGGTATGGACCAGGAGCCCATCTGCATCGCCTATGCCGCACAGAAAATCTGCGAGCAGGAGTTATCCAACGCACTCGTCCTGCCCCGAGGCGCCGCATCGCTGCCGCAGTTGTTTGCCGCAGGCGAGCTCGAAGCCATAACCATCAACTTTCCCACGCCGCAGCCCAAGGCCAAGTACGCCAAAAAGCGACTCGTCCATGTCGACCTTTTGATGCTCTACCGCCCGCTCCTTGCAGCCGGCGCTACCGTCACGCTGCGAACCGACAGCAAGCCATTGCGCGATTACGCCCTGGGACAGTTTGCCGCGGCCGGCTACGATACGCTTTGGGTAAGTGACGACGTCCGCCGCGACCATCCCGAGCATCCCGAGACCGAGTACGAATGCCGCACGCGCGAGATGGGCGCGGTCGTCTATGGCATCTGTGCTACGCCCGGTTCCGAGCCCACCCATGAGCAAGTCGAAGCGGGCCGCGCGCAGGAGCAAAGTCTTGCATGTTACCTGCCCGACGACCTCGATGAGCTCACCTATGTGCCCCTGGGCATGGAAGAGGCCGTCGAGAACTTTAAAAACCGCGCCCGAAAAGGCAAAAAACGTCTGCCGCAGGAGTCCTAGGGGCTTTTGACAGTCGCGGCGCCAGTAAACAGGCGCAAATAGGCGCCGACGGGCGGCCCTCAAACCTAAGTGAGTAGTCTTTTTGGCAATAGCCAAGCACAACCCGTATGGCGAAAACTAAAACTGCAGGTAGAGCCCTTACGCAAAAGTCATGTGCTCGCGATATCGCAAAAAGTCTACTCACTTAGTTATCGACTGTCCCAAACAGCTGAGCGGAACGCCCATTTCCTGCATTTTCACTCGCGCCGGCACCCCATGCCGCCGCTACGCCATAATGGATGGCGGACAAACGCGAGAGAAAGTAACCCGCATGACGCAAAGCACTACAGATACCACCAGCACCGTCTCCGGCGCCGGGGCCGCCAGCTCATTCTCGGGCGGCACGGGAACCGAAGCCGAGTTTGGCTCGCTCGGCGCGCTCTCCCCCACCTGGTGGGAGCCCGAGGACGGCAGTGAGCCCGAACCGTGGCTCACGCCCGATCAGGCCTTCGAACGCTTCTTTGAATGGACGAGCAGCCGCGGCATTGAGCTGTGGGATCACCAAGAAGAGGCCCTCATGGACCTGGCCGCCGGCGATCACGTCATTTTGGGCACACCGACCGGATCGGGTAAATCACTCGTCGCGCTGGGCATGCTCTTTATGGGCATGGCGCAGGGCAAACGTTGCTATTACACGGCCCCTATCAAGGCCCTGGTCAGCGAAAAGTTCTTCGACCTGGTACAGGTACTCGGCCGCGATAACGTCGGTATGATCACCGGCGATACGCATATCAACACCAAAGCGCCCGTCATCTGCTGCACGGCAGAGATCCTTGCCAACGATGCACTGCGCGAGGGTGAGGACGCCGACGTGGGCTGCGTCGCCATGGACGAGTTCC
>CABSDO010000030.1 GCA_902476475.1 uncultured Collinsella sp. | reverse complement strand
GCCACGGCTTCGTCGATCAGCTCGTCTCCCCCGTCGCCCTCAAACGAGCCGCAGTGGAAAAGCACACGCTCGAGTAGGGCTCGATCAAGCGAGCCGAGCGCCGCCGAGACGAGCTCATCGTGCGTATGTTTGTCACCGCCCAACACGACCAGCGCCTTGGTGCCACCGTAGTGAGCGACCAATCGTCCGCACCAGCGAGCCACGTCTCCATCCGCAACAAGGCGCGTCGGCATACCAAACCCATAATTGACCATCTTTTCCACAACCCTTCCGTGCGTATAGGCGGTATCAATCGTTAGGCTCATGCTACGAAGCGAGGTTTTCCGAGCTGTTTCGCGCTCTTTAGAGCTGCGTTAAAACCCAATCCAACCGCACGACCATACCTACCAAAACAAACCAGTCCCTTTTTGACAGGTTTTGACGATGTCCAGATGAGCGGGTATTATCGAACAGATATTCGATAAGAACATGTGTTTGATGAAAGGACACGGATGGCGCACGAGCAGCACACCTATATCTGCATCGACCTCAAGACGTTTTATGCCAGCGTCGAGTGCGTCGACCGTGGGCTCGATCCGCTCACCACCAACCTGGTCGTTGCCGACGAATCGCGCGGGCGCACGACCATCTGCCTCGCCATCACACAGGCTATGAAGGACTTAGGGATTCACAACCGCTGCCGCCTATTTGAGATTCCCGATGGCATCGACTACATCACGGCCGTACCGCGCATGCAGCATTACATGGAGGTGTCGGCGAAAATCTACGGTATCTATCTGGAATACGTCAGCCCCCAGGACGTGCACGTCTACTCCATCGATGAGTGCTTTATCGACGTGACGCCCTATCTGGACCTCTATCACACCGATGCGGAAGGGTTCGCCTGCACGCTGCGCGACGAGGTCCTCGCGCGCACCGGCATCACGGCGACGGTCGGCATCGGCCCCAACCTATTCCAGGCCAAGGTAGCGCTCGACATTACCGCCAAGCACGTACCCAGCCGCATCGGCATACTCGACGACGAGACCTTTCGCAAGGAGATCTGGCCCCATCGTCCCATCACCGATATCTGGGGCATCGGTCCCGGCGTGGCAGCCCGCCTCGAGAAATACGGCGTCTACGATCTGATGGGCGTCGCGGCGCTCGACGAAAACCTGCTTTACGACGAGCTCGGCGTCAATGCCGAATATCTCATCGACCATGCCTTCGGGCGCGAGCCGACAACCATCGCCGATATCCAAGCCTATCGCCCGCAAGCAACTTCGACCACCACAGGACAGGTGCTCTCGAAGGGTTATGCCTACGAACAGGCCTATACCGTCTTGCGCGAGATGGTCGACAACGCCGTTTTAGACTTGGTCGATAAGCACGTGGTCTGCGACAGCATCTCGCTCTTTGTGGGCTACGCGAGCGAACGCGCCGACATACGCCGCCTCGACGCCAGCGGTACAGCGCAGTATGTGGACGGATGCGGGCACCTGCGCTCGAGCACATCGAGTATCGAACCCACCGCAACCGCCGGCCCCGAGCTCGCGCCCCGTGCGCCCAAGCCCGTCCAGCGCGATGACGAACGGCGTCGCCTGGTGCGCGAAGCGCAGGCAATCGATGGCATCTTTGTGGGAGAGCATGGCGGCAAACCGCGCGGTGGCTATGCCGCACTCTTTGCGCACTCCAACGCCTCGCGAAAGCTGCCCGAGCGTACCAATTCGTTCAAGAAGATCATGGGCTATTTCGATGAGCTCTGGGCGCAGACTGTCGATCCCAAACGACCGGTCAAGCGCATCAATCTGGGATTTGGCAACCTCATGCCCGAGGAATTTGCCACCATCGATCTGTTCAGCGATATCGAGGCCGATGAGCGCGAGCGCGACCTGGCACGCGCCGTGCTGGCCGTGAAAGGCAAATACGGCAAGAACGCGCTGGTTAAGGGGCTGAGCTTTACCGCCGGCGCCACCGCGCGCGAACGCAACGATCAGGTAGGAGGACATCGTGCCTAAGTCCCAACAACAGCCGATGCGGCCACCGACACCTTTTGAACGCCTAGCGGACCCCGAGGGAAGACGTCGCTCCGCCGACCCCAGGCTCACCGCCAACGGCACCGTCCGTGCCGGCCGTGCCGCGCAGTTTATGCCCTTTGCCGCCCTCACGGGATACTACGAGCTCGTGCGTAAACAAGAGATCACCGCCGAGCCAAAATGCGAACTCACGGAAGAAAAAGCCCTCGAACTTTCGAAAAAGCTCGAGGGCCTCAAGCGCGGCGACTTGGTTCGTGTCACCTATTACGATACATACGGCTATCGCAGCCGCACCGGCATCCTCGACGAGGCGCTCCCTGCTTTCAAACTCCTCAAGCTCAAAGATATCGCCATCGACTTCGACGACATCCAGGACATCGAGCTACGCGGACGAGCCTAGACAAGGACGCGCATCCAAGGCAAGGCCTACAGCGTCATGACGTAGTAACCCGCATCTCTCACGACAGCCTCAAGGACACCGCGATCGATCGGCCGCTTGGAGCGCACGCGCGCTGTGTGGTCCGCATACGTCACCGTTGCCCACACGCCATCCAGCGCATTGAGGGCATTGGCTACGTTCTGAGCGCAGCCGTCACAGCTCATGCCGCCGATGAGCAGCTCATCGCTATAGGGATAGTGCGATGCATCGGTATCCACCACAACAACCTTTTTGGCCTTCTTACCGCTCGCGCCATCGCTGCAGCAGCTCTTTCCGTGTGTCGAAGCGACAATGCGACGCAGTCCAAAAAACATGCCGACGGCAATGACGGCCAACACGATGAGATTCGCAGGGTTGAGCAAGTCGCTCATGCGTTCCCCTTTCAAGTAGCACTATCTAGATACCCCCATGGGGTGTCCTCATCTTAACCCAAAATCGTGTCCGTTCGGTCAATTAGTTTCCCTCTTCAAACTTTTTTGTTGACCATGGCTTACTTTCGTGTATAAGTTTTCCTAGGCTAACAACTGAGGACCCGAAAGGAGCATCGTGACTCGAACCATTGACATCCCAACATACCAAACGGCTGTCGTGCGCAACTGCTCCCCTACGCTCGCAGGTATCAAGCCGGCTTCGCTCTTTACCTATCCCGGCGTTTACGCCAACCAAAACGGAAAACCCGGCGCCGCCCATATCGAAGAGCGACGCTCTCGCCTGCTCGCCGTCATAGCCCAATGCAACCGCGAGCTCCAGCCACTCGGAATCCATATGAGCGTTTTGGTCTGGCGGCCGTGCGGAGCGCTCATCTATGTGTATCGCCCTGCGGACCTCATGCGATACCTCTCCGACCCCCGTGCCACGACGGCGCTAGCCGCCGAAGGTTACGATGTCCACAACCTGCCCGCATCCCTGGTGCATCTCGCCGCGCGCATCACGCTGGCAAGCAGCAATGCCGCAGAGAGCGCCTATGACGGCAGCGTCTGCGCGCTAGCGCGAAATAGGCACTGCGATACGGGGTGCATGTGCGAGTTCCCCCACGAAATTGGCTATTTTTTGGGCTATCCCTACGAAGATGTCCATCAGTTTATCGTCCAGCACGGCGAAAACTATAAGGTCTTTGGCGCATGGAAGGTATACACAAACGTTGAGCAGGCGCTCACGACCTTCGATTCCTATCGTGCATGCACGCAATACCTTACCTACATCTATCAACAGGGCTGCACCCTGGAACAACTTGTCCAGGCAACCCGATAGAGCATACAAAACGCGGCCGCACGCCGCGCAACCGAAAGGAAAACATATGAGCAAGATCGCAGTAGTCTACTGGAGCGGTACAGGCAACACCGAGGCCATGGCAAACTTCGTTGCCGAGGGCGCAACCGGTGCCGGCGCCGAGGCAGAGGTCATCTCCTGCGCCGACTTCTCCGCAGACAAGGCCGCCAGCTATGACGCCATTGCCTTCGGCTGCCCCGCCATGGGTTCCGAGGAGCTTGAGTATGACGAGTTCCAGCCTATGTGGGACGAGGTCAAGGAGACCCTCGGCGATAAGAAGGTCGTCCTCTTTGGCTCTTATTCGTGGGCCGAGGGCGAGTGGATGGACAACTGGAAGGCCGATGCCGACGAGGCGGGCGTCAATGTCGTCGATTCCGTCATTTGCTACGATGCGCCCGACGATGAGGGCGAGACCGCTTGCAAGGCCCTCGGAGCCGAGCTCGCGTAACGAACCCAGGACCTCCAAAAGAGTCTGCATCAAAGCGCATCCTCATCCCTACAAAAGAGCGGGGGCTGGATTCAAGTCCAGCCCCCGCTCTTTTATAACGGCAGTTACATCAACCGGCTACGAGATATTGCCCAAGAACGCCTTGGTGCGCTCGCTCTTGGGGTGGTCGAAGACCTCGCTCGGCGTACCCTCTTCCACAATGACGCCGCCGTCCATAAAGACGACGCGGTCGGCGACGTCGCGGGCAAAGCCCATCTCGTGCGTCACGACAATCATGGTCATGCCATCGCGTGCCAGGTCGCGCATGACACCCAGAACGTCGCGAACCAGCTCGGGATCGAGCGCCGACGTGGCCTCGTCAAAGAGCATAACGTGAGGGTTCATCGACAGGGCGCGGGCGATGGCAACGCGCTGCTGCTGGCCGCCCGAGAGCTGGCTCGGCATAAAGTCGATACGCTCGGCAAGACCGACCTTGGTCAGCTCCTCGACGGCGATCTTCTCGGCCTCTTCCTTGCTGCGCTTGAGCACCTTTTGCTGCGCAAGCATGACGTTCTTTTTGACCGACAGGTGCGGGAACAGGTTGAACTGCTGAAACACCATGCCCAAGTGCGTACGCACCTTATTGAGGTCAACGCCCTTGGCGCACACATCAACGCCCTCGACGACAATCGAACCACTCGTAGGATGCTCCAGACGATTGATGCAGCGAAGCATCGTCGACTTGCCCGAGCCCGAAGGACCCAGAACTACGACGACCTCGCCCTTATGCACATCCAGATCGATATCGCGCAGGACCACGTTATCGCCAAAGGCCTTCTGGAGGTTCTTAATGCTGACGACGACCTCGTTCGAGTTATTGGTTTCGCTCATGATAGGACCTCCTTACAGACCGGCGATGTGATCGGCAGGCGTCGCGACAACCTGTCCGGCGCTCTTAGCGGGACGCTTCTTCTTGGTCTCGGTCGTACCCAAAAGCCTCGCCTCAAGACCGCTCACCAAGCGAGCGAGCGGCAGGGTGATGACCAGATAGAACAGGGCGGCAACCACGTACGGTGTAATGGAGCCCGTCGTGGCCACGATGGTACGGGCGTTCATGACGATTTCGACCACACCCACGGCGGCAAGCAGCGACGTATCCTTGTAAAGCAAGATAAACTCGCTGGTCAGCGTAGGCAAAACATTGCGGAACGTCTGCGGAATCATAACGTAGAGCAGCGTCTGGAAGGCATTCATGCCCAGAGAGCGAGCAGCCTCGTTTTGGCCCTTGGGGATCGATTGAATACCGGCACGGAAGATCTCGCACAGGTACGCAGACGAGTTCATGGCCATGACGATAACGCCCAAAACATAGTCGTCCACCTTGACGCCGGCCAACGGCAGACCGAAGAACGCGATATAGATCTGCAGGAACGCCGGCGTACCGCGAATGATATTCACGTAGATGCCGGCGAGGCAGCGCAGGATGCGCGACTTGGAGATGCGCATAAGCGACAGGGCAAAGCCAAAGGGAATTGCCAGCGGAAACGCCACGAGCACGATCGAAAGCGACATAAGGAAGCCCTTGAAGACGATCGGCAGGCTCTGGACCAAAATGACCGGGTTCAGGAACAGGCGCAGGAACATATTGGAGTTCCACGCCTCGACCCACGGCTGCTCCTTAAGGTCGGCCAGGAAGTTATCGAAGACCGTCACGCCCTTGATCTCCACCGACGGAATCTTGGAGATCTTCTTGGTCGAACCGTCGGCGAGCGTATAGGTGCCGCTAAAGGCCTCATCGCCGCCCTCGACGGGAAACGTCACACCGTAAACCTCGACGCGGAAATAGCCGCCGGCAGGCGCCGTCTCGCCAAAGTCAATCTTGAGCGTCTGGCCGTCAGCCTTGCACGTGGGCTTCATGGGCGTACGATCCATGAGGTCCTCGCCCGAGAGCATCGTCAATCGCGTGTCATCGGTACCAAACGTCGTGCCGTCGACAAACGTCAGCGAAAGACCGCTCAGCTCCTCGTCGGCATCGGCCTGAACTTCCCAAGTGATGCGCGTCTCGGTGCCGCCGACCACATCGCTACCCGAACCGGTATTGGGTCGGGCGGTAATCTTTGCGGTCTCAAGCGCCTGGGCGGTCGTGGGCACGCAGGCCCCCGCGCATACCAGGGCGAGCGCCACAGCCAGGGCACAGGCCAGCTTTTGGAGCATCGAGGGCAGTGGAAAACGCTGCTCCGCGGCCCCTTTGTTCAGTCGAGACAAGGTGGCTCCTATCGTAGAAGTTGCCGGCAAAACGAGACGGAAACGCTCTCCGTCAAGAGAAGCGCAAAGGCCCTTTCCGCCAAAACGGAAAGGGCCCGCGCGCAATCAAGTAGTTATTTTACTTGATATTGTACTTAGCCATGAGGGCGTCGACGGTACCGTCGTCGGTCAGGTCCTTGATAGCCTGGTTGATGTCGTCCTTGAGCTTGGTGTTGCCCTGGTTGATGGCGATGGCGTACTCCTCGCCGGTGCTGATCTGCTTGATGGTCTGGCAGGTGTTGAACTGCTCGGCGGTCAGCTGGCTGGCAACGGAGCGGTTGGTGACTACGGCGTCGCCCTTATCGGACTGCAGGGCGCTGAAGCACTCGGTGGCGTCCTTGTAGGGGACGATCTTGGCCTTGGGGAAGTTCTCCTGGGCAAAGGCCTCGGCGGTCGAGCCAGACTGGACGATGATGGTAGCGTCGGCGTTGTTGAGCTTCTCGCTGTAGTTGTCGGCCGTGATGTCGGTGTTATCGACCTTGGTCACGATAGCCTGATCGTCCATGTAGTAGGAATCAGAGAAAGTGACTTCCTTCTCACGCTCGGGCGTGTCGGTGATAGCCGCGATGGAAACGTCATACTTGGCGCCCGAAGCGACGCCCGGAACCAGCGTGTCAAAGTCATTGTTGACGTACTCGACATCCAGACCCAGCTTGTCACCGATAGCCTTGATGAGCTCAAGGTCAAAGCCCTGGTAGTCGCCGTTGTCATCCTTGTACTCAAACGGCGCGTACTCGGCAGAGGTGCCGACGGTCAGCGTGCCGTCCTTGACGAGCGCGTACTCCTTGGAGCCGTCGACCTTCTCGACCTTAGCGTCGTCAGAGCTGCTGGAACCGGCATCAGAACCAGAGGTGGCGTTGGACGAACCGCAGCCCGTCAGAGCAAGGGCGAGCGCCATAGCACCCGTGGCGGCAAATGCGCCAAGCTTCTTCAGCTTCATAATCAGTCTCCTTCCGGTGACCTCGTTTGATTCAGAGGTCTGCAAAAACTGTTGGCTATTATGCACCCGGAATTACGAATCTGCAATGAGAAAACTGATTGAAACAAACCCATAACGTGAATGGAATACTCCACTTTGTGACAGTCATTACTGCTGCAATGACCTTAATAGTCTAATTTCAGCTGCATAACCTGCAAGTTCGTTCGGAGTCTCCAAAATAAACGGAAGCGAACGCAAGTGGCCATTCGATACAATATTCTGCATAACCTGCATACCGCCACCAAATTCCTCGCTGCCAAGGTACCCCTTGCCGATGCACTCGTGACGATCTTTATGGGCGCCACAAGGGTTCTTCGAATCGTTGATGTGTACGGCGTGCAAGCGATCGATACCCACCACGCGGTCGAACTCGTCGAGTACGCCGTCCAGATCATGGATGATGTCGTAGCCGGCATCGCTCACATGGCAGGTGTCCAAACAAACGCCCAGCTTATCGGACAGCTCTGGGCACTTGGCGGCAACGCCCTCGATAATGCACGCCAGTTCCTCAAAGCTGCGGCCCACCTCGGTACCCTTGCCGGCCATGGTCTCGAGCAGCACCGTCGTCTGCTGGCCCTCAAACATCACCTGGCACAGGGTGTCGACAATCATCTGAATGCCGGCGTCGGAGCCCTGCCCCACATGCGCACCGGGATGGAAGTTGTAGTAGTTGCCGGGCAGCGCCTCCATGCGCCGCAGGTCCTCTGCCATGGCCTCCAGGGCAAACTCGCGCGCCCGCTCTTTGGTTGAGCAGGGGTTATAGGTATACGGGGCATGAGCCACGAGCGGTCCAAAGTCGTTTTGCGCCATAAGCTCGCGCAGGGCCGCCACGTCATCTATGTCAAGGTCTTTTGCCTTGCCACCGCGCGGGTTGCGCGTAAAGAACGCAAAGGTATTGGCGCCAATGGACAACGCCGTCTCCCCCATTGCCCGATAGCCCTTCGTCGTCGAAAGATGACACCCGATCGTCAGCATCTCCAGCTCCCTCCTCATCAGTTGCGGTGAAATACGGTCTATTGGTGCCTTATTTTGGCGCAAACAGACCGTATTCCACCGCAAGTTATAAAAGGGGCATCAGGGGCAAAGGCCTCCAAGGCATTCCAGACGTTGGCGCCATGCCCCACGCCCTAAAGTTTCAAGCGAATCGCATCGATGATGTGCGCACAGCGCTGTGTGGCGGATAGGGACATGATGGGGCTTTCGAGTTTCCCCGCCCGGACGAGCTGGGTAGCATGCGAAGCTTCGCCGTAAAAATCATCGACTTCAAATGGTGCATCGATTTCGAGGACTCGACCGTCGGAATACTTCACATGAGCGAGCTCGGGGCGATGGAGCCGCTCGATTTCCAACGAGCCCCGCTCACAGGCAATCGTTAAGCGGCTTTCATATGTTGCTTTGCCGTCGCACACCATATGAATGGGTATACCGCCGACGCTCATATGGATCTCGTCGGCCCAATCGACGCGACCGCCCGATACGTCACGCCAGCGAACTTCACGGGACGAAACCTCGCAAGCGCCCGCGAGTAAATCCTCAAACCAACCGACTGTATAGCAGCCCATGTCATATAGACAGCCGCCCTGCAACGGATCAAGCAGATAGCCCGAAGGAGACTCGCCGTAATCGAGCTTTTGCACGCTTTCAATCGAGACAATACGGCCAAGCTCGCCCGACGCAAGCAAGTCTTTCACGCGAGTGCGCATCGGGCAAAACCGATTCTTCATCGCCTCCATAAACAGCACGCCGCGCTCGCGAGAGGTGGAGGCAATCGAGAGAGCCTCTTCCTCACTCAAAACGGCCGGCTTTTCGCACAGCACGGCCTTTCCGGCACGCAGCGCGCGACAGGCCCAACGCGTATGCATGCCATGCGGAAGAGCCAAGTAGATTACGTCGACATCGGGGTCGGCAATCATCGCGTCATAAGCCGCATCGCCGTTATCGTCGACCGAGGCATGGCCATGCGCAGCATCGATCGAAAACGCTCGGCAAAATTCCTCGACATGTGCAGGAGTGCGGCCGGCCGCGGCCACCAGCCGTGCCCCGTCGACCTTCTTGAGCGACGATGCAAATCGATGAGAAATGTGCCCAGCGCCCAAAATGCCCCAACGGACCTCACGCGAATCATTACGTAAGCCTCGGTCACCCACGATAGCCTCCCATCAGTTGCGGCAAAAAAGTTCCTGCTATCGCCCTATTCTGCCGCAAACAGGGACTATTCCATCACAAGATATAAAAGGGTCATGAGGAGCGAGTTTTGCTGAAGACTTTAAGCATGACCGTTACGGGGCCAGGCTGGAAACGTCGGCGCACGTCATCGAGACGCTCTGGGATATCGATATGCTGTGGGCAGTGGCGCGCGCATTTGCCGCACTTGACGCAATTGCTCACCAGCTTGGCCTCGCTTGTGCGCACCGCGCTCGCCGTAAAGTACTGCGATAGACCCGTAAACCAGCTGTGCGCATAGCTTGCGTTGTAGGCGGCAAAACATCCAGGGATATTGATGCCTTTAGGGCACGGCATGCAATAGCCGCATCCCGTGCAGGGCACGCGATTCGATTTTTCAAACTCCGTCAGCACGTGCGCGATGGCATCGAGCTGAGTAGCTGTCATCGAATCCGGCAGGGCCCGATCGGCCAACACCGCGTTCTCATCCACCTGCGCGGTATCGGTCATACCCGAAAGCAGCATCGTCACCTGAGGATGATTCCACACCCACGAAAGACCCCAGGCGGCAGGAGTGCGCAAATGCGGGTCACGGGCACTATCGAGCACAGCGCGGACCCGTGGCGGCAGTTTGCCCGCTAAACGCCCGCCCAGCAGCGGCTCCATCACAAACACCGCGAGGCCTCGCTCGGCGGCGGCCATGAGCCCCGCTGTTCCCGCCTGATATCGCTCTCCAGCGTAATTGTACTGGATCTGGCAAAAGTCCCACTCATATGCATCGAGCATCGTCAGAAAGTCCGCCGCGCTGCCGTGGTACGAAAAACCGATCTGGCGAATGCGCCCCGAAGCCTTTTGGCGCGCAATCCAGTCCTCGATGCCCAGTGCCACCACGCGCTCCCACTGGGCGGGCGAGGTAATGTTGTGCATAAGGTAATAGTCGATATGGTCGGTCTGCAGGCGGCGCAGTTGCTCGTCGAAGAACCGGTCGAAATCCTCCGCGCATTTGCACGAAGCATGTGGCAGCTTGGTCGCGAGCAAAACCTGGTCGCGTAGGCCTAGGCGCTCAAGCGAAGCGCCCACACAAGCCTCGTTGCCGGGATAGAGATAGGCCGTGTCCAGGTAGTTAATCCCCTGCTCCACCGCACGGGAGATGATGGCGTCGGCTGCCTTCGCATCCGGGCGTCCCGGCGCACCGGGAAACCTCATGCAGCCCAGCCCCAACGCCGAGATACGGTTGCCGCTTTTGGGGTCAACGCGATATTGCACGGCCCCTCCCCTCCCATCGAAGCCCTGACAAGGCGAAACAAACCCGTCACGTCATCGAAACACATCGGAATCGCAATTGAGAACGTATCGTAACGCAGCAGAAATCAGGCCGTCACGGCACCGCTTTAACATCAACAAAAAGCCCGATGAAAGGAGACGAGCGTGACCACACGAGAGGATGCCTACCCCTACCCCGGCGAACAATACATCCTCTCGGTCGACCGCTATCAGATCGAGGTCATGGACCATCTGGATGAGCTCCCCGCCACGGGCGCCGTCATCTTCTGCACCTTCCCCAAGGTCCGTGATGGTGTCGGATACCCCGCCCGCGTCTTTGCGGTCTGCCCCGCTGCATAAGCGCACAGCGCAATAGTTTCTTTTTTATAACAGCCGCCCCGCGCACCCACCAATCACCCTGGCAGCATACAATCCATCAGGCGCCCCTTACGCGGGCGCCTTTTATATGGGGAGATGATTCACATGCAGATCAACAAGGTTGCCTTTATCGGCAAGGGCGGCGTCGGCCTGCTCTATGGCAGCATGATTGCCAAGGCGCTCGGCAACGATGCCGTCGAATACATTATGGACGACGCCCGTTTCGAGCGTCACGCAGGCGACGCCCTTACGGTCAACGGCGAGCCCTGCAATCTCACGTCCGTCCGCGCCAGCGAGGCAGCGCCCGCCGATCTGGTCATCCTGACGGTCAAGACCACCGGTCTCGACCAAGCTCTCAAGACTATGGAGCGCATCGTGGGACCCAACACGCTCATCGCCTCGCTGTGCAACGGCATCACGAGCGAGCAAAAGATTGCCGAACGCTTTGGCTGGGAGCATACCGTTCTTGGTATCTGCCAGGGCATGGACGCCGTGTTCCTCAACGGCGCGCTCACCTTTACCAATGCGGGCGAGATCCGCTTTGGCGCGGCGGCCGGCACGGACCCCGCGACCGTCGCCGCTATCGACGAGCTCTATACGCGCTGCGGCATCGCCCATACCGTCGAGAGCGACATTGCGCACCGCATGTGGGCCAAACTCATGCTCAACGACGGCATCAACCAGACCTGCATGGCCTACGGCGGGACCTACGGAAGCGCCACGGAGCCGGGCTCCGAGCAGCGCCGCTGTTTTGTCTCCGCCATGCGCGAGACGCTTGCGGTTGCCAACGCCGAGGGCGTTGAGCTGACCGAGGCAGACCTGACGCAAATGGTGCACCTCATCGAGGGAATCGACCCCGCCGGTATGCCCTCGATGGCTCAAGACCGCATCTCAAGGCGCAAAACCGAGGTTGATGAGTTCGCGGGCACCATCTGCCGCCTCGCAGCCAAACACGATATCCAGGCACCACAAAACGAGTGGCTCTATCGGCGCATCCGCGATATCGAGAAAAGCTGGTAGCGCCAACGCGCCGCATTCAACAGCCTTAACAGCAAAACCGCCGCAAGGGAACCTTTCCCCTGCGGCGGCCTTCATCTTCGTCTATGACCGGCGGTCGATCTCGCAACAGTTAGCGTTGCGACTCCGGCACCTCGTCCTCGTCATCGCGGCAAAGAACCACGCCCACGCTTCCCAGCAGCGCGGCCGCGATCAGCGCGCCGACCACGATAGGAGCAGCCCCGCATGTCCCCTGCATGCCCGCGACGAGCGCGGCCGTGGGACCAAGGCAGCCAAGCATCAACGCGACGACGGCAACGGCGATATCTCGAGCATTCACAAGACCACTTCCTCCAAGAGAAAGACCTTATTTCTCATGAACTAGTGTGCCCCGCATCCATACGCCCAGCGTACCGCCACGGTAAGGGCTCTGTTAACTCAAACGCACATAAAGAACGGACGCCTTACGTTGCCCAAAGGCTCGGTAAAGACGCCCGCCCGTCATGTCCTATTGGCTTAAGGCAGATTACCAACCGGTATAGTAGTCGGTGGTTCCGGCTGCGCAGCCGGAGTCATAGACCTTGCACTCGCCCTTGGAACCGGTAAACGTGGAGCCCTGAGCCTTATCGCCCGCGGCCACGACGTAGTAACCATCGGAATCGCGCCAAAAGCCCTCGGAATCCTGCGTCCATTCGCCCGTGCGGTGGTGATACAACACGTTGCTGCTGTAATAAGTCTCGCGGCGGCCGTTATAGTTATTGACGCCGCCCGAGCGCGTCAGGCCCGAGCCGTTCGCGTAATACGCAGCGGACGTGTAAGACGAGCCGGAGCCGGCGTTGTAATACGAAGCCTGAACGGCCTCAGCGGCCTCGGCTTCGGCTGCGGCAGCCTCGAGCGCCTCGCGCTTGGCATCCTCAAGCGTGGAGCGAAGCTCGTCGAGCTCGGTCGACTTGGCGTCGACCTCCCCCATCGTCAACAGGCTACCCGCACCGTCGATGCAGCCCTGCAACACAGCGCGCTCGTCATCGGTAGCATAGTCGCCATACATATTCATAATGATCTGAGCGCGCATCTCCAGGGAATCGCGCTTTGCCCCCATCGAGGCGTTCCACTCCTGCATAGAGCCATAACCGTCGCCGCGGTAGTCGACGGGCTGCACCAGCGTCGCCTCGGACGGCGTAGATCCAACCGTATCGGATAGTGTTGCCGCGTGGACATCAGTTGCGCCGGCGCCCGCCAAAAGTGCCACGGTCAGAGCGGCGGAAAGGGCGGCGGCTTTCGGTTTTCGTGAATCGATCCTCATGTAGCTGGAAACCTCCGTAGTGCGTTTTTTACTGCGTTTGAGCTGCGTGTGATTCGATTGCGCTGCATAGTACCCCGAGCAAATCGCGACCTGCGGTTTTACTCAAAAGGCGCACGTCAATTGCGTAAAACTCACATCCTCTCAACAGGAGTTTTCCACATCTCGATTGCATAAAGCATGCCAAAAACCCTGTAACAGCGCCCTTCCTATGCAAAAAAGGCGCCTGTGCAACCATTGTTCGCACAGGCGCCTTGAGCAGGCATTTTATGCAGTTATACCTATCGAGTCGCAAGGGGTCCTTGCACAAGTCGCCTTACTCGTCCAGCGCGGCGAAGGCCTGCTTCAGATCCCAAATGATGTCCTCGGCGTTCTCGGTACCGATGGAAAGACGAATCGTGGAGGGCGTGATGTTCTGCTCAGCGAGCTCCTCGGCAGAGAGCTGGGAGTGCGTGGTGGTAGCCGGGTGCACGACGAGCGACTTGACGTCGGCCACGTTGGCGAGCAGCGAGAACACCTGCAGATGATCGATGAACTTCCAAGCTGCCTCCTGGCCACCCTTAATCTCAAAGGTAAAGATCGAGGCACCGCCGTTGGGGAAATACTGCTTGTAAAGCTCATGGTCGGGGTGCTCAGGCAGGCTCGGGTGGTTCACCTTGGCGACGTGGCTGTCACCAGCCAGGAACTCAACGACCTTCTTGGTGTTCTCGACATGACGGTCAACGCGCAGCGACAGGGTCTCGGTGCCCTGGAGCAAGACCCAGGCGTTGAACGGGCTGATGCAGGCGCCCTCGTCACGCAGCAGGATAGCGCGGACATAGGTCGCGAAGGCGGCGGGACCGGCAGCCTCGGCAAACGAAACACCGTGGTAGGAGGGGTTGGGCTCAGCGATCTGGGCGTACTTTCCGCTCGCCTTCCAATCGAAGTTACCGCCGTCGACGATCACACCGCCCAGCGAGGTACCGTGGCCGCCGATGAACTTGGTTGCGGAGTGGACGACGATGTTGGCACCATGCTCCAGCGGACGGAACAGATACGGGGTGCCGAAGGTGTTGTCGACGACAACCGGCAGACCGTGCTTCTTGGCGATCTCGGAGATGGCGTCGATGTTGGGGATGTCGGAGTTGGGGTTGCCGAGCGTCTCGAGATAGATGACCGTGGTGTTGTCCTTGATGGCACCCTCGACCTCTTCCAGGTTATGGGCATCGACAAACGTGGTCTCGACGCCAAACTGGGAGAGCGTATGCTCCAGCAGGTTGTAGGAGCCACCGTAAATGGTCTTCTGAGCCACCACGTGGTCACCGGCCTGGGCAAGAGCCTGCAGGGTATAGGTGATGGCAGCAGCGCCAGAGGCGACGGCAAGACCTGCCACGCCACCCTCGAGTACGGCGATACGGTCCTCGAAGACACCCTGGGTGGAGTTGGTCAGACGGCCATAGATGTTACCGGCGTCGGCAAGACCAAAGCGGTCGGCGGCGTGCTGGGAATTGCGAAACACATAGCTCGTGGTCTGGTAGATAGGCACGGCACGGGAGTCGGATGCAGGATCGGCGCTCTCCTGGCCAACGTGCAGCTGCAGGGTATCGAAACCAAAGGTGTGCTCGGGGTTGTTGATGAACTGGCTCATGATGATCTCCTTGATCGAACAAAAGTAAATAAAAAAGAGAAGTAAGTCGCTGTCTCCTGATCACGCCGACGGGCGCAAACAGGAGCCCGGCATTCGTCTTGGTAAGCAATTCATATGCGGGCCTCCTTTCACATCCCGGTTCCGTGGTTGGCTTAATTACCTACCGCCTTTGTGTGTTTTGAATAGTACGAGCATTGTTTCCCTCGGTCAATCACTTAAAAGCGCTAGCCTGTTATCGGTTTTATAGATAACTATCGAAAGGACGGGCGCCGATGACCCTCCAGCAGCTTCGCTTTTTGATCGCCGTGGCAGAGTCCGGTTCGATCAACGCCGCAGCTCAGCGCCTCTATACCGCACAGTCCAATATCTCCAACGCCGTCAAAAGCCTGGAACAGGAACTTCATATCGAAATCTTTACGCGCTCTAGCCGCGGTGTTGCACTCACCAACGACGGCACCGAGCTTTTGGGTTATGCACGCCAGGTCGTAGAGCAGGCCGACATGCTCGAGGCCCGCTACGAGGACGACGGTACACCTCAGGCCCGCCTTGCCATCTCGGCCCAACACTACGCGTTTTCGGTCGAGGCCTTTGTCAACGTAGTCGAGCGCTGCCGCGACAGCAAGTTCGAGTTCATCATGCGCGAGACCACCACATCGCAGATCATCGATGACGTCCGTGCGTTTCGCAGCGATATCGGCATTCTGTATCTGGATGACTTTAACGCCCGCGTTCTGCAGAAGGCCTTCGCCGATGCCCGTGCAAGCTTCCATCCCCTATTCGACGCGACGGTCCACGTCTTCGTTAGCGAGCGCCACCCGCTCGCACGCCGCCCTCAGCTGTCCCTTGCCGACCTCACGCCCTATACGCGCTACAGCTTTGAGCAGGGAACCTCAAACTCCTTCTATTACGCCGAGGAACCTTTTAGCTATATCCCTTGCGACCGCAACATACGAATCTCGGACCGCGGAACACTTACTAACTTACTTATCACGTCGAACGGTTACACCCTGTCGACCGGCGTCCTCTCCAATGAAATGCAATGGGGTATGGCATCGATCCCGTTAGCAGACGCCTCAACGATGCACGTAGGCTATATCATGCACGACGAGCGCAAGCCCTCTCCCCTCTTGCAGCAATACCTCGATGAGCTCAACCGCATCATCCATGCCAACTAACTTTCGGAAGACGGGGTAGAAATCATAGATTGCTAGCCCCCGGCGGGCATGGCGCTACAATGGTCACTCGCACGAAACATACCCAACGAAAGGAACCATGTGAAGGTCATCATCTATACCGACGGCTCGGCCCGATCAAATCCGGGACGCGGCGGCTACGGCGCCGTGCTCAAATACACCAACCCCGCCGGCAAGACCTTCACCTCCGAGCTTTCGCGCGGCTACGCCAAGACCACCAACAACCGCATGGAGCTCATGGCCGTTATCGTGGCGCTCGAGGCACTCAACCGCCCCTGCGAGGTCGAAGTCCATTCCGATTCGCAGTACGTCGTCAACGCCTTCAACAAGCACTGGATTGACGGATGGAAAAAACGCGGCTGGAAGACTGCCAACAAGCAACCTGTCAAGAACCGCGATCTGTGGGAGCGCCTGCTCACCGCAAAGAGCAAGCACAAAGTGGAGTTCATCTGGGTTAAAGGGCATGCCGGCCATGAGCTCAACGAGCGCTGCGACGAGCTTGCCACCACGGCGGCCGACGGCAGCAACCTCGATATCGACACCGGCTTTAACGAGAGCGACCTGTAACGGCGTTTTCGCACGCTATTTCCTGCCCCCTCGCGCTACACTCATCCTGTAAACCGAACGGCACGAGGGGGACACATGTTGCGTATAGCGACCATCGGCACATCCATGATTACCGACGACTTTATCCAGGTCGTCAACGCCAACGACCAAGCCGCGTTCGTGGGCACGCTCTCGCGCGACGCAGATCGCGGCGCCGCCTTCACCGCTAAGCATGGTGGCGAGCGTAACTTCACCGCGCTTGACGAGCTTGCGTCCGCTGCCGACGTCGACGCCGTCTACATCGGCAGCCCCAATGCGCTCCACTACGAGCAGGCGCTCGCCTGTATCGCCGGCGGCAAGCACGTTATCGTCGAAAAGCCTTTTTGTGCCACCGAGGCACAGGCGCTGGAAGTCTTCCGCGCTGCCGAGGCAGCAGGTGTCGTGGCCCTCGAGGCTATGCGTCCCCTCCACGATCCCGCCTTCCACGCCATCGAGGACGCCCTGGGTGAGATCGCCCCCATCCGCCGCGCCTCATTGCGCTTTGGCAAATATTCCTCGCGCTACAACGAGATTCTCGCGGGACACGCCACTAATATCTTCGACTGCAATATGGCATCGGGTTCCCTCATGGATATTGGCGTCTACACCGTCGAGCCCATGGTCGAGATCTTCGGCATGCCCTCCGGCCTTACGAGCATGGCTACTCTGCTCGACCCCACCACGCAAGAGCTCACCCATGGCCCCATCGATGGCTGCGGTTCCATCCTCGCCAGCTACGGCGGTGGCCGTATCTCCGTCGAGCTCGCGCACTCCAAAATTACGAATGACCTACTGCCCTCGCAGATCGAAGGCGAGCGTGGCACTATCCAGATTGACCATCTGTCCACGCCCCGCAACGTCCGCATCGACTATCGCGGCGACGTCGTACGCGGCTCGGCGACCGAGGCGCCGCGCGAACAGAGCGACAACGGCCGCGTGCTCGACCTGCCCAAATCGAGCAACACCATGGAATACGAACTCGCAGACTTTATCACCGCCATCGGCGGCATCGATAACGTCAAGGAAGAGATTTGGGAGACCCCGGCGGGACGTCACGAGCTTGGCCACTACCGCGATGTCACGCTCGTCTCACTGCGCATCATGGATGCCGTGCGTCAGCAGGCGGGTATCGCCTTCCCCGCTGACTCTAACAAGCAGGCATAGCGATGGGTTTTTTCGACAAGCTTTTCTCGGGCGTCACCGGCGGCAGCCGCGAACCCCAAAAGCCCTCTGACGTCGAGCTTGAGCTGCGCCGTAGGCTTACCGTACTCGCAAGCGACGAGGCCACTCAAGACGCCCCGCAGCGCTATTTCCTGCGGTGGGAGGGACAGGTCCAGGGCGTCGGTTTCCGCTTCACCAACACCAACCTCGCACAGGCGCGCTCCCTCACCGGCTGGGTGCGCAATATGGAAGACGGCTCGGTTGAGATGGAGCTACAGGGCACGCCGGCAAACATCGTGTCTCAGCTCGAGGCGCTTCATGCCTCCTACGAGCGCATGGGAACGCGTTTTCGCCTCGCAGACGCCCAGACCCGAGCCCCACTTGCCAATGAAGACGGTTTCATTCCTCGTTATTAGTATTGTGTGCTAAATACGGTATCATTTACCTACGACCGTTGATAGAAAAGAGGCGAGGCGCATGGCGGTGCAAAGAAGGAATACCAGGCAGCGAAAGCTGGTTCTTGACGCTGTGCGCCAAAGCTATAACCATCCCACCGCCGACGAAATCTACAACGCCGTACGCGAACAGGATGACAAGATCAGCCGCGGTACGGTCTACCGCAATCTCAATCTCTTGGCCGACGCCGGCGAGATCCTCTCCATCAAGACGCCGGGCGGCAGCCGCTTCGATCGCACCATCGAGCCGCACGCACATATCATCTGCACCTCGTGCAGCCGCGTCATCGACGTACCGCTCCCCTTCGATGCCCAGCTCGACGCCAAGGCGTCCGAGCAAATCGGCTGGCACGTCACGTCGCACTACACCATCTTCGAGGGTCTCTGCCCCGACTGCCGGTAGATGTTTGGGACATGCCTTAAAATCAACCTTTCCGCACTCTGCAGCAAAAAGTAGATTTCTAGACATGTCCCAAATGCCTACTCAGCAAGTAGACGACGCAGCTCTTCTTCGACCGTGCGCACGTAGCGGACACGGTCGTTGATACCGCGCATGCTGGGATTGCAGCTCTCCATCAGATAGGGATGGCCCACGACGTTAAGCATGTCGCGATCGTTCTCATTGTCGCCAAACGCCATCATCTCATCGGGCGAAATACCCAGGGCACGACCGCAATCGGCAAGCGCGGAGCCCTTGCCCGAACCGAAACCGATAAAGTCCGTCCATTCGGTTCCCGACGTCATCACGTCGACACGGTCGCTAAAGAGGCGCTCAAAATGCTCCAGCGCCGCCGGCTGATCCACCTCGGGCGTCTGGAAGGCAATCTTAATGACGTCCTCGTCGATGTCCTCGGGACGGTCGACCACCGCCACATCGCAGTGGACCTCATAGCGCAGGTGGTCAACAAACACATCGTTGCCGCTCATGGTGTAGAGGTGTCCCTCGCACGAAAGTGTCACGTCGGCATGGGGATACGCAACCACGGCATTCGCGATATCCATAGCAAGGCTACGCTCCATGGAACGCTTGACAACGGCACGCCCCTCGCTCATCACCAGGGCTCCGTTTTCGCATACATAGGCGAGCTCATCGGCCACCGGGGCAAACAGATAGCGCAAGCTCGCATATTGACGGCCGCTCGCCGGCATAAACACGATACCGCGACGATGCAGCTCATCGATGAGCTCAAAGGCCTCGGAACGCGGCTCGCGCTCCCCCGGATGCAGCAACGTGCCGTCCAAATCGCATGCAATCAGCTTGATTCCCTCAAGACCCATATGCTTTCCCCCAAAGCACCTCATCAACAGTAAGACGAACTTTGAATAGTTGCCTCTCAAAGTCCGTCTTACTCATACGCACGTTAACCGCGCGCCTTCTTTACGATGGAAAAGTCGGGAGCCATGCTCACGACGACCTCCGCTGCACTCGACGCAAAGCGCCGGTCCGCATCGAGTTCACGAGTAACCACCGAGAGCCGAACACCCTCGACATCCCGGAGCATGCGGCCCAAAACAGGCTGCACCGGCGTATACATGCACACGGTATGCTCGTCCGAGTCGCCCC